>NZ_JBFUIR010000024.1:0-129366 GCF_056401755.1 Pseudomonas sp. P4_D7 | reverse complement strand
CGCCCATAAGGTGCAAAACCCACCTGTAACGCCGGCATAAATCCACTCTTTACGCTTTCTTTATGCACAGCCAACACCCTCGCTCTCGTTCCTTTACAGCCTCCTTTCCGACAATGCCTGCACACACGGCAATACGCCGTAACACGGAGATCTTCCATGAGCGTTCTGGACGGGGTGTCACTGCTGTTGGCAGTGGGGCTGTTCATTTATCTGTTGGTTGCGCTGTTGCGCGCGGATCGGAACTAGGAGCGGCTATGCACAGTTATGACTATTGGCTGATCCTCGCGTTTTTTGCGGTGGTCTTGCTGCCGGCGCCGTTCCTCGGGCGCTTCTACTACAAGGTGATGGAAGGTCAGCGCACCTGGCTGACGCCGGTTCTCGGCCCGGTCGAGCGCGGTTGCTATCGCGTCGCCGGGGTTGATCCTAACGCCGAGCAGAGCTGGCAGAAGTACACGCTGGCGCTGCTGGCCTTCAACCTCGCCGGTTTCCTCCTACTGTTCGCGATTCTGCTGTTCCAGGATCACTTGCCGCTGAACCCGCAAAATCTGCCGGGCATGGAATGGACGCAAGCGTTCAACACGGCCGTCAGTTTCATGACCAACACCAACTGGCAGTCCTACAGCGGTGAAGCGTCTCTGAGCTACCTGAGCCAGATGATCGGCCTCACCGTGCAGAACTTTGTCAGCGCCGCTACTGGCCTCGCCGTTCTGGTCGCACTGTGCCGTGGCATCGGCCGCAAATCGACGAAAACCCTCGGCAACTTCTGGGTCGACATGACCCGCGCCACCCTCTACGGTCTGCTGCCGCTGTGCCTGTTGCTGGCACTGTATCTGGTCTGGCAGGGCGTGCCGCAAACCTTCGCGCAGTATGTGAATGCGGTGACGATGCAGGGCGTTGATCAAGTGATCCCGCTCGGCCCGGCGGCCAGTCAGATTGCGATCAAGCAACTGGGCACCAACGGTGGCGGTTTCTTCGGCGTTAACTCGGCGCACCCGTTCGAGAACCCGAGCGCGTGGAGCAACCTGTTCGAAGTCTCGTCAATTATTCTGATCCCGGTGGCGCTGGTGTTCACTTTCGGCCACTACGTCAAAGACCTGCGTCAGAGCCGCGCGATCATCGCCTGCATGCTGGCGCTGTTCCTGATCGGCGGCGCGACCTCGCTGTGGGCCGAATATCAACCGAACCCGACCCTGAACAACGCTGCCGTCGAACAGACCGCGCCGCTGGAAGGTAAAGAAACGCGCTTCGGCACCACCGCTACCGTGCTGTGGTCGGTGACCACCACGGCCGCCTCGAACGGTTCGGTCAACGGCATGCACGACAGCCTCAACCCGCTCAGCGGCATGGTCGCGCTGGTCAACATGATGGTCGGCGAAGTGATCTTCGGCGGCGTCGGTGCGGGGCTCTACGGCATGTTGCTCAACGTGCTGATCGCGGTGTTCCTCGCCGGTCTGATGATCGGGCGTACGCCGGAATACCTCGGCAAGAAACTCCAGGCGCGCGAAGTGCAATTGCTGGTGGTGACCCTGCTGGTCATGCCGGTTGGCGTGCTGGTGCTCGGTGCGATTGCCGCAGCGGTTCCCAGTGCTGCGGCGACCATCAGTAACCCCGGCCCGCACGGTTTCAGTCAATTGCTCTACGCCTACACCTCGGCGAGCGCCAACAACGGCTCGGCGTTCGGTGGCCTGGGTGCCAACACACCGTTCCACAACCTGATGCTGGGTCTGGGCATGCTGATCGGTCGCTTCGGCTACATCCTCCCGGTATTGGCTCTGGCCGGCAGCCTGGCGATGAAGAAAACCGCACCGATCGGCCAGAACAGCTTCCCGACTCATGGCCCGCTGTTCGTGACCCTGTTGACCGTGACCATTTTGCTGGTGGGCGGCCTGACCTTCTTGCCGACTCTGGCGCTTGGCCCGATTGCCGAACACCTGAGCATGGGCTTCTGAGGACTGAATGATGAATATGCCCGCAATCAAACCCGCTGCCGTCAAGGCGCCGGAACAAGCGAAAACCGCGATCTCGGCCCTGTGGCGGCCGGCGCTGGTGCAAGCTTTCGTCAAGCTCGACCCACGGCAACTGAAACGTTCGCCGGTGATGCTGGTGGTTGAGCTGACGGCGATTTTCACCACCGTGCTGTGCTTCATTCCTGACGCCGATGTACCGACTTTCGTGGCGGCGCAAATTGCCCTGTGGCTATGGTTCACCGTGCTGTTCGCCAACTTCGCTGAAGCTTTGGCCGAAGGTCGCGGCAAGGCCCGCGCCGACAGCCTCAAGGCGGGCAGCGAAGGCCTCAGCGCACGGCGTAAACAGGCCAACGGCAGCTTTCAAGTTGTGCCAGCGGCAAGTCTGCGCAAAGGCGATGTGGTGCGCGTCGAAGCCGGGGAGATGATCCCCGGTGATGGCGAAGTCATTGAAGGCATCGCGGCGGTCAACGAAGCGGCGATCACCGGTGAATCGGCGCCGGTGATTCGTGAGTCCGGCGGCGACCGCTCGGCCGTCACCGGCAACACGCGTCTGGTCTCCGACTGGTTGCTGGTGCAGATCACCGCCAATCCGGGCGAGTCGACCCTCGATCGCATGATCGCGCTGGTCGAAGGCGCCAAACGCCAGAAAACCCCGAACGAAGTGGCGCTGGATATCCTGCTGATCGGCCTGACCCTGATCTTTCTGCTGGTGGTCGTGACCCTGCAACCGTTCGCCCATTTCGCCAACGGCAGCCTGCCGCTGGTGTTTCTGGTGGCGCTGCTGGTTACGCTGATCCCGACCACCATCGGTGGTTTGCTCTCGGCGATCGGTATCGCCGGGATGGATCGTCTGGTGCGCCTCAATGTGATCGCCAAGTCCGGTCGTGCGGTGGAAGCGGCGGGCGACGTGCATGTGTTGCTGCTGGACAAGACCGGCACCATCACCTTCGGTAACCGTCGTTGCAGTGCGGTGTATGCCGCGCCGGGTGTGAGTGGTCGCGAGCTGGCCGAAGGTGCGCTGTTCGCTTCTTTGGCTGACGAAACCGCTGAAGGTAAATCCATCGTCGAATACCTGCGTGGTCTGCATCCGCAGCCTGAGCCGGCGCTGGAAACCCTGACCGCTGTGCCTTTCAGCGCTGAAACCCGTTTGTCCGGGGTCGACTATCAGGGCCGTGTCTACCGCAAAGGTGCAGTGGATTCGCTGCTGAGTTTCCTCGGCCAAAAACGCTCGGATCTGGCTCCGGCCCTGTCGCGGGAAATCGACAAGATCGCCCAGAGCGGCGGCACGCCGTTGCTGGTCTGCGCTGACGGCAAATTGCTTGGCGCGATCCACCTCAAGGACGTGGTCAAACCGGGCATTCGCGAGCGTTTTGCCGAGCTGCGCAAACTGGGCATTCGTACCGTGATGGTCACTGGCGACAACCCGTTGACCGCTGCCGCCATCGCCGCTGAAGCAGGCGTTGATGACGTCCTCGCCGAAGCCACCCCGGAGAAAAAACTCGCACGTATCCGTCACGAGCAGAACGATGGTCGTCTGGTCGCGATGTGCGGTGACGGTGCCAACGACGCGCCGGCGCTGGCTCAGGCGGACGTCGGCATGGCGATGAACGACGGCACCCAGGCTGCCCGCGAAGCGGCKAACATGGTCGACCTCGATAGCGACCCGACCAAGCTGCTCGACGTGGTGCAGATCGGCAAGGAATTGCTGGTGACGCGCGGTGCGCTGACGACGTTTTCCATCGCCAACGACGTGGCCAAATATTTCGCGATTCTGCCGGCGCTGTTCGCTTCGATCTATCCGCAACTGGGCGTGCTGAACATCATGCAACTGACCAGTCCGCAGAGCGCGATTCTCTCGGCGATCGTCTTTAACGCCTTGATCATCGTTGTGCTGATTCCGCTGGCGCTGCGCGGTGTGCGCGTGCAGGCGGCGAGTGCGGCAGCGCTGCTGCGACGCAATCTGCTGATCTATGGACTGGGCGGGATTCTGGTGCCGTTCGTGGGGATCAAGGCGATCGACATGTTGCTCACGGCGCTGCATCTGGTGTGAGGCCGGAAAAAGCCCCTCACCCTAACCCTCTCCCAGAGGGAGAGGGGACTGACCGAGTGGCTCAACAGAGGTACATCGACCTGAAATACCGAGCCGAACTCAGGTCTTGAAAAGCACAAAGATCGGCTCCCTTTCCCCCTCGCCCCCTTGGGGGAGAGGGCTGGGGTGAGGGGGAAAAGATCTCCCTGACCCCCCGCAAAAGTTTGCCCAACGAATTCGAGGATCTTGAAATGTCCACAATGATACGTCCGGCCCTGAGCCTGCTGGTGCTGATGACCCTGGTCACCGGTGTCGCCTATCCACTGGTGGTGACCGGTGTTGCGCAAGTCGCATTCCCCGCCCAAGCCAATGGCAGCCTGGTGCGAGACGCCGACGGCAAGGTCCGCGGCTCGTCGCTGATCGCGCAGGATTTTGTCGGCGATGCGTGGTTTCATCCACGTCCCTCCGCCGGTGCGTTTGCGACCGTTTCCAGCAGCGCGAGCAACCTGGCCCCGAGCAATCCGGCACTGGCAACCCGCGTGATCGACGACGCCAACAAACTCCAGGTTCCCGGCCAAGGCCCAGTGCCATTGGCCCTGCTGACCACCTCCGGCAGTGGTCTCGATCCGCACTTGCCACCGGCGGCAATTGCCTATCAACTGGCGCGAGTTGCGGCAGCGCGAAACTTGCCGGTATCGACTCTTCAGCAACTGCTCGATGCGCATACCGAACAGCCGCTGGTGGGACCGCCAGTGGTGAATGTGCTGGCGCTGAACATGGCACTGGAAAAACTGTAGTTCTGTGATGTTGCCATTCGCGAGCAAGCTCGCTCCCACAGGAGGACGCGTTCCAAATGTGGGAGCGAGCTTGCTCGCGAAGGGGCCATAACGAACACCGAATCAACATCAGCAAGAGAGAACTCCCAGCATGAGCGACTCCGGCCGCGCCGACGCGCTGTTAGCAGACCTGCCCCGTGACGGCCGTGGCCGGCTCAAGGTTTTCCTCGGCGCCGCTCCCGGTGTCGGCAAGACCTACGCCATGCTCCAGGCCGCCCACACGCAATTGCGCCAAGGCGTGAAAGTCATCGCTGGCGTCGTCGAAACC
Organism: Pseudomonas sp. P4_D7; assembly: GCF_056401755.1. Classification (NCBI taxonomy): domain Bacteria; kingdom Pseudomonadati; phylum Pseudomonadota; class Gammaproteobacteria; order Pseudomonadales; family Pseudomonadaceae; genus Pseudomonas; species Pseudomonas sp. P4_D7. The sequence continues at coordinate 124,266 of NZ_JBFUIR010000024.1, read as the reverse complement.
CATGGTCGCGCCGAAACCGAAGCGCTGCTCGGCGGCTTGCCGCAGCAAGCGTTGGTGCGCTCGGAATACCGTGGCGTGATGCTCGAAGAAATGGACCTCGACGGCATTCTCGCGGCCAAACCGAAACTGGTGCTGGTCGATGAGCTGGCCCACAGCAACGCGCCCGGTAGTCGCCACACGAAACGCTGGCAAGACATTCAGGAACTGCTCGCCGCCGGCATCGACGTGTTCACCACGGTCAACGTCCAGCACCTGGAAAGTCTCAACGATCAGGTGCGCGGCATCACCGGTGTGCAAGTGCGCGAAACCCTGCCGGACTGGGTGCTGCAAGAAGCTTACGAACTGCTGCTGATCGACCTGCCGCCGCGCGAATTGCTCGAGCGCTTGCGTGAAGGCAAGGTCTACGTGCCGGAGCAGGCGCGTGCGGCGATCGATGCGTTTTTCACCCAGACCAACCTCACCGCATTGCGCGAACTGGCGATGCAAACCGCTGCCGCACAGGTCGATAACGATCTCGCCCAAGGCTATCGCCAACTCGGTCAGGCGGCCCCGGCGGTGCGCGGGCGCTTGCTGGTCGGCGTCGATGGTGATGCGCAGGCCGAACGCCTGGTGCGCCACGCCAGTCGCGTTGCCCAGCGCCGGCATTTACCGTGGAGTCTGGTGCATGTCGATAACGGCAGCGTACGCGACGAGCAATCGCGCCTGCGCCTGCAAAGCGCTCAGCAACTGGCCGAGCGCCTGGGCGGTGAAGTGGTGTTGCTGCGCGCCGGTGAGGTGGCGAAAACCCTGATCCAGCATGCTGCCGAACGCCGTGCGAGCCTGGTGTTGGTCGGCCAGTCCCGGCCACATTTACGCCGGCGTCTGTTCGGCGGCGGACTCGCGGCGCGCCTGCTGCGTCAGGCTCACGGGCTGGAAATCAACGTCCTCGACAGCGATCAGCAACAGCATCAACCGCGCCCGCGCAACGCGCTGACCCTGGTGTGGTTCGACTATGCCTTGGCGCTGGTCGCCACCGTATTGGCCACCGCCCTGGCGTGGGCAGTGTCGAGCGTGCTGCCGCTGCCGAACATCTCGCTGGTGTTCCTTGCGGCGGTGCTGCTGGTGGCGGTGCGCAGCAGTCTCGGTCCGGCGCTGGCCTGTGCCGCGCTGTCGTTTCTGACCTATGACTTCCTGTTTATCCCGCCGAATTTTTCCTTCAGCATTCAGCGCGAAGAAGACGTGCTGACCTTGCTGTTCTTCCTGTTGATGGCAGCGCTCACCGGCAACCTCGCGGCGCGTCAGCGTCGGCAATTGCAAGCCCTGCGCGACACCCAGGAAGAGACCACTGAACTGCTCGACCTGTCGCGCAAACTCACTGCCGCGACGGATCGCCAAGCGGTGGTCAGCGCTGCCGCGCAACACCTCAATGGCTGGAGCGATCTGCAGTTATGCCTGCTCAACCGGGACGGGCAGGGCGGCTGGAAGGTCGAGACCGGCGGGCCGTTGGAGTTTACCGAGTCCGAACGCGCCGCCGCTGACTGGGCCTGGCAACACGATCAACCGGCAGGCATGGGCACTGGCACACTGCCGTTCGGACGCTGGTGGTGGTGGCCGCTGTCGGTCGAGGACGGGCCGCTGGCGCTGCTCGGGGTCTGTGCGAAAGAAGGCCAGACCTTGAGCGGCCAGCGTCGGCGTTTGCTGACCGCGTTGAGTCAGCCGCTCGCCCAAGCGTTGGCGCGCGCGCAGTTGGCTGATGACCTGGAAGCCGCACGCCTGCACGGTGAAACCGAACAACTGCGCAGTGCCTTGTTGGCCTCCGTATCCCACGATTTGCGCACGCCGCTGACGGCCATGCGCGGCAGCATCGACAGCCTGTTGGCCCTCGGCGAAGCGATCCCGCTGGAAGATCGTCGTGAACTGCTTGAAGGCACCCGCGATGAAGCCGAGCGCCTTGATCGCTACATCCAGAATCTGCTCGACATGACCCGCCTCGGCCACGGCGCGCTGAAGCTGGCGCGGGACTGGGTGTCGCCGGCCGATATCGTCGGCAGTTCGCTCAATCGCCTGCGCGCGGTGCTCGCGCCGTTGCAGGTCAGCACTGATGTGCCGGCCGAGTTACCGCTGTTGTTCGTGCATGCGGCGCTGATCGAGCAGGCGCTGGTCAACGTGCTGGAAAACGCCGCACGTTTTTCACCCGCTCACGGTCGCTTGCAACTTAGTGCGGGCGCGAGTGACCAAGAGATTTTCTTCTCGGTCAGCGACGAAGGGCCGGGGATTCCGGAGGATGAACGGGCGAAGATTTTCGACATGTTCTACACCGCTGCCCGGGGTGATCGCGGCGGCCAGGGCACCGGCCTCGGCCTGGCGATCTGTCAGGGCATGGTCGGCGCGCACGGCGGGCGCATCAGCGTCGCCGACGGCATCGACGGACACGGCACCTGCATCACTTTGCACTTGCCGTTGCAGACGCAACCGGGGATGGACGATGAAGGCTGAAGCTGACTGCGCTACTCTCTTGCCAATCATTTGTGTTGATGTGAATTCATGAGCCAGACCACGACCATTTTGGTCATCGACGACGAACCGCAGATCCGTAAGTTCCTGCGCATCAGCCTTACCTCACAGGGCTATAAAGTGCTTGAGGCCGGCAACGGTGCCGAGGGTTTGGCGCAAGCGGCGCTGAACAAACCGGACCTGCTGGTGCTCGATTTAGGCCTGCCGGACATGGATGGCCAGCAAGTGCTGCGCGAGTTTCGCGAGTGGGCGACGGCGCCGGTGCTGGTGCTGTCGGTGCGCGCGAGCGAAGGGCAGAAAGTCCAGGCGCTGGATGGCGGTGCCAATGACTACGTGACCAAACCGTTCGGCATTCAGGAGTTTCTCGCGCGGGTTCGCGCCTTGTTGCGTCAGGCTCCGGCAGGGGAGGCGCAGCAGGCGGCGCTGAGCTTCGGCCCGCTGACCGTGGATCTGGCTTATCGGCGGGTGTTGCTCGACGGTGTCGAAGTGGCGCTGACCCGCAAGGAATACGCGGTGCTGGCGCAACTGGCACGGCATCCGGGGCGGGTGATTACCCAGCAACAATTGCTCAAGGATATCTGGGGGCCGACGCACACCGAGGACAGCCATTATCTGCGGATTGTGGTGGGGCATTTGCGCCAGAAACTGGCGGATGACCCGACGCGGCCGCGGTTTATTGTCACGGAAGCCGGGGTTGGCTATCGGCTGTTGAGTGAGAACAGCCTGTAGTTTTGTATTGGCCGATCTGGCGCTTTCGCGAGCAAGCTCGCTCCCACAGGGGCATGCATTCCAAATGTGGGAGCGAGCTTGCTCGCGAAGAGGTCCTCAAATTCAATGAAGAATTTTAGCCAGTCATCCCTGCTCACTGTCATACCGATCCAGCGTATCCCGGGCAATCTCGCGTCCCAATGCGATCAACTCCGGCGCCTTGTAAAACTCGAAAAACCGGCACACCCGCTTCGGTACATTGATCAGGATATCCGGCGGATATCCGGCGATCTTGTACTGCGCCAGCGAGGTCTGCATCACCTCGAAACTCTGGTTGATCAGATCCAGCAACGAGGCCGGCCCGACGTTATCGATGATGAATGAACCAGTCGCCGATTTCGGTGCGCCTTCACGCTCGGGCGCGGCTGCCGGTTGCTGGCTTTCCGGCTCGGCGCCGTCCAGCCAGGGATTGATGTCCGCCGCTTCGGCGCGCAGTGCTTCCTGTTCGAGCCGCAACAATTGCTCGGCCTGTGTACGGCGGAATGGCATCTTCGATCCCAACGAACTGATCAGGCTGTCGAAGCGTGAGCGAAAAGCGGCAGGGCGCTGGATCACCGGCAATTTGTAGTGACGCTGATTGGTCGAATTGAGATTGACCGCAATGATCAGATCGCAGTGACTCGACACCACGGGCACGATCGGCAAGGGGTTGAGAATGCCACCGTCGACCAGCATGCGATTGCCTTGCATCACCGGGGTGAACAGGCTGGGAATCGCCGCCGAGGCGCGCATCGCCTGATGCAGGCAGCCTTCCTGAAACCAGATCTCCTGCTGGTTGGTGAGGTCGGCGGCGACGGCGGTGTAGGGGATGCGCAAGTCTTCGATGTTGACCTCACCGACGATCTTGCGGATCTGCCCGAAGACCTTTTCGCCGCGAATCGCGCCAAGGCGAAAACTCACGTCGACCAAGCGCAGTACATCCAGATAGTCGAGACTTTCGATCCAGTTCTTGTAGACGTCGAGTTTGCCGGCGGCATAGATCCCACCGACCACGGCGCCCATCGAACACCCCGCAATGCAGGCGATTTCGTAACCGCGTTTCTCGATCTCTTCAATGACCCCGATATGGGCATAGCCCCGGGCGCCACCGGAGCCCAGTACCAGCGCGACACGTTTTTTTTTCATCCAGCGTCCTCCCGACAAGGTTCCACAATGCACCCATCGCCGGGCAGGCTCAATCGCCGAAGTCGTTGAGTGCGCCGGTGACGTCGTTTTTTCGCTACTGCATGGCCCTTCAGCGCTATCCTTCTCAGTTGCGCGGTTTCACCCGCCGGCAAGGCACTTTTTCGTAGCCCGGCCGTCTTACCTGCACGACTGTTGACCTATTTGAGGTGTGAGTGATGAAAGCCTGGATCTGTGTGCCGTTGATGGCTCTGGCATTGGCCGGTTGCGCCGGTAAAACCGCTTACCGCGACAGCTGCGGCAGCCAGCTCGACGCGGCTTGGCATGAGCTGGATCTGGCCAAGGCCGAAGGCTTTGCCGGCACTGTCAGCTACTCCAAAGCGTTGTCGCTGCTGACCGCGGCGAAGACCCAGCAGCAATTCGAAGGGTTCGAAGGCTGCAGCAACAAAGCCGAGAAAGCGCGCTTCTACATTCGCGAATCCCGCGCTGGCCGCTAAGCTGCTGACGTGAAGCAAGGACGCTGCTTTGACTGAGCGGCAAAATGAACCTTGAAGCCATTTGAATCAGGAGCAAGTGATGTCTGCGTTGGTTGACCGGTTGGTGGCTCATGTCCTGAGTCTGGAAGTGCGCCTGCTGGCCTGTCAGGCACGGCTCACTGCACGGACCGACCCCGAGGCGCTACATGATCTGCGCACCACGGTGCGGCGCTTGCGCAGTCTGTTGCGGCCATTGCGCGGTCTGCCCGGTGTCGAACAACTGGAAGATGCCGCTTCGGCGGTCGGCCAATTGACCACGCCGTGGCGTGATCGCGAGGTGCTGGCGGCTTATCTGCTTGCGCATGATCAACCGGCAGCGGCGCAACGGCGCATGGCGCAAATGGCCGAGGCTTATCCGGCGCTGGCGGCGAGCGCCGAGGTGGCTTCGCTGCTGATGATTCTCGACGCTTTCCCACGATTTCTGCGTGCGTCTCAGCGTCAGGGCTTGCTCAAGGGCTTGGACAAACGCATCGAAAAACGCTTGGGCAAGCAATGGCAGAAGCTCGACGAGGCGCTGCACGACCCGACCCATGACCGCCATCGCCTGCGCCTGCTGATCAAGCGCGTGCGCTATGGCATCGAGGCCTATCCCGAACTCGACCGCTTGCCCGAGGCGGCGCTGGCTCGCCTCAAGTCTGCCCAAGGCGCGCTGGGCGACTGGCACGATTGCTGGCAGTGGCTGGCGAAGGCTGAGCTTGAGGCGGATCTGCAGCCCTGTGTCGCCACTTGGCAGGCGACCATGATCAAAGCCGAAAGCAAGGCAGATCGCGTGCTGGAAAAACTCAGTTCAGCCTGTTTCAAATAATCCTGAAATCACCACAAATCCCTGTAGGAGTGAGCCTGCTCGCGATAGCGGTATGACATTCAACAACTGTGTTGGCTGTCAGACCGCTATCGCGAGCAGGCTCGCTCCTACAAGGGATCTTCAATATGGCGGATATAGGTGTAAGGCCTTTCTGTCAGCCCATTTGACCGGAATAGACGCTGCGGCGCTCTGCAGCTCTGGTTAAGATCCCTGCATTCCTTTCTTGTTTTCTGAGGTTGCCATGCGCTTTAGCGATCTGCTCGCGGCGGTCCGCCGCCAACCGGAACTGACGATCCCTGCCGAATGGGGCCAAGGCCGTGCCAGTTTCGGTGGTCTGGTGGCCGCGCTGCAATACGAAGCCATGCGCGCGAAAGTCCCGGCGGATCGCCCGGTGCGTTCGCTGGCGATCACCTTTGTCGGCCCTGTCGAACCTGAAGTCCCGGTGAGTTTCGAAGTCGATGTACTGCGCGAAGGCAAGGCCGTCAGCCAGGTCATGGGCCGGGCGATGCAGAATGGTCAGGTGGTAACGATCGTTCAAGGCAGCTTCGGTGCTTCGCGGCCGTCGGAGGTGGCAGTCGAAGCCTATCCGGCGCCGTCAATGAAACACTGGGACGAATGCCAGGAATTACCCTATATCAAAGGCGTGACCCCAGAATTCATGCGTCATTTGGCGATGCGCTGGAGCGTCGGCGGCATGCCGTTCACCGGCACGCAATCGCGGCTGATGGGCGGCTGGGTGCGGTTACGCGGAGATGTCAAAGAAGAACCGGTCAACGAGGCGCATCTGCTGGCCCTGGTGGACGCGTGGCCGCCCGCGCTGTTGCCATATCTGAAGAAGCCGGCACCGGGTAGCACGCTGACCTGGACCATCGAATTCGTGCAGCCGCTGCACGATTTGAGCACGCTGGACTGGTGCCAATATCTGGCCGATATCGAATACGCCGCCGACGGCTACGGCCATGTCGCCGCCAAGCTGTGGAGCGCAGAAGGAGAGTTGATTGCCATGAGTCGCCAGACCGTTACGATTTTCGCCTGACTCAATGCCGACGGTGGCGTTCACGCCAGGCGCGCCACCAGCCGCCACTCAGAAAGAAGCGCGGAAAGGTCAGAAACTGCTCGACCAGTAAACGCGAGACGGCATCTTTACGATCGCTGAACGGCTCGGAGGCTTGCGCCTCCAGGCTGTGGCCGTGACGCTGCAAACCCAGCGCCGCGATGATGCCGATCACGCCGATAGCCACACTGGCCAGACTCAGGCTGAACACCCCGGAGACGATCAGTAGAAACGCGACGATAAACAACGGCACGGCAATCAGGTGCAGCACCAGATTGGTCGGGTGCTGGTGATTGCCCGGGTACGCGCGCCATTGCCACGCGGGAAGGTTGGGGTGACGTTTGCCCATGTTTTCTACTCCTCGATCCTTGTTGAACATATGGTTGAAGAATAGGCCTGGGCACGGAGGGCGGCGAATCAAGGTTGGCTATTGAAGTGATAGGCGTCATCGCAAGATTCGATGTTGCCGGGGCTGACGCTTTCGCGAGCAGGCTCGCTCCCACATTGGATCGGTGCGCACACAAATCCCCTTGTGGGAGCGAGCTTGCTCGCGAAGGGGCCGTCAGAGTTTCAGTTGACCGATCGCCTTGCTCAATTCCCCGGCCAACGTCGCCAGTTCATTACTCGTGGTCGCCGAATCCACAGTCTGCTGCACCGTGTTCTCGGTCACATCACGAATGCTCACCACCGCCCGGTTCATCTCTTCCGCGACCTGGCTCTGCTGCTCCGCCGCCACGGCAATCTGCGTGTTGCTCTCACGCATCTGCGCCACCGCGCCGGTGATTTCCGCCAGCGCCGCACCGGCCTCTTGCGCTTGCTGCACGCAGTCGTCGGCCTTGTACGAACTTTCCTGCATGAAATCCACCGCATCGCGAGTGCCAGCCTGCAAGGCCGAGACCATCGTGGTGATCTCGTCGGTCGAGGTCTGCACGCGTTTGGCGAGGTTACGCACTTCATCGGCGACCACGGCAAAGCCGCGGCCCATCTCCCCAGCGCGGGCCGCCTCGATGGCGGCGTTCAGTGCCAACAGGTTGGTTTGCTCGGCAATGCTGTGAATCACGCTGACCACGCCGTTGATCTTCTGACTGTCCTCGGCCAGCCGTTGAATCATCTCGGCCGTCTGCTGCACTCCGCTGGAGAGTCCGGCAATCGACTGCTGCACCCGCGCGACCACTTGCTGACCGCTGCCGGCGAGGCCATCGGCGGTCTGCGACAGGTCGCGGGTGGCGCCGGCGTGCTGGGCGATGTGGTAAACGGTGGCGGTCATTTCGTTGATCGCGGTGGCGGCCTGATCGGTTTCGCTCTGCTGGCCGAGCATGCCGTGGCGCACTTCGTTCATGCTCGACGCCAGCCGTGCCGCGCCGACATCCAGTTGCCGTGCGGTGTTGGCGACGGTCGTCACAACGCGCTGGTAACCGGCCTGCATCGCGTTAAACGCATTGGCCATCTGCCCGACTTCGTCTTTACCGGCCAGCGGCACACGGGCCGAGAGATCGCCGCTTTTCTCGACGTGGAGCATCACGTCTTTCAAGGTGTTGAGCTGGCTGAGCAGGAAGCGGATTAAAAGTTGCGAGGCGCACAGCATGGCGAACATCAGGATGAACACTGCCACCGCATAGTTGGCGAAACGTTCGCTGAACACTTGGCTCAGGCTCGGACCATAGGCAATCACCGCGACCTGCTGACCATCGGCGCGGCTGAACACTTCGGCGCCCATTAACGGATTGTCGCCGAACAGCGGCATATGATTGATGTCGTTCCAGCCGTTGCTTTCCGTGATTTCCAGCAAGGGTTGATCGTTCAGGCGCGGTGCTTCGCCGCGTTTAAAGGTCAGCACTTGATCAGCTTTCGGCAATGGCTGCCCGGCCGGCCAGGCCTTGAGCAATTGTGCCTGGGCCTGCGCGGATGCTTGCGATGCGTGACTGCGCGCCTGTTGTTCGAGCTGCACGGCGTACAGCACCAGCAGCAAGGTGGTGACGAAGGCGACCGCATTGACCGCCCAGAATTTGTATTTCAGCGAGATATTGCTAAGCCAGGCACCCATGGAGGTCTTCTCTGATAGCGGAAACAGTTTTGGCAAGGTGCCATTATTGTGCCGCTATGCAGATTTGCGGATCTTGATATGAGTCAACAGACCGCACGGTCCCTAACATCCTGCGGCGAGGATCCAAATTCGGTGGTGTTGCTGATGCCGCCATCGCGAGCAGGCTCACTCCTACAGAGGAAATTGGGGTGTGTCAGGAAAGGGTGGGGAGGTTGTAGAACGCGCGGGCGCACGCGGTGGTGTGCGCCGCCAGATCTTCCTCGGTTTCGCCACGATGCAGCGCCACTTCACGCAGCACTTCAGTCAGATACGCCGGCTCATTGCGACCGTTTTTCGGCTTCGGGCGCAGCGTGCGCGGCAGCAAATAAGGCGCGTCACTTTCCAGCATCAAGCGCCCGCGTTTGATCTCTTTCACCAGCGGATGCAAATGCGTGCCTCGGCGCTCATCACAGATCCAGCCGGTGATGCCGATGTGCAGATCCAGGTCGAGATAGCTGAACAAGGCTTTTTGCTCGCCGGTGAAGCAATGCACCACAGCGGCGGGTAATTGATCGCGGAAGTCTCTGAGGATTTCCAGCAGGCGCTGGCTGGCATCACGCTCGTGCAGGAACACTGGCATTTGCAGTTCAACGGCTAGCGCCAAGTGTTCCTCAAGGACTTTTTCCTGCTGTGGGCGCGGCGAGAAATCACGGTTGAAATCCAGCCCGCATTCACCCACGGCTACCACGTTTTTCTCCTGCAGCAGACTGCGCAAACGGCTTGCGCTATCAACGTTCCAGTCACTGGCCGAATGCGGATGAATACCGGCGGTGGCGAACAGGCGCTGGCCGCTTTCATCGAGTTGCTGGCACAGCTCCAGGGCTTGCTCGCTGCCCTCGACGCTGGTGCCGGTCAGCACCAGTTGGCACACGCCCGCGGCATAGGCGCGCTCGAGTACGGCCTGATGTTTGTCGGCGAAACTGGGGTTGGTCAGGTTGACGCCGATATCGATGAGTTGCATGGTTGCTACCTCGGGCCGAAGGCCGGAAAGCATACCAGAGCTGTAGATTCATAAGAAAAGCCAAGAACTACAACGAGTTATAGCTGTCTGTTGATGCCGCGACGCAGACCGGTTTGGTAGAAGTGCCATTACTGTGCCAGTCTCTCGCACGTTGCCAGCGCTCATGGCGCTCTGTTTTCGTCGGTGATTTCGACGTTTTAACGATGAAATCGCCCCGTATTCTTTCCGGAGAGTGGATGGTTCGTCCCTCGGTTTTGCTCCTGTTGTGTGGCTCGCTGCTACTGCCGATGACGGCGGTTGCGCGCCTGCCCGGGCCGCTGCAAGCCGTGCCGGCGGCCAAGGTGCGCGACTTGTCCGAGATTCGTAGCAGCCGCGTGTTGCGGGTGCTGGTCAATCAGAGCCGCAACAGCTCCGGCGAAGTCCAGGGCCAGGCCATCGGCGTCGAATACCATCGCCTGCGCGCCTTCGAGCAATACCTCAACGGCCATGCCCGCGATGGTCAGGAAATCACCCTCAAGATCATTCCCAAAGCCAAGGACCAACTGCTCGGCGCCTTGCAGCGGGGCGAGGGTGATCTGGTCGCGCCGGGCGAATTGCTCGATTTGCAAGCGGGCTTCGCGGTCGCCAGTAGCGAACCGATTGCCAGCAATGTGCCGCTGGTGCTGGTCGGGATCAAGGGCGAGCGGCGCTACACCAAGGTCGAGCAGCTTTCCGGCAAAACCCTGGCGTTGCCGACCGGCAGTGCGGCGGGGGAGGCGGTCAGTCAGCTCAATCAGAAACTGGCGTTGCACAAATTGGCGCCGATCAAGATCGAATGGGTCGATCCGACCCTGGCGGTCGAAGACGTGCTGGAGATGGTTCAGGGTGGCATTTTCCACCTGACCATCGTCGAGCAACCTATCGCTGAGCGTTGGGGCAAGATCCTGCCGAAGCTGCGTTTTGACCGGCAACTGATAATCAGTGAGCCGGGCGAGGAGTACTGGTTCGTACGCCGCGATGCCTCGATGTTGCGCGCGAGCATCGATCGCTTTCTCGGCGGTTACAAGAAGCCATCCAATGAAGATGCGGCGTTTTTGCGCATCTATCGGCGTCTCTATCAAGTCCACTATCCCTTGGCCAAGGCTGATCGCCAGCGCCTGGAAAAACTGCGCCCGACCCTGCAAAAGCATGCCGACGCGCAGAACATGGACTGGCTGAATCTGGCCGCACTGGCGTTTAAGGAGTCACGCCTGCAACCCAATGCCCGCAGCGGCAGTGGTCCGACCGGGCTGATGCAGATCACGCCTTCTGCCGCTCAGCGAGTCGGCGTGAGCAACATTCAAAATCTCGATGCGAATGTGCAGGCCGGGGCCAAGTACCTGGCGATGATCCGTCGCAAGTTCTTCAACAGCCCAAAGCTCAATGAGCGTGAACGCATGGCTTTCACGTTGGCGGCCTACAACATCGGCCCAGAGCGCGTGCAGGGCATGCGCGCTGAAGCCCGGCGGCGTGGACTGAACCCCAATCAGTGGTTCTTCCAGGTCGAACGCATTGCCATGGAGCAGGTAGGAATGGGGCCGGTCAGCTATGTTAATAGCGTGAACAAGTATTACTTGGCGTTCGACCGGGAGCGGGAGTCGTTGGAGCCCGGGGCGCAAAAAGTCGTCTCACGGAAATGATCTAATAAACTGATTGTTATGGCGGAATATTTGCGCTTTTAACATGAAATTTATTGATTAATATAGCGGCCAACCAACACACATAACTTCTCGCAAAAACAAGGAACGCCCCATGAGCTCTCTGATCAACAAAGTACTGTTCACCCGCGCTGGCTATGGTCTGACCATCCTGCGCATTGCTGTCGGCGTAATCTTTGCGGCTCACGGTTCGCAAAAACTTTTCGGTCTGTTTGGTGGTTACGGTTTGGCGGGCACCGCGCAGTACATGGACAGCATCGGTCTGCACCCGGGCTACCTGATGGCCACATTGGCGGGCGGTACTGAGTTCTTCGCTGGCCTGGCGTTGATCATTGGCCTGCTGGTGCGTCCGGCAGCATTGGGTCTGACCTTTCTGTCGCTGGTGGCGATCTTCACCGTTCACATCAGCAACGGTCTGTTTATGGCCAACAACGGTTACGAGTTCGCCCTGGCTCTGCTCGGTGGCAGCCTCGCCGTCCTGATCGAAGGCGCCGGCAAGCTCTCGGTGGACCGCGCCATCGCCGGTTAAGCGCTCTGGCTCAAGGAACAGGCCCGCATTGTGCGGGCCTTTTTTGTTGCGGCTGATTCTTGACACTGATCGGTCACGTTCTCTAGGATGTTGCCCATGCGCCGATTTAAACAGCTACTTGCGGGGCGCCAGGTGACTTCAAAAGTTGCCGTCAGAAGCCGGAACAGGGCTTCGAAATACCGCTAAAGCGCTGGTTCGGTGTTGCCTCTCACCTGCCATGCAGACTTTTGAGGCAGAGACACGACACGATGAATGCACTACGCCCTCCAGCACGTCCCGCGCCGATCACTGCGCATATCACTCAACGCAACCCGAAAATTCTCCTTGGCGGCAAACATCAGCCAACGCTGCTGCGTTATCTCGATGGCTGGCCACGGCGCAGTGGCGGTCCTGCCGCGTTCCTGATCCAGTTCGTTGAAGACGGCGAGTCGCTGTCACGTTTTGCCAGTGACAGTTTTGATCTGGCGGTGATTCAGACGCCGAGCGCTGAAGATGCGCCGGAGATGATCAAGCAACTGGTGCGCGTTGCGCGGCAGGGCCTGATCACCCGCCGCTGATTCGCTTTACGGATAGTCGATGGCGACGATGTAAACGAACTGCTCGCCGGTCGGCGTCTGCACCCGGACTTCAGCATCCAGCGCCTTGCCGATCAAGGCGCGGGCCAGTGGCGAGTCGATGCTGATCAGGCCCAGTTTCAGATCCAGTTCATCGGGGCCGACGATGCGGTAGCGCGATTGCTTGCCGTCTTCGTCCTCGATGGTCACCCAGGCGCCGAAGTAGACTTTGTTCGGATCGCTGGGTTTTTCACTGACGACTTTCAACGCTTCCAGACGTTTGGTGAGAAAGCGTACGCGACTGTCGATCTCGCGCAGCATCTTCTTGCCATAGGTGTACTCGGCGTTCTCCGAACGATCGCCCTGAGCCGCGGCCTCGCTGACCGATTGCGTCACTTGCGGGCGGCGCACATGCCACAACTCATGGAATTCGGCGCGCATCCGCGCTTCACCTTCAGGGGTGATCAGCGCGGTGCCGGCGGTGCGGGGAGGGCGATAACGGCTCATGGCAACTTCTTTTGATTAAGACCGCTTGAGTCTATCAACCCTCACGCAACACTGTCAGTGGACTTGCGTTGAGTGCCCGACGCGTACCGAATACACCGGCACCACCAATCAACGCCGCGCCAATCAACGGCAGCACCAGCAACCACGGATGCGGATGCCACGGCAGATCGAACGCGTAGCGATACAACACCAGACTCACCACTTCCGAGCCGATCGCGGCGAGTAATCCGCTGACTGCACCGAGCAGGCCGAATTCGATGCGCCGCGCCTTGATCAGCAACTGCCGCTCCGCGCCCAATGCACGCAACAGTGCACCTTGGCGGATACGTTCATCCAGCGTTGCCTGCAAACCGGAAAACAGCACGGCCATACCCGCCGCCAACACAAACAACAACACATATTCGACCGCCAAAGTGACTTGGGCGAGGATGCTGCGCAGTTGTTCCAGCAGGGCCTCGACCTGAAGAATGGTCACCGCCGGGAATGCGCGCGACAGTTCGACGATCTGCTGATCATGGCCGGGGGCCAGATAGAAGCTGGTCAGGTAAGTCGCCGGCAGATCCTTCAAGGTGCCGGGCTGGAAGATCATGAAGAAGTTCGGCTGGAAGTTGTCCCAGTTGATCTCGCGCAGGCTGGTGACCTTCGCTTCACGGTTGACCCCGCCGACACTGAACACCATGTGATCGCCGAGTTTGAGCTTGAGGCTTTCGGCGACTTTGCCTTCCACCGATACGCCGGGAACACCGTCGGTTGGCTGATCTTTCCACCACTCACCGGCAGTGAGCTTGTTCCCCGCCGGCAAATCCGCCGCCCAGGTCAGGCTCAAGTCGCGCTGCACAGCGCGATCGCCTGCCGAATCCTTGCTGACGATTTGCTGCACAGCTTCGCCGTTGATGCTGATCAATCGGCCGGGTACGACCGGATAAAGAGGTGCGGCTTGCGCGGACACTTTTATCAGGTGATCGGTGAAAGCCTGTTTATCTGCCGGCAGAATATTCAGGGCGAAGTAGTTCGGCGCGTTTTTCGGCAACTGGTTTTGCCAGGTGTCGAGCAATTCGCCGCGCAGCAGGGCGATCAAGGCCATCGACAGCAGAATCAGGCCGAAGGCCAGCGACTGACCGGCCGCTGCCAACGGATGCCGCAGCAACTGGCCCAGGCCCAAGCGCCATGGCAGCGAAGCACGGGCGAGCATCCGCCGCAGGCTTTGCAGCAGCAACAACAGCAAACCGCCCAATACCAACGCGGCGACCACGCCACCGCCGAGCAAGGCGAATGTCAGCAGCAGATCGAGGCTCAGGCGCCACATGATCAGGCCGAGGGCGCCTAATGCTGCGCCGTAAACCATCCAGGTGCTCGACGGAATCGGCAGCATGTCGCGGCGCAATACACGCAGCGGCGGCACACGACCCAATGCGGCCAGTGGCGGCAAGGCGAACCCGGCCAAGGCGACCAGCCCGGTGCCGATCCCGGCAACGGCGGGAAACACACCGCCCGGTGGAACGTCGCTTGGCAACAAATCATGCAGCAGTGCGAACAGGCCCAGTTGCGCCAGCCAGCCGAGCAGCGCACCGCTGAGTGCGGCGAACAGCCCGAGTACAGTCAACTGCAGACTGAACAGCACCATGGTTTCCCGCCGCGACAGACCGAGGCAGCGCAGCAAGGCACTGGCGTCGAAACGGCGACTGGCGAAACGGTTGGCCGACAATGCCACCGCCACTCCGGCCAACAAGACGGCGACCAGACTGGCCATATTCAAATAGCGCTCGGCCTTACCGAGTGCACCGCCGATCTGCCGGTTGCCATCGCGGGCGTCCTGAATCCGCTGATTCGCGGCGAGCCCGGGTTTGATCAGTTGTCGATAAGTTTCCAGCGCCTGCGGTTCACCGCGCCACAGCTCGCGGTAACTCACGCGGCTGCCGGGTTGCACCACGCCGGTGGCCGCGAGGTCGTCGAGGTTGATCATGACTCGCGGCGTGAGGCTATAGAAGTTGCCGGCGCGATCCGGTTCATACGTCAGTACTCGGGCCAGTTTCAACGTCTTCATGCCGACATCGATGCTGTCGCCAATTTTCAGATCCAGTGCAGTCAGCAGGCGTGCCTCGACCCAGGCTTCGCCGGGTTGCGGTTCGCCGCCAGATTCTTCGGTGGCGAACGGCGCGGGTGCGCTCTTCAGTTCGCCGCGCAACGGATAGGCACGGTCGACGGCTTTGATACTCGACAACTGAATGCCATTGTCGGTGGCGATGACGCTGGAGAATTCCACCACTTGCGCATGCTTCAGACGCAGCTCGGTGCCACTCCTGATCTGTTCTTCACGGGCTGGCGAGCTGCCCTCCAGCACCAGATCGGCACCGAGAAATTCGGTCGCGCGCAGCATCATGGCGCCGTTGAGGCGGGCGCCGAAATAACCGATGGCGGTACTCGCCGCCACCGCCACCACCAGCGCGAAGAACAACACACGCAATTCCCCGGCGCGGGCATCGCGCATGAGTTGGCGTATGGCGAGACTGAACAGACGCAACAGCGGCAAACGTGCCATCAAGGCTCCAGAGGGGCGACCAACAGCCCGGCTTCAAGACGGATCAGGCGCCGGCAGCGATGGGCCAGGCGTTCGTCGTGTGTCACCAGCACCAGGGTGGTGCCGCGTTCCTTGTTCAATTCGAAGAGCAAGTCGCTGATGCGCTCGCCGGTGTGGCTGTCGAGGTTGCCGGTCGGTTCATCGGCGAACAGCACGTCAGGCTCGGCTGCGAAGGCGCGGGCAATGGCCACACGTTGCTGCTCGCCACCGGAGAGCTGGCGCGGCGAGTGCGTCAGGCGCTGGCCGAGACCGACGCGCTGGAGCAATTCGGTGGCCCGTTCACGCGCATCTTTGCGGCCGTCGAGTTCCAGCGGCAGCATGACGTTTTCCAGTGCGTTGAGGCTATCGAGCAACTGAAAGGACTGGAAGACGAAGCCGACATGCTCGGCACGAATGCGTGCACGCTGGTCTTCGTCGAGATTGCTCAGGCCCTGGCCGGCGAGGATGACTTCGCCGCTGCTCGGCAAGTCGAGGCCGGCGAGCAGGCCGAGGAGGGTGGATTTGCCCGAACCGGACGCGCCGACGATGGCGAGGCTGTCGCCCTTGTTCAGTTCCAGGCTGAGTTCGTGCAGGATAGTCAGTTCACCTTCCGCGCTGGGAACCACTTTGCTGAGGTTCTTCGCGGTGAGAATGCTTGCGCCCATGGAGAATCCGATGCGTGTGTGGTTTTTGAGTGCTGGCCTGGCCTTGATGTGCATGGCCCAGAACGCAGCGGCGGGTACTGTCCTGATCGTTGGCGATAGTATCAGCGCCGGTTTCGGACTGGATACCCGCTTGGGATGGGTGTCGTTGCTCGAACAACGGCTCAAACAGGAGGGTTTCGACGACAAAGTGGTCAATGCCTCCATCAGCGGCGACACCAGCGCCGGAGGCCAGGCACGGCTGCCGGCGCTGCTTGCAGAGCATAAGCCGGAACTGGTGATCCTCGAACTGGGTGGCAACGATGGCTTGCGTGGAATGCCGCCAACTCAATTGCAACAAAATCTTGCCTCGATGATCGACAGCTCGCGTCAGAGCGGGGCCAAGGTGCTGCTGCTCGGCATGCAACTGCCGCCCAATTACGGCAAGCGTTACACCGATGCCTTCGCCGAGGTCTACGGCAAACTCGCCAACGATAAAAAGATCCCCCTGGTACCGTTTTTCCTCGACGGTGTGGGCGGTCATCCGGACCTGATGCAGGCCGATGGTCTGCACCCGGCAGCCGGGGCTCAGGGCAAGTTGCTGGAAAATGTCTGGCCGACGCTAAAACCGCTGTTATGAGGCTTTTCTAAGGACAGGCTTTCGGCTAATGTGGCGCCCCCTTATCTGGAGCCCCCGATGTCGCGTTCTGCCTGGTCCCTGTTTGCCTACCAACTGATCGAGCCTGACGAACAGCTGGATCTGTTCGCCTGCCAGGAAGTGCGGGTGCATCTGGTGACCCGTCAACTCGAACTCGGTGGTTCGGCTGATCGCACCCTGTGCGGCAGCTTGCTGCCGGCGCAACCGCGCTGGTCGAGCGTTGATCGCCGGGTGTTTCAGGATCAGCGCCTGTGCTCGCTGTGCCGGGCGATTCTGGAATCGCAGAAGCGCGGCACCTCGCCGATCTGGCCGGAGCTGCGTTTCGAGCTCTGATTCTGTGGGAGCCGAGCTTGCTCGCGAAGAGGCCAAGTCAGTTAACATTTTTGGCGACTGACCCACTGCTTTCGCGAGCAAGCTCGCTCCCACCTGGAACACCTTGTCGCCTGCAATGGGGTGATCTCCCCGAATATTCAAAGTGCGGTGTACAATCGCGCTCTTATACCCTTGTTGATCATGCGAAGGATTTTCCGGATGTTGCCGCGCTTTCCTGCCGTCACCCGCTGCCTGTCACTTGCCGCCCTGTGTGTGGCCGGTCCCGTTGCTGCATTGGAGTTTCCCCTGCCACCACCCGGTGAAGACATCATCGGTCAGGTGCAGGTGATCAAAGCCAAGTACGAAGATACCTTCGCCGATCTGGGCACGAAGTACGATCTGGGCTACTCGGAGATGGTCGCGGCCAACCCGGGCGTCGATGCCTGGTTGCCGGGTGCCGGCACTGAAATCGTCTTGCCGACCCGCTTCATTCTGCCGCCGGGCCCGCGCGAAGGCATCGTTATCAACCTTGCCGAATACCGCCTCTACTACTTCCCGAAAGGCCGCAACGTGGTGTACACGTTCCCGCTGGGTATCGGTCGTGAGGGTTGGGGCTCGCCAATCGCCCACACCTCGATCATCGCCAAAACGCCAAACCCGACCTGGACGCCTCCAGCGTCGATCAAGGCTGAACACGCCGCAGACGGTGATCCGCTGCCAAACGTAGTGCCGGCCGGCCCAGACAACCCGTTGGGCCCGTTCAAGTTCACCCTGGGTACGCCGGGTTACCTGATCCACGGTTCGAACAAGAAATTCGGTATCGGCATGCGCACCAGTCACGGCTGCTTCCGCATGTTCAACAATAACGTGCTGGAAATGGCCAGCATGGTGCCGGTAGGCACGTCGGTGCGTATCCTCAACGATGCCTACAAGTTCGGCAGCAGTGGCGGCAAGGTTTATCTGGAAGCGCACACGCCGATCGACGACAAGGGCAACCCGTCGGTGGTCGACAAGCACACTGCGGTGATCAACGCGATGCTCAAGCGTGAAGACGTCACCAGCAACCTGCGGGTGAACTGGGATGTGGTGCGTGATGTGGTCGCGGCCGAAGATGGCCTGCCAACGGAAATCGGCACGCCGAGTGCCTCGGCCCCGATGGTTTCGAGTACACCGATCGACTTGCAGCAGTAAGTCGAGGTTAAAGGCCCGCCGATGCGTACAGCGCCGGCGGGTTTTTTATTGCCCGGGCAAAAGCATCGGGCACAAAAAAGCCGACCCGAAAAATCGGGTCGGCTCGATAACAACCCCGAAGGATTATTACTTGCGGCTTGCTTTGTCCAGCATGCGCAGAGCACGCTCGTTAGCTTCGTCAGCAGTCTGTTGTGCTTTTTGAGCAGCAGCCAGAGCTTCATCAGCTTTACGGTAAGCTTCGTCTGCACGAGCCTGGGAGCGAGCAGCTGCGTCTTCAGTAGCGGTCAGACGTGCTTCGGTTTCTTTCGATGCGCTGCTGCAACCGGTAGCCAGAACTGCGGCCAGAGCCAGAGCAGAGAATTTCAGAACGTTGTTCATCGTGTTCCCCTTCAAGGACTTTCAATTAAGTGGCTGTCTCCTCACGATTGAGGAAATAGCCGGCGTACATACTACCCATTACTTGTAGTAAGTAAACTGACGTAAGGCAAGAAGCAAAAAAAATTGTAGGCGTTGATTCTTTTTCGAGCAACTTTTAACTGCGCTGTTTAAAAAATATACAGCTACAAGCCCCGAGCTGAGCGAGTTAATGAGAAAAAGTTCCCGTTGCCACGTGCTGTTTTTGCAGTCTTGGCTAAAGTCTTTCTAGATGAATACGTCGACACTTTTGTTCCGAATTTGCGTGCTGCTTCGCTTATCTTTGTCCATGTTGAGGTGACTTTAAAAAACGCTGCACGTCTTAAGTCTCAACATCCGGCAATGTTCAGGTGACCGGTTTGGCAAGATCTTCTTCCAGGCCCACCCTGCGTCCATCGGAGCAACCCCCGTCAACCCGCTTGATGACGAGCGTACCTTGAGCATTTTTGCCAATGGTGCCTACTATTTATCAGGTGCCAGGTTGCGCGAGATCGGTGTGGCTCTTCTCGGTGTCCATCAGGCACGGGGTGGCGTAGATGTTCCTTCGCCGGAAAAACATCGGTAAGGTAGGGGTCAGAATTCAAGACCCGCGAGGAGTAGTGATGAGCGAGGCGTTGTCCATCCACCATGACCAGGCTGGTCATCAGTTCGAGACCAATGTGGACGGTCATCGTGCCTACCTGACCTATATGGATCTGGGGAAACAGACCCTGGATATCTATCGCACGTTTGTGCCCAATGCCCTGCGTGGCCGTGGCATTGCCGCAGCGCTGACCGAAAGCGCGCTGCAGTACGCCGAAGAAATGGGCTACACGGTGATCCCGTCTTGCTCCTACGTCGAGCGCTACATGGAGCGTCATCAGCGCCGCGCCGCCAAGATCTGAATCGCACACACAAAAACGCCGGGCATTGCCCGGCGTTTTTTTATGCCTGTAAAACGCGTATCAGCTGCGCTGGCGTTTTGGCAGAACATCCTTGAGCTTGGCGTGCATGCTGCGCAGGGTGTTCTCGGTAGCGGACCAGTCGATGCAGGCATCGGTGATCGACACGCCGTATTGCAGGTCGGCGAGGTCTTTCGGAATCGCCTGGCAGCCCCAGTTCAGGTGACTTTCGACCATCAGGCCGATGATCGACTGGTTGCCTTCGAGGATCTGGTTGGCGACGTTCTCCATCACCAGCGGTTGCAGGGCCGGATCCTTGTTGGAGTTGGCGTGGCTGCAGTCGACCATGATGTTCGGCTTGATCTTCGCTTTGTTCAGCGCCTGCTCGCACAGGGCAACGCTGACCGAATCGTAGTTCGGCTTGCCGTTACCACCGCGCAGCACCACGTGACCGTAGGCATTGCCTTTGGTGGTGACGATCGACACGCCACCTTCCTGGTTGATGCCGAGGAAGCGGTGCGGGCTGGACACCGACTGCAAGGCGTTGATCGCCACAGTCAGACCGCCGTCGGTGCCGTTCTTGAAGCCGACTGCCGAGGACAGGCCGGACGCCATTTCCCGGTGGGTTTGCGATTCGGTGGTACGCGCGCCAATGGCCGACCAACTGATCAGGTCCTGCAGATACTGCGGGGAGATCGGGTCGAGGGCTTCGGTGGCGGTCGGCAGGCCTTTTTCGGCCAGATCCAGCAGCAACTGACGACCGATGTGCAGGCCGTCCTGAATCTTGAACGAGTCGTCCAGGTACGGATCGTTGATCAGGCCTTTCCAGCCCACGGTGGTCCGTGGTTTCTCGAAATACACGCGCATGACCAGGTATAGGGTGTCGGAGACTTCCGCAGCCAGCACCTTGAGGCGATCGGCGTATTCGTGGGCAGCCTTGATATCGTGGATCGAGCACGGGCCGATCACTACGAACAGACGGTGGTCGGTGCCATCAAGAATGTTGCGAATGACTTCGCGGCCCTTGGTGACGGTGCGCAGGGCAGCATCGCTCAGAGGAATATCACGCTTGAGCTGATCGGGAGTGATCAGGGTCTCGTTAGAGGCGACGTTTAGGTCGTTGATCGGTAAATCAGCCATCGTTTACTCGTCAGGTCACGGGTGCCGGCCGCCAGCGATCCCCGCGCGGCGGAGCACAGCAGATTTAAGCGCGTCGGGGAGCGGAACCTTAGCGCGTAAAGCGCCTGCTCGACAATGGGCATGTAACGGTTTAGAGAAGAGCGTCAGTCCAGCACTGGCTGGGCGAAAGCCTTGCGCACGCTGTCGTGGGAGAACTCGTCGGCGTGTTGCTCGACCCATTGCAGGGCCACCGCCTGAATTTCTTGCAGGTCATCGTGGGTGTCGTGCATGCGGCAGTAGCGCTCGATCTGACACACTTGCTCACCCATTCGCGCACTGAACAGCGTCTGCTCATCGGTAAACGCGATGCCCACCAGATAGCCTTTTTTGCGCCGCAGGCACCACGCCACGTAGCCCGGGTAACAAATGTCGGCATGCAGTGACGGCATGCGCACTTGCAGCGCCGTGCCATGGCGCCAGGCACGGTGGTAATTGCAAGCGATGCCGCCGAGGCTGATAGTGTGCAGCTGTTGCCTGGAAATACACTCAGGCTTGAGCAAGGTTAATTCAACCGGCACCTCGTCCGGATGAGGAATGAAACGTCCCATGAGCACAGACTCCCTGTGTCAGCCATTTGACATTGTTTCCCCCAGTATAGTGGTCGAATCCGAACTGACCGATTTCGACGCCGACCAACGGCTATTGGCGATGAGCGGCGTTTCGCTGGTGATTTTCACCAGCGTCGGCTGCGCCAGTTGCCGATATGCCCGCGAAGTGTTGCCGGCTATGGCGCTGGGGATTGATCGTCTGTGCTGGATCGATGCCGGCGACAACGGCGGGTTGGTCGAGCGCTATCAGGTCTTTCATTTACCGGCGTTGTTCGTGGTGCGCGACGGCGAGTTCTTTGGGGCATTGCACACGCGCCTGACGACCGATGCGTTGAACGCGGCGCTGGCGCAGGCACTGGGGCGAATTGCAGAGGAGTTGCCATGATGGGGGCAGTGAATAAACCGGTCGTAGGGATCATCGGCACCGGCGCAATTGGTGGTTTTTACGGTGTGATGCTGGCGCGCGCCGGTTTCGATGTGCACTTTTTGTTGCGCAGCGAGTTTTCGGCGGTGGCTGAGCGCGGTTTGCAAATCAACAGCGCGGTGCATGGCCCGCTGACGTTGCATCCGGCGCAGGCCTATTCGTCCGCCGAAGACATGCCCAAGTGCGACTGGCTGTTAGTGGGGGCGAAGACTACCAGCAACGCCGGCCTGGCTCCGTCGATCATTCAAGCGGCCAAACCGGATGCGAAAGTGCTGGTGCTGCAAAACGGTCTCGACGTCGAAGATGGCTTGCGTGAGCTGCTTCCCGATTCCCTGCACCTGTTGGGTGGCTTGTGCCTGATCTGCGTGCATCGCGAGGGGCCTGGACAAGTTACCCACCAAGCCTTGGGCGCGGTGAACGTCGGTTACCACAGTGGTCCGTTCAGCGCTGACGCTGCACGCATGGCGATCGTCGAGGAGGGGGCCGGGTTGTTCCGCGCCGCCGGAATCGATTCCCAGGCGATGGCCAATCTGCACCAGGCGCGCTGGCAGAAACTGGTGTGGAACATCCCCTACAATGGACTCTCGGTACTGCTCGGCGCCAGCACCACGCCGCTGATGGCGGACGCCGACAGCCGTATGCAGATCCAGGCGTTGATGGCCGAAGTGGTGCAGGGTGCCAAGGCCTGCGGCCAGGACATACCGCCGGGATACGCCGATTACCTGTTCATGATGACCGAGAAAATGCCCGACTACTGGCCGAGCATGTACCACGACTTTTTACATAAGCGACCGCTGGAGCTGGAGGCGATTTACGCTCGGCCACTGGCAGCGGCCAAAGCGGCGGGCTGTGAGCTGCCGCGCATCGAAGCGCTGTATCGTAATTTACGTTTTATCGACCGGCGCAACGTTTAGGTCGTTTTTTTGTGAGGGGCGGGGGAAAGCATGGCCAAGAACATCGATGACAAACTGGTGCTGGCGATTTCGTCGCGTGCCCTGTTCGACCTGAGCGAGAGCCACAAGGTCTACCTGTCGAGCGGTGTCGAAGCCTATCGGCAATACCAGATTGAGCATGAAGACGAAATCCTCGCACCTGGCGATGCTTTTCCGCTGGTGGAAAAACTCCTGAAACTCAACAGTCGCCTCGGCCGCGCGCGGGTCGAGGTGATTCTGGTCTCGCGCAACAGCGCCGACACCGGGCTGCGCGTGTTCAACTCGATTCACCATTACGGTCTGGCGATTTCCCGCGCGGCGTTTGTTGGCGGGCGCAGTCCGTATCCGTATCTGAAAGCCTTTGGTTGCGACCTGTTTCTTTCGACCCATGCCGAAGACGTACGCGCGGCGCTGGATGCCGGATTCGCAGCGGCGACGATTCTGTCCGGTGGTGCCAGTCGTGCGGCCAGTGACGAATTGCGCATCGCCTTCGACGGCGACGCAGTGATTTTTTCCGACGAGTCGGAACGCGTCTATCAGTCCGGCGGGCTCGAAGCGTTCCAGGCCAAGGAGCGTGAGTCGGCTCGCGAGCCGTTGCGCGGTGGGCCGTTCAAGGGCTTTCTGGCGGCGCTCAATCTGTTGCAGCGCGAGTTTCCCGATGACGATTGCCCGATCCGCACGGCGCTGGTCACTGCACGTTCGGCGCCGGCCCATGAGCGGGTGATCCGCACCTTGCGCGAGTGGGACATTCGTCTCGACGAGTCACTGTTTCTCGGTGGCCTGACCAAATCGGCGTTCCTTGAAGCCTTCGCCGCCGACGTGTTTTTCGACGATCAGGCCGGTCACTGCGAACTCGCCCGCGAAGTGGTCGCCACCGGTCACGTGCCTCACGGCATCAGCAATGAGCCGTCCATCTAAAGCCCTGTGCTTCAAGACGTTGCGTCGCCCGTCGTAGTCGCCAAGGCACTGCTAAGCTGAATCAAATCTCCGCCATGTTGGCACGCGAGGAGGTCATATGATTCGTTCGATGCTGTATGCCACTGACCTCGGTCTGTACGCACCGTTAGTGATGCAGCATGCCCTGGCGTTGGCGCGAACGTTCAATGCCGATCTGTACGTGGTGCACGCGGTGGAGCCGATGGGGCTGTTTGCCGAATCGGTGTTGCAGAGCTATCTCGACGAGCAGGCATTGAACGAATTCCACAGTCAGGGTCTGAAAACAGTCATCGCCAATATCGAGCAGCGGGTGCTGGACAGTTTTCGCGAAGAACTGGGGGATGAAGGCGAACAGGATCTGCAGCGCATTCGCGCCGTGCGCGTGCTGCAGGGCGATCCGTCGCAGGTGATTCTCGACCAGGTGCAGAAACTCTCCGTCGATCTGCTGATCGTAGGCAGTCATAGCCATGGGGTGGGCGCGGAAACGCCGTTGGGGCGCACGGCGGCGCGGGTCCTGCAATTGGCCAAGGTGCCGGTTTATCTGGTGCCGTTAGTGGAGCGGCGGCGGCGGGAGGATCGCTAAGGCAGGAATAATGGCGCTTTGATAAAAAAGTTCTAGATTTATTATTAAAACCATTAATATAGTTATATACCGTCGCTGATGCCCGTGGCGTCTACCTGCTTTGAGGGATTCATATGAAGCTTCAACAATTGCGCTACATCTGGGAAGTGGCGCACCACGACCTCAACGTTTCCGCTACAGCCCAAAGCCTTTACACCTCGCAACCGGGCATCAGTAAACAAATCCGCCTGCTGGAAGACGAACTCGGTGTCGAAGTGTTTGCCCGCAGCGGCAAACACCTGACCCGCGTGACCCCGGCCGGCGAGCGCATCATCACCACCGCCGGTGAGATTCTGCGCAAGGTCGAAAGCATCAAGCAGATCGCCCAGGAATTCTCCAACGAGAAGAAAGGCACCCTGTCGATCGCCACCACCCACACCCAGGCACGTTATGCACTGCCGCCGGTGATCAGCAATTTCATCAAGCAATACCCGGACGTGGCGCTGCACATGCACCAGGGTTCGCCGATGCAGATCGCCGAAATGGCCGCTGATGGCACTGTGGATTTTGCCATCGCCACCGAAGCGCTGGAGCTGTTCGGCGATCTGGTGATGATGCCGTGCTACCGCTGGAATCGTTGCGTGGTCGTACCGCAGGGCCATCCGTTGACCAAGTTGCCAAAGCTGACTCTGGAAGCGCTGGCCGAATACCCGATCGTGACTTACGTGTTCGGTTTCACCGGCCGTTCGAAACTCGACGAAGCCTTCAGCCATCGCGGCCTGACGCCGAAAGTGGTGTTCACCGCCGCCGACGCCGACGTGATCAAGACTTACGTGCGTCTGGGTCTGGGCGTGGGCATCGTCGCTAAAATGGCAGTCGACACCAAGCTCGACAACGATCTGGTGGTGCTGGATGCCAGTGAATTGTTCGAATCGAGCGTGACCAAGATCGGTTTCCGTCGCGGTACTTTCCTGCGCGGCTTCATGTGCGACTTCATCGAGAAGTTCGCCCCGCATCTGACTCGGGAAGTCATGGCCAAAGCCATTCAGTGCCACAACAAGCAGGAACTGGAAGAGCTGTTCGACGGCGTCGAGCTACCCGTTCACTGATCAGTTGCCTCAGAGTACCTCGGTGACAGCAAACTGTTGCCGAGTGCCCGCCACCAGAATCTCCACCTCATCACCTTCGCACTTGCCCAGCAGACCTTTGCCCAGCGGCGAGCGCGGAGTGATGACGGTAATCGGCTGACCGACCACATCGACTTTCAGGCCTGCTGCATCCGGCGCCAGAAACAGCCATTGCTCGCGACCCTTTTCGTCCTCCAGGCCGAGCAGGGCACCGACTTCGATACCACGGTTTTCATCGTAGGCCCGCAGCGTCAGGTTCTGGCACAACGCCAAAGACTGACGGATTTCCTCGACCCGTTTTGCTTGCCCGGCTGCCAGATACGACGCTTCCAGACCCAGCGTGTCGTACTTGTTTTCGGCGATGTTTTCTTCGTGCGTCGCGGTTTCGTAAGCGGTTTGCGCGGCGCGTTCGGCGATGTCGAGGTCGATGCGCAGTTTGTCGAGAATCAGTTGGTGGACGATGTGCTTGTTCATGATCAATCGCAGAATTGCAAAACGTTGGCGCGGCTTTTCTCGCTCGGGGCCGTCTGATCCTGTTGCAGCCAGAACTGGCATTTCGGATTGGACAGGTTACGCGTGCTGCCGCGTGCCTGATCCAGACGTGCCTGTTGTTCGTTCTTGCGCAGGTTTTCTTCGTACTGCTGGAACTGCGGGCTCGGCGGCGGAATGTCCGGTTGCACCTGCACGGCCGGTGGATTCGCCAGTTGCTGCACCGCTTGCGCAACCGGTGCCAATTGCTCCTTGAACAAAAAGTGCGACAGCAGCCAGCAGGTCAGCGCAATGGCGACAAAGCCCAGCCACATGCCCAAGGCAATGCTGCCGGTCAAATGCAGCGCGCTAAGCTGAACAGGCAACGGGCGACGCGGATTGGGGCGATAGGGCATGGCTGCCTCCTGGCGGATGATTGCGGGCAAGTGGCGATTGTCGCACGAAGATTAATCGCCGTCGGCTCTTCTGCGCGAGGTGATTTATGCGGACAATCGCAGCTTTTGCCAACGGGAGTCTTGAATGCCGCAATTGAAACCCCGCTGGGATATTTTCTGCACGGTGGTCGACAACTTTGGCGACATCGGCGTGACCTGGCGTCTGGCTCGGCAATTGGTGGCTGAGCATGGTTTGGCGGTGCGCTTGTGGGTCGATGATCTGCGCGCCTTCGAACGCATTTGCCCGGCGATTGATATCAACGCCGCACAGCAATCGCAACAAGGCGTCGAAGTGCGGTACTGGCCGGCTGACTGGGTGCACACAGAGGCGGCGGATGTGGTGATTGCAGCGTTCGCTTGTCAGTTGCCCACTGACTACATGGACGCGATGGCTGCGCGCGAGCAGCCGCCACTGTGGATGAACCTCGACTATCTCAGCGCCGAAGACTGGGTGATTGGTTGTCACGGCTTGCCGTCGGTCAAATACAAATCGGTGCAGAAGTTCTTTTTCTTTCCCGGATTCCAGCCAGGCACTGGCGGGCTGTTGCGTGAGCGCGGCTTGCTCGAGCAGCGTCGGCAGTTTCAACAGGATGCCGAAGCTCAACGGCAATTCCTGCAAGGTCTTGGGATCGATCCTGCGTCTGACGCCCAGCTGATTTCGTTGTTTGCCTACGAGAATGCCGGGCTGGCCAGTTGGCTGGACGTTTTGGCGGCGGACGCTGCGCCGACTCACCTGTTGGTGCCGGAGGGGCGGATTCTTGGCGACGTGGCGCGCTGGCTCGGGGTGGAAGCCCTGACGGTGGGCGAGATCAATGTGCGTCAGTCGTTGACCGTGCAGGTGTTGCCGTTCGTCCGTCAGGATCAATACGACCACTTGCTCTGGTGCTGTGATTTCAACGCGGTGCGTGGTGAGGACTCGTTCGTACGGGCGCAGTGGGCGGGGCGGCCGATGCTCTGGCACATCTATCAGCAGGACGAAGACATCCATCTGGACAAGCTTGATGCCTTCCTCGCGCTTTACACAAAAGGCCTGTCACCGGCCGCTGCCGAGGCGATGAACGGTCTGTGGCGAGCCTGGAGCGCCGGTCAGCCCATCGGTGAACACTGGCTCGAAGTCCGCAATCATTGGCCAGAACTGCAAGAAAATGCCGAAGCGTGGTGTCTGGAACAAGGCTTGCAGGCCGATCTTGCCGCAGCGCTGGTACAGTTTTACCTAAATTGGATATGATACGCGGCCTAGATTTTTGTAAATCCCATCCAAATTCGGATATTCGCAATGAAAACTGGTAAAGAACTGAAACCCGGTACCGTGATCCGTCTCGAGAACGATCCTTGGCTGGTTCAGAAAGCTGAATTCACCAAGTCGGGCCGTAACAGCGCGATCATGAAGACCAAGCTGAAAAACCTGCTGACCGGTTACAAGACCGAGATCGTTTACAGCGCTGACGACAAACTGGACGACGTAATCCTCGACCGCAAAGAAGCGACCCTGTCCTTCATCAGCGGCGACACCTACACGTTCATGGACACCACTGACTACACCATGTACGAGCTGAACGCTGAAGACATCGAAGCTGTTCTGCCTTTCGTTGAAGAAGGCATGACCGATGTTTGCGAAGCGATCTTCTTCGAAGAGCGTCTGGTTTCCGTAGAGCTGCCGACCACCATCGTGCGCGTAGTTGACTACACCGAAGGTTCGGCTCGTGGCGACACTTCCGGCAAAGTCATGAAGCCAGCCAAGCTGGCCAACGGTACTGAGCTGCAAGTTGCTGACTTCATCGAAATCGGTGACAAGATCGAAATCGACACCCGCGAAGGCGGTTCCTACAAAGGCCGTGCCAAATAAGCACTGCTTTTTACGGAAAGAAAAAGCCCGGCCATTGAGCCGGGCTTTTTTGTGCCTGCGATTTCTCATTAACCACCGACTCCTGTGGGAGCGAGGCTGCTCGCGAATGCGGGACGTCATTCAATGAAATGTTGACTGACAGGGCGCCTTCGCGAGCAGGCTCGCTCCCACAGGGGGGGTGTGTCCGGTTTCAGACGGTGGTGTGCAGACGTACATCGACGTTGCCACGGGTGGCGTTGGAGTACGGGCAAACCTGGTGAGCGGCGTCGACCAGCGCTTGCGCATCGGCTTGTTCCAGGCCTGGCAGGCTGATGTGCAGGTCGATGTCCAGACCGAAACCGCCAGGGATCTGGCCGATACCGACGTGGGCGGTGATCGAGGCGTCGTCAGGGATTTTGCGTTTGGTCTGGCTGGCGACGAATTTCAGTGCGCCGATGAAGCAGGCCGAGTAGCCGGCAGCGAACAGTTGCTCAGGGTTGGTTGCCGCGCCGCCGGCACCGCCGAGTTCTTTCGGAGTGGCGAGCTTGACGTCGAGGATGTTGTCGCTGGAGACCGCACGACCGTCACGGCCGCCAGTGGAGGTTGCGATTGCAGTGTAGAGAGTTTGCATGGTGTGAGCCTCGTTGAGTGTGATTTTGTGCGCTAATTATTTGCGCGCTAAGTAAGTGCCAGATGAATGTATCGCGCGAATATTTAGTGTGCAAGATAAATTTCGAAAAATGTCCCGCTGGACTGATCTGGCTGACTCGTCCATCGGCTGGAAAGATTCGACTTAGAGGGGATGGCGAGACAATGGGAGCGCTGAAAAATAATTTTCAGTCGATGAAATCAAATGTAGGAGTGAGCCTTAAATAAGGCTTTCCTGCAAATGACTGCGCAGCGCCTGCAACTCCGCTTGCAGCTTCTGCAGCCGTTCCAGAGTGAAACCGCTGGCGCCGAGGATGCATTGCGGAACGGTCTGGGCTTTTTCTTTCAGCGCTCGGCCTTGCTCGGTCAGCTCGACAATCACTACCCGCTCATCCTCACGACTGCGCGTGCGGCTGAGCAACCCTTCGCCCTCCAGGCGTTTGAGCAGTGGCGTCAGCGAACCAGGATCGGTCAGTAGTCGAGTGCTGATTTCTCCGACCGTCAATCCATCCTCCTCCCACAACACCATCATCGCCAGGTACTGCGGATAGGTCAGGTTCAAGGCTTGCAGCAGCGGCTTGTAGACCTTGGTCATCATCAGCGAAGTGGAATGCAGGGCGAAGCAGGCCTGGTTATCCAGCAGCAGGTCGTCGCAGGTGTCGCGTTGGGAAGTCATGTCAAAGCCTTGTTCGGTGATGGTCATGAATCTAGCGCTCGAATCTTTAATGCGCCAGATAATTCTCCGGATCTAATGGCGGCCGAGATCCCGTTGCAGCGCCAGATCCCACGGCGGCACTGGACTGAAACGAGTTTTGAGGTATTCAAGCAACAAGCGGCTGCGCGAGTTGGTTTGCTGTTCCATGCGCAGTGCGTAGATGCCGGTGGATTCCGGGGCCGGCAGACCGTTCTCGCAGAACAGCGGGACCAGTTCACCGCGCAGCAGGTATTCGCTCGCCAGCCAGGTCGGCAAATGCGCAATCCCTAATCCCGCCAAAGCCCCACACACCAGCGCTTCGGCATTGTTGGCGCTCATGCGGATGCGCGCCGGGCGGTGCAAGTGCATCTGGCCTTCCTGCTCGAACCGCCAGGCGAAGGGCGGGGCGAGGCCTTCCCAGTCCAGACCGTCATGCTCGCCAAGTTGCGCCGGACTGCCGGGCACACCCCGGCGTTTGAGATAGTCAGGACTGGCACAGGCTATGCGCACCATGCTCGCCAAAGGCGTCGCCACCAATCGCGTGTCAGCCATTTGCCCGGCACGCAGCACCAGGTCAACCTTGCCCAGGTTCGAGCCGCCCATGTCGACGAAACTGTCGATCAAGTGCAACTGCACATCCAGCCCCGGGTAGAGGACGAGAAAGTCGGCGATCACCGGTGCCAGATGCCGTCGCCCGAACGCGGCGGGGGCGTCGATGCGAATCAAGCCTTCCGGCGCGCTGCTCAAGGACACGGCTTCGGCCCGCGCCAGTTGCAACTCGGCGACAATGCGCCGGGCACGTTCGGCAAACGCCAGACCGGCGGGTGTGGCTCTGACGGCGTGGGTGCTGCGTATAAATAACTGGCTGCCGACGGCGCTTTCCAGGCTGTCGATCCGTCGCGCAACGGCCGAAGGTGTCAGCGGATGACGGCGCGAGGCGGCGGAAAAGCTGCCACTCTCGAGCACATCGAGAAACAGCCCTAATTGTTCAGTCAGTTGGTTGGGGTTCATGAGAATTCACGCTTGTGCGAAATCGGCATAGCCATTGTGCGTTGCTGTGCGTTTCCCCGCCAGCCACGACTGCGTAGGATGAATCGCCTGACGTAAGAGGAATTGAGCTGTGATGGAGTTTTTGTTGTACCTGCTGTTCGGCGCCGCCCTTGGCACACTTGGCGGCATTTTCGGCATCGGCGGCGGCTTGATCGCCATTCCGTTGCTCGGCGTGTGGTTTGGTCTCGATCAGCAGATTGCCCAAGGCACGGCGCTGGTCATGGTGGTGCCGAACGTGATGCTGGCGCTGTGGCGCTATCACCAGCGCAATCGCATCGAACTGCGGCATGCGTTGCCCTTGGCGGTGATGGGTTTTTGCTTTGCGTGGATCGGTTCGATCTGGGCGGTGGGTATCGATGCGCAAACCATGCGCATCGGTTTTGTCGCTTTCCTGGTGGTGCTCTCGGCGTACAACCTGCTGAAGATGTTCGGCAAGCAACCCGCTGCGACTTCCGAGATGCGCTATTCCTGGCCTTGGCTCGGCGTTCTCGGTGCGGCGTCCGGAACCATGGGCGGCTTGTTCGGTGTCGGCGGTGCCGTGGTGGCAACGCCGGTGCTGACCAGCCTCTTCGGCACCACGCAAGTGGTCGCTCAGGGCTTGTCGCTGGCGCTGGCGTTGCCAAGCACCGGCGTGACCCTGGTGACCTACGCGGTACATCACGAAGTGGACTGGATGATCGGCCTGCCGCTGGCCATCGGCGGTCTGGCGAGCATCAGTTGGGGGGTGAAAGTTGCCCACGCCATGCCGGAAAAGCTTCTGCGCGGGCTGTTCTGCGGTTTCCTGGTGCTGTGTGCGGTGATGCTCGCGTTTAAAGTTTAAAACCTTCGACGATATGCTCGGCCAGGCACTCGGTGATCGGCGACGGATTGTTCAGGTTGCGGATCAGCATGATGCTGGCCTCGGGCAACAGCGGCAGATCTTCGGCGGCGCCGAGAATGCGCATGTCCGGGGTGATCAGGCTTTCCAGTTGCGCGGTGATCGCCAGACCCGCGCTCACCACTGCCATCAACGCCGAGAGGCTGGTGCTGTTATATGCGATGCGGTATTCGCGGCCCATCGCATCCAGTGCGTTACACGCCCACAAGCGGCAGAAACAATCACTGTTGAACATCGCCAGAGGTAGTGGCGTTTGTTCGTGGGCGCTGAAATTCTGCGCCTCGGCCCAGACAAAACGCTCCTTGCGCAGCAACTGACCGATTTCGTTGCCCGGTTCACGGGTGACGATCGACAAATCCAGGTCAGTCCGCTGCAACAGTTGTTTGGTCGATTCGCAATGCACTTCGATCTGGATCAGTGGATAGAACTGCGCAAACCGCGACAGGATCCCCGGCAGAAAACGCATCACGTAGTCATCCGGCGTGCCGATGCGCACGGTGCCGACCATGTGCGGCTCGCGCAAGGTGTTGAACACTTCGCTGTGCAGCTTGAGGATGCGCCGCGCGTATCCGAGCAGCACCTGGCCTTCAGCGGTCAGGCGCA
This sequence comes from Pseudomonas sp. P4_D7, assembly GCF_056401755.1. Lineage (NCBI taxonomy): Bacteria > Pseudomonadati > Pseudomonadota > Gammaproteobacteria > Pseudomonadales > Pseudomonadaceae > Pseudomonas > Pseudomonas sp. P4_D7. Next base: position 92,196 of record NZ_JBFUIR010000024.1, on the reverse strand, counting down.
CCTGGCGTCCGTCGCGCTCAAACAACTGCCGCTGCAACACGTCTTCTTCCAGACGCTTCATCTGCATGCTCACCGCCGACTGCGTGCGGTTGACCATTTCGCCGGCGCGGGTGAAACCGCCCTGATCGGCAATCGCGACAAAGGTGCGCAGGACATCGGTATCGATACTGGGGTAGGCCGACAATTGATGAATCTCCGTGATGCATGCCATCAGAAACATTCGTTGGATTGATCTTAGCGCCGGCGCGAGACTTGAGCCATCCACAAAGGAGGCAACACGATGAAAGGTCAAAGAGAGTATGTAGACGACGCAAAATTTTCCGGCCACGGCCATCTCGTTTCCGACCTGCTGCACAAGTTTAGCCGCTGGTACGAATTGCACCGTGAACGCGAGCTGCTTGCCAGTCTGAGCGACGAAGCGTTGAAAGACATCGGCGTCAGTCGTGCCGACGTTGAACACGAGTCCGTGCGGCCGTTCTGGGATGATCCGATGCATAAATGACCCGCTGCATAAATGATGAGCAGAACGCTACACAAACCCTCTTCCAGTGAGGTAGGTTGCGAGCAGACAAGGAGATGCTCATGCCCGCGACTCTGGCCTTTTCCCTCAAACAGGCGCGACGACTGGCGCTGGCTGCCCAAGGGTTCAACGGGCGCCAGCCGCCGACCGTCAAGGCGCCACACGTCAACCGGCTGATCGAAAGGCTGGGTTTGCTGCAAATCGACTCCGTCAACGCCGTGGTGCGCTCGCACTACCTGCCGCTGTTTTCCCGTCTCGGTTCCTATTCTTCCGATTTGCTCGACCAGGCTGCCTGGAGTTCGGGGCGACGTCGCACGTTGTTCGAATACTGGGGGCATGAAGCGTCGTTGCTGCCGCTGTCGATGTATCCGCTGATGGCGTGGCGCATGCAGCGCGCCAGGCGCGGCGAGGATATTTATCAGCAACTGGCGAAATTCGGTCGCGAGCAGCAGGACGTGGTTCGCCGGGTGTTGAGTTCGGTTGAACAGCAGGGCGCGTTGGGCGCCGGCAGCCTTTCAACCCGTGCAGACAAGGCCGGGCCGTGGTGGGACTGGAGCGCGGAAAAGCATGCGCTGGAGTGGCTGTTCGCGGCGGGTGAAGTGACGGTGGCGGGGCGGCGTGGTTTTGAGCGTTTGTATGATTTGCCGGAGCGGGTGATCCCTTCATCGATCCTGCAACAGGCGTTGCCTGATGAAGCCGAAGCGCAACGTGGGCTGCTGTTGCACGCGGCACAGGCCCTGGGTGTCGGTACTGAAAAAGACCTGCGTGATTACTTTCGCCTGAATCCGGCGGATGCGCGGCCACGTCTCGCGGAACTGGTCGAGGCCGGGCAATTGCAGATGTGCGAGGTTGCCGGTTGGCGGCAAATCGCCTATTGCCTGCCGGAGCCGAGCGTCCCGCGCAAGGTCGTGGCCAGTGCGCTGCTGTCGCCCTTTGATTCGTTGATCTGGGAGCGTAGCCGGACTGAGCGCTTGTTCGATTTTCGCTATCGACTGGAGATTTATACGCCACAGGACAAGCGAGTCTACGGCTATTACGTGTTGCCCTTCTTGCACAACGAGAGGATCGCCGCACGGGTCGATTTGCGCGCCGAACGGGCGGCGGGGCAGTTGGCAGTGCATGCGCTGCACGAGGAAGCGCCGGGGCTGGATGAGCAGGGGATGCTGGCGCTGGCTGTGAATCTGCGGCAGATGGCGGATTGGTTGGGGCTGGCGCGGGTGCAGTTGAATTGTCAGCGCGAGAGTGCGGCGCGGTTGCGGGTGGCAATGGCGCAGGTCGGCTGACTGAGTTGGCCCCTTCGCGAGCAAGCTCGCTCCCACAGGGGATATGCGAACGACACAAATCCAGTGTGGGAGCGAGCTTGCTCGCGAAGGAGGCGACGCGGTCTAGCGGCGAACCTGCTTCAGGGTTTCAGCAATCAAAAACGCCAACTCCAGCGACTGATCAGCATTCATCCGTGGATCACAGTGCGTGTGATAGCGATCCGACAAGCCATCTTCAGTAATCGGCCGCGCACCACCGATGCACTCGGTGACATTCTGCCCGGTCATCTCGATGTGAATGCCGCCGGCATAACTGCCTTCCGCCTCGTGCACCTGGAAGAACTGTTTAACCTCGCCAAGGATCTGCGCAAAGTCGCGGGTCTTGTAGCCGCTGCTGGCCTTGATGGTGTTGCCGTGCATCGGGTCGGAACTCCACAGCACTTGCTTGCCTTCGCGCTGCACCGCGCGGATCAGCGCCGGCAGGTGATCGCCCACCTTGTTCGCGCCCATCCGCGCAATCAGGTTGAGGCGCCCCGGATCGTTGTCCGGGTTGAGCACGTCGATCAGGCGGATCAGGTCATCGGGATCCATGCTTGGGCCAACTTTGACGCCGATCGGGTTGTTCACCCCGCGCAGGAATTCGACGTGCGCGCCGTCGAGCTGACGAGTACGGTCACCGATCCACAGCATGTGCGCCGAGCAATCGTAGTAATCGTTGGTCAGGCTGTCGCGGCGCACGAAGGCTTCTTCGTAGTTCAGCAGCAGTGCTTCGTGGGCGGTGAAGAAGCTGGTTTCGCGCAGTTGCGGCGAGCTGTCCATGCCGCAGGCGCGCATGAACGCCAGGGTTTCATCGATGCGGTCGGCGAGGTGACTGTATTTTTCAGCCAGCGCCGAGTTGGCGATGAAATCGAGGTTCCACTTGTGCACTTGGTGCAGGTCGGCAAAACCGCCCTGGGCAAACGCGCGCAGCAGGTTCAGGGTCGCGGTGGACTGGTGATAGGACTGCAGCAGGCGCTCTGGATCCGGCACGCGGCTCTTTTCGTCGAAGCCGATGCCGTTGACGATGTCGCCCCGGTAAGCCGGCAGCGTCACGCCGTCGATGGTCTCGTCGTTGGCCGAGCGCGGTTTGGCAAACTGACCGGCCATGCGCCCGACCTTGACCACCGGGCAGCCAGCGGCGAAGGTCATGACGATCGCCATTTGCAGTAACACTTTGAACGTGTCGCGAATCTTCGCAGCGGAGAATTCGGCAAAACTTTCCGCGCAATCACCGCCCTGCAGCAGGAATGCCCGGCCCTGGGTGACTTCGGCAAACTGGCGGCGCAGTTCGCGCGCTTCGCCGGCAAACACCAGTGGCGGATAGCTGGCCAGCGTCTGCTCGACCTGGCGCAGATGCGCCGCGTCAGGATATTGGGGTTGTTGCTGGATCGGCAGGGCGCGCCAGCTATCAGGACTCCACGGTTGGCTCATCACGGTCTCTAATTGGTTCTACGCACGGGAAGCCCATGGTAGCAGCAATTAGTACGTGACCTGCTCCCGCCCCATCGCCGACAATCGCCGCTTTGCCACGGCGCCACAGCGGTGCCATCGCGTCACCGCGCCCGGTGACCATCAGGAGACGAAATGACTGAGGAGCGCGTCGAGCATCTGCTCGCCGAAGTACAGGATGAGTTCGGCGTGATTCGCGTGCTGGAAGTGGCCGATTACCGCTTTCTCGAGTTCGGCGATGCGATCGAGCAGAGCTGCGTGTTCACCGCCGACCCGAGCTGGCTCGAATACGATTACACCCGCGCGATGCTGATCGGCGCGTTGTGCCACGAGCAGCCGGAGAGCGCGCTGTTTCTCGGGCTCGGCGCCGGTACATTGACCCAGGCCTGCCTCAAGTTTCTGCCGCTGGAAGATGTCGAAGCCATTGAACTGCGTCCGGATGTGCCGCGCCTGGCCATCGAATACCTTGGCCTGGACGATGATCCGCGGCTGTACATCCGTGTTGGCGATGCGCTGGAGTTACTGCCGACGGCTGAGCCGGCGGACCTGATTTTTGTCGACCTGTATACCGATGTCGGTCCGGGCGTCGGGCATCTGGCCTGGAGTTTTCTCGGCGACTGCCAGAAGCGTCTGAATCCGGGTGGTTGGCTGGTGATCAACCAGTGGGCCACCGATGACGGCAAGCCGTTGGGTGCGGCGTTGTTGCGCGGGCTGTATCACCGGCATTACTGGGAATTGCCGGTGAAGGAGGGCAACGTGATTCTGATTGTGCCGGCGGACCTCGATCAGGAGCTGGACATGCAGGCACTGACGGCCCGGGCTGAAGCGCTGGCGCCGCGGTTGGGGTATTCGTTGCAGTCGTTGATCAACAGTATTCGCCCGGCGACCTGAGTCGTCAGTGATGGCCTCTTCGCGAGCAGGCTCGCTCCCACATTGGAATGCATTTTCCCTGTGAGCGAGCCTGCTCGCGAAGAGGATCTGATAACCAGCAAATATTTCAGATCCCTTTGAAGACTCCAGGCCGCCGCTCCACCAGCGACCGCACCCCTTCCTTGGCATCCTCACTCGCCAACAATTTCTTCACCAACGCCGGTAACCCTTGCGCGGCCGCTGTCTCACCTTCATACCGCGCCTGCCGCGCCGACATCAACGTCGCCTGCACCCCCAACGGCGCCTGCCGCGCAATCCGCTCAGCCAATTCAATCGCCCGCGGCAGCAGGTCTTCGCTGGCCATGACTTCCTGCACCAACCCCAGGTGCAACGCCTCGTGCGCATCAAACTCATCGCCGGTCAGCAGCCAGCGCATCGCGTTGCCCCAACCGGCGATCTGCTGAAAACGTAAAGTCGCACCACCAAAAGGAAAGATCCCACGCTGCACTTCCATCTGTGCGAAGCGGGTATTGCTCGCACACAGGTTTATATCGGCTGCCAGCATCAGCTCGATGCCGATGGTCAGGCAATAACCCTGCGCGGCGACTATCACTGGTTTGCTCACCCGTGGGCCGACGAAAACGCCCCACGGATCGCAACCGCCGGTCGGAACCTGCCAGCTCTGGGCGAGGGCGGAACTGGCGTTGACCAGATCCAGGCCAGCGGTAAAGTGCTCGCCATGCCCGAACACCACCGCCACCCGCGCTTCGCTGTCGGCCTCGAACTCGCCGTAGGCCAAGCTCAGCTCGTTGAGCAGGTCGAGGTCGAAAGCATTGCGCTTGGCCGCTCGATCCAGGCCAATCAGATGGACGTGACCACGACGTTCACGGCTGACGCGGCCGGGGCAGGGCTGATTCATGGGTAGATCCTCGGGCGGGAAGGGCGGGTGCAGCGACGGTATGCCGCACATCAGTGAATCGTTTAAGCGTCATCGCCCGCAGGGCCGGGCCTTTGAAAAATAGACCTTCGCGCGATTATCCGCAAAACCCCGTTACACAGCGGTGACACGCTCATTCAGGCAATAAAAAAAGCTCCCTTTTTGGGCAAAATCCGGTATAGTGCGCGCCGGCCTTTAACCGGGCCGCGTTTAGGTAGCGCATTTCCCGAAGTCAGCTTCGGCTGCACGTCCGCATTGCGGGCTCTTCCCGGACGATTCTTTTTTTCATTCATTCGTTTTCGCAAATCCCCGCCGACAAAGCTGCCAGGGCGACTCTTGAGTCTCAACACGGCATGCGCAGCTTTGGAGCATGGGTCTTTGCGGATGCACTTAGAGGCAGACCCATGACCCAGGAAACCGGCGGATTCGCCGCTTTTAATCTTAACCCGAATATTCTTGCAGCCGTCGCAGCGACTGGCTACGAAGAGCCTTCGGCGATTCAGCAGCAATCGATCCCGATCATCATGGCCGGCCAGGACATGATTGGTCAGGCGCAAACCGGTACCGGTAAAACCGCCGCGTTCGCACTGCCTATTCTGCACCGCATCGATCCTGCCAAGCGCGAACCGCAAGCCCTGATCCTGGCGCCAACTCGTGAGTTGGCGCTGCAAGTAGCAACCGCTTTTGAAACCTACGCCAAGCAAATGCCGGGCGTTACCGTTGTGGCCGTTTACGGCGGCGCGCCTATGGGCCCGCAACTGAAAGCAATCCGTAATGGCGCACAGATCGTTGTCGCCACTCCGGGCCGTCTGTGCGACCACCTGCGTCGCGACGAAAAAGTTCTGTCGACCGTGAACCACCTGGTTCTCGACGAAGCTGACGAAATGTTGAAACTGGGCTTCATGGATGACCTGGAAGTCATCTTCAAGGCTCTGCCAGCGACCCGTCAGACCGTTTTGTTCTCGGCTACCCTGCCGCAGTCGATCCGCGCCATTGCCGAACGCCATCTGCGCGATCCGCAACACGTGAAGATCCAGACCAAGACCCAGACCGTTACCGCGATCGAACAGGCTCACCTGTTGGTTCACGCTGACCAGAAGACTTCGGCCGTTCTCAGCTTGCTGGAAGTGGAAGATTTCGACGCTCTGATCATGTTCGTACGCACCAAGCAAGCGACCCTGGATCTGGCCAGCGCCCTCGACGCCAAAGGCTACAAAGCCGCGGCGCTGAACGGTGACATCGCCCAGAACCAGCGTGAGCGCGTTATTGACTCGCTGAAAGATGGCCGTCTGGACATCGTTGTCGCGACCGACGTAGCTGCTCGTGGTCTGGACGTTCCGCGCATCACTCACGTGTTCAACGTTGACATGCCGTACGACCCAGAGTCCTACGTTCACCGTATCGGCCGTACTGGCCGTGCCGGTCGCGAAGGTCGTGCACTGCTGCTGGTGACTCCACGTGAGCGCCGCATGCTGCAAGTGATCGAGCGTGTAACCGGCCAGAAAGTTGCTGAAGTACGCCTGCCGGACGCTCAAGCCGTTCTCGATGCGCGCATCAAGAAACTGACCAACAGCCTGTCGCCGCTGGTCGCTGATGCCGAATCGACCCACGGTGAGCTGCTCGATCGTCTGACTGCAGACATCGGCTGCACCCCGCGTGCTCTGGCTGCTGCGCTGCTGCGCAAAGCCACCAACGGTCAAGCGCTGAACCTGGCGGCGATCGAGAAGGAACGTCCACTGGTGCCGAACAACGCACCGCGTGGCGACCGTCCTGAGCGCACTGGTGATCGTCCTGATCGTGGTGACCGCGAGCGTCGCGCGCCAATGCCTTTGGGCGAAGGCCGTGCTCGTTGCCGTACCGCGCTGGGTGCGCGTGACGGTATCGCTGCGAAGAACCTGCTGGGCGCCATCCTCAACGAAGGCGGTCTGGCCCGTGAAGCGATCGGTCGCATCCAGGTGCGTGACAGCTTCAGCCTCGTCGAGCTGCCGGAAGATGGTCTGGACAAACTCCTGACCAAACTGAAGGACACTCGCGTTGCTGGCAAGCAGTTGAAGCTGCGTCGCTATCGCGAAGATTGATCCGCCCTTGGGCTGATTGATCGAACATAAAAAATCCCCGACTGGTTCGGGGATTTTTTTTGCCTGTTTTTTGCCTTTGTGGGAGTGAGCCGGCTCGCGAAGGCATCAACCGAAGCGGTAAATATCCATGCCCAGCGCACCCATTGTGAATCCCTTGTGCGCCACGCTGAACTCACCCCCCGCACCCCGGGCAAAATACAACGGCAACAAATGCTCATCACTCGGATGACTGCGCACCGCATGCGGCGCCTGCTGACGATAATCGTGCAGCGCTGCCTCATCGTCGGCCGCGAGCTTATCGATCACCCAGTCACGGAAATCCCGCGCCCAGGGCTCAACGCTTTCCGGGCCGGCGTGCCAGTCCAGTTCGCGCAGGTTGTGCGTGATGCTGCCGGAGCCGATCAGCAAAATGCCCTGATCACGCAGACTCGCCAGTGCCCGGCCGACTCGGGTTTGCAGCGCCGGGCCGCCACGGCTCGGCAGAGAGATTTGCACCACCGGGATATCCGCCTGCGGATACATCAGCGACAACGGCACCCAGACGCCATGATCGAACGGGCGTTGCGGGTCGAGACGGGCAGGCAGGTTGTTGGCAGTCAGTAGATCAGCCACCTCAGCAGCCAGTTGCGGATTACCCGGTGCCGGATACTGCACTTCAAACAGCGCCCGGGGAAAGCCGCCGAAGTCGTGCCAGGTTTCCGGTTGCGCATGGCTGCTGACCAGCAGTTCCTGGCTTTCCCAGTGCGCGGAGACGATAACGATGGCTTTGGGTTTCGGCAATTCGGCGGCCAGACGAGCCAGAGCCGGGCCACTGGCGCCGGGCTCCAGGGCCAGCATGGGTGAACCATGGGAAATGAACAGGCTGGGCAACATGATGGGTTCCTGAGCGTTAAGATGGCTTCATCTTCAGTCAGAACATTGATCTAAATCTAATATAAGTTTTAACGCTTTTTGATCGAATTATTGGGAGTGATGCATGCAGCCTGAGTTTTGGCACAAGAAGTGGGCTTCGGGGCAGATTGGTTTCCATCTGCCTGAGGTAAACCCGTATCTGCAGCGGCACTGGGCGGTACCGGCAGCGGCGCGAGTGCTCGTGCCTTTGTGTGGGAAAAGTCTGGATCTGGCGTGGCTGGCCGGACGCGGTCATCAGGTGCTCGGGGTCGAACTGTCGGAAAAGGCTATCGAGGACTTTTTCAGTGAACATCAGGTGCAGCCGCAGATTAGCCAGAAGGGCGCGTTCAAGGTCTATCGCGGTGAAGCCATCGAGCTGTGGTGCGGTGACTTTTTTGCGCTAACGGCGAGCGATGTGGCCGATTGCGCCGCGTTGTACGACCGCGCCGCGCTGATTGCCTTGCCGGCGACGATGCGTGAGCGGTATGCGGCGCATCTTCAGCAGATTCTGCCGCAGGGTGTGCACGGGTTGTTGATTACGCTGGACTACGATCAGGCGCAGATGCCGGGGCCGCCGTTTGCGGTGGGGGATGATGAGGTGCAGCGGTTGCTGAGTGGTGCCTGGCAGGTGCAGATGCTGGAAGAGCAGGATGTGCTGGGGGAGAGCGGGAAGTTCCTTCAGGCTGGCGTGACGCGGCTGGAGGAGCGGGTCTACCGGGTTTCTTCCCGATAGTTTGTTGGCGCCGTTACGGGCCTCTTCGCGAGCAAGCTCGCTCCCACAGTGATTTGTGCTATGTCACAGATCGCCTAAACACCGCAGAACCCTGTGGGAGCGAGCTTGCTCGCGAAAGGGCCGGCACTGTCGGCGCACACTCCAAAGATGTAAAAAAGGCCCGCATCACTGCGGGCCTTTTTCATTGTTACACCGGTCGGATCAACCGCGACGACGCAGGGCGTCGATACGCTCTTCCAGCGGCGGGTGGCTCATGAACATGCGGGCAAAGCCCTGTTTGATACCACCGTTGATGCCAAAGGCGTTAAGGGTGTCCGGCATGTGCACCGGCAGGCCCTGTTCGGCGCGCAGGCGTTGCAGTGCGCCGATCATTGCGCTGGTACCGGCCAGGCGGGCGCCGGCTTCGTCGGCACGGAATTCGCGCTTGCGCGAGAACCACATGACGATCGCACTGGCGAGAATGCCCAGTACCAGTTCGGCAAAAATGGTCGCCACGTAGTAGGCGATGCCTTGGCCTTCTTCGTTCTTGAAGATCACTTTGTCGACGAAGTTGCCGATGATCCGCGCAAAGAACATCACGAAGGTGTTCACCACGCCCTGGATCAGCGCCAGGGTGACCATGTCGCCGTTGGCGACGTGGCCGATTTCGTGGGCCAGCACGGCTTTCACTTCATCGGGCGAGAAGCGCTCGAGCAAGCCCTGGCTGACCGCGACCAACGCGTCGTTCTTGTTCCAGCCGGTGGCGAAGGCGTTTGCTTCGTAGGCCGGGAAAATACCGACTTCGGGCATCTTGATCCCGGCTTCGCGGGACAGTTGCTCGACAGTTTGCAGCAGCCATTGCTCATGCCGGGTACGTGGCTGGCTGATGATCTGGGTGCCAGTGCTCATCTTCGCCATCCACTTGGAGATGAACAGCGAGAACAGCGAGCCGGCGAAACCAAAGACTGCACAGAAAACCAGCAGCTGACTAAGGTCGAGATCAACCCCGTTGGCCGCCATGAACCCGTTGAAGCCGAAAAGGCTCAGGGTGATGCTGGCTATCAGCACGACCGCCAGGTTAGTGGCCAAAAACAGCAGGATGCGCATCATGGTTGTAGAAATCTCCTCAAGCTAAAGATGTAGCGTACTGCGGGGTATATAAGGTGCTGCACCGGGCTATTCAACTGAGTGACTATTTCAAACTGTGTCCTACAGCGGATTCTTCGGTGCCCGGCACATTTCCCACGACAGATAACGATAGGGATGACGGCCAGCCGCGACCCGTCGCCATTAAGCTGGACGCAGGTAAACGGTACGAATCGCAAGTGTAGAAGGCGTGCGCGGACGCGGAACGCAGAAGTGTTGCTGAATCAGACAGTGCGCAACGTTTGGCCGTTGCGCACTGCTGGCCAGTTACTGGCGGTAGGACTTGAGGAAGTTGCCGATACGGCCGATGGCCATTTCCAGATCGTCGACGCGGGGCAGGGTGACCACGCGGAAGTGATCCGGCCACGGCCAGTTGAACGCCGTGCCCTGTACCACCAGCAGCTTCTCGGAGAGCAGCAGGTCGAGGACGAACTTCTCGTCGTTATGGATCGGGCAGACTTTCGGGTCGATCTTCGGGAACGCATACAGCGCGCCCATCGGCTTGACGCAGCTCACGCCAGGAATGTCGTTAAGCAATTCCCAGGTGCGGTTACGCTGTTCCAGCAGACGACCCTGCGGCAGCACCAGGTCGTTGATGCTCTGATAGCCGCCCAAAGCGGTCTGGATCGCATGCTGGCTCGGCACGTTGGCGCACAGGCGCATGTTGGCCAGCATGTCGATGCCTTCGATGTAGCTCTGGGCATTGTGCTTCGGCCCGGAAATGGCGATCCAGCCGGAGCGGAAACCCGCCACACGGTAGGACTTCGACAGACCGTTGAAGGTCAGGCACAGCAAGTCCGGGGCTAGCGACGCGGTGCAGATGTGCACGGCATCGTCGTACAGAATCTTGTCGTAGATCTCGTCGGAGAACACCACCAGGTTGTGCGCGCGGGCGATTTCCAGCATGCCCAGCAACACTTCCTTCGAATACACCGCGCCGGTCGGGTTGTTCGGGTTGATGATCACCATCGCTTTGGTGTTCGGGGTGATCTTGGCCTTGATGTCGGCCAGATCCGGGAACCAGTCGGCGCCTTCGTCGCACAAGTAATGTACGGCGTTACCGCCGGCGAGGCTGACGGCGGCAGTCCACAACGGGTAGTCCGGGGCGGGCACCAGCACTTCGTCGCCGTTGTTGAGCAGCGCCTGCAACGACATCACGATCAGTTCGGAAACGCCGTTACCCAGATAGATGTCTTCGATGCCGACACCTTCAACATTCTTCTGCTGGTAGTACTGCATCACCGCTTTACGCGCGCTGAACAGACCTTTGGAGTCGCTGTAGCCTTGCGCGGTCGGCAGGTTGCGGATCACATCCTGAAGAATTTCGTCCGGCGCTTCGAAACCAAACGGCGCCGGGTTGCCGATGTTCAGCTTGAGGATGCGCTGGCCTTCCTCTTCCAGTCGTTTGGCGTGCTTGAGCACCGGGCCGCGAATGTCGTAGCAGACGTTGGCGAGCTTGTTCGATTTGCTGAACTGCATGGCGATGTGATCCCGAAAATGAACGATCCAGGCGGCGGATGGACAACCGTACTGGGATTCCTGCGTCTTCACACAGGCGGACGTCTTGAGCCGTGGCTCCCATAATCCGTTTGAATGCGCCCGGTCTGGCTGCCAGACTGGTGCGTGACGAGGCGCAATCATACGTGCCGCCCGATCCGTGGAAAAGGTACAGATCGGGCTTTTTCAGCCGCTGAGGTGTGATGATGGAAAAGTTGGAAAAAACCCTGGAAGAATGGCGGGCGATGCTCGACCCTGAGCAGTACAACGTTTGTCGTCTGAGCGCGACCGAGCGCCCGTTCTCCGGTAAATACAACGACACCAAGACCGATGGTATCTACCACTGCGTCTGCTGCAACGAGCCGCTGTTCGACTCCAAGACCAAATTCGACTCCGGCTGMGGCTGGCCGAGCTTCTACGCGCCAATCGGCGAAAGCGCGATGACTGAAATCCGTGACATCAGTCACGGCATGATCCGTACGGAAGTGAAGTGCGCGCGCTGCGATGCGCATCTGGGCCATGTGTTCCCGGACGGCCCACCGCCGACCGGCTTGCGCTATTGCATCAATTCGGTGTGCCTGGATCTGGTTCCACGCGCATAAACCAATGAAGGCGACTTTCGGGTCGCCTTGTTTTTGAATAATTAAATTGCACACAATTTAATTGCTCGCTATGTTTGATCTTTCTTGACTGTCTGCGGAGCCCGACGCCATGAGCGACAACCTGTTGAACATTCCGTGCACCACCATCAAGGGGGAGCAAAAGACCCTCGCCGATTTCGCCGGTAAGGCGGTTTTAGTGGTCAACACCGCGAGCAAATGCGGTTTCACTCCACAGTACAAAGGCCTCGAAGAACTGTGGCAGACCTACAAGGATCAGGGCCTGGTGGTTCTGGGCTTTCCGTGCAATCAGTTCGGTAAGCAGGAGCCGGGTAACGAAGGGGCGATCAGTGAGTTCTGCGAGCTGAACTTCGGCGTCAGCTTCCCGCTGTTCAAGAAGATCGACGTTAACGGTGGAGACGCGCATCCGCTGTTCGTGCAGCTGAAAAAACGCGCGCCGGGCCTGCTTGGCTCCCAAGGCATCAAGTGGAACTTCACCAAGTTCCTGATTGGCAAGGACGGAAAACTGGTCAAGCGTTTTGCCCCGGCCACCAAGCCGCAGGAGCTGAGCGGCGAGATCGAAGCCCTGCTCAAATGAACAGCTTGCCGGTCGATTCGCTGAAGCTCGACAACCAGTTGTGCTTCAAGCTGTACGCCGCCTCTCGAGCGGTGATTCGTGCCTACAAACCGATGCTCGATCAGTTGGGCCTGACGTACCCGCAATACCTGGCGATGCTGGTGTTGTGGGAATGGCAGGACGCTGCGCCGGAGCAACCGACGGTCAAGGCGTTGGGCGAGCGTCTGGCACTGGACTCGGGCACGCTGACGCCATTGCTCAAGCGTCTGGAACAGTTGCAATGGGTACAGCGCCAGCGTTCAACGCGTGACGAGCGCGAAGTGCACCTGAGCCTGACACCAGCCGGCCAAGCCTTGCGCGAGCAGGTCGGGCCGCTCAAGGCCCGATTGCTGTGCGACAGCGGGGTGGATCTGGACCGTCTCAATGAGTTGCGTGACGGCCTCGATCACTTGCTGGGGCAGATCAAAGCGCTGTCGTAGTCGGGATCCACTGATCGAGCAGCGCCGCCAGCTCTTCACGGCGAAACGGCTTGGCCAGATAGTCGCTCATGCCGGCTGCGCGACAGCGTTCGCGTTCTTCGGACATGGCGTTGGCGGTCAGAGCGACGATGGGCAGGCTCGGCCAGCGCCCGCTTTGACGGATCTGTCGGCTGGCTTCGTAGCCATCCATCACGGGCATGTTGCAGTCCATCAGCACCAGATCGAATTCGTGATACTCCAACTGATCCAGTGCTTCGGCACCGTGGGCGGCGACGATGACCTCGCAGCCCAGTTTGCCGAGCATGCCTTTGGCCACCAGTTGGTTGACCGGGTTGTCCTCGACCAGCAACACCCGCCCGCGCCGCACCGAGGGAGACGTTTCCAACTGCGCATCGTTAACGGCGACCACGTCCGGTTGCAGGGTACGTCGCAGGTTCTGGTACAGCGCATTACGCGCCAATGGTCGGGCCTGTTGCTGCAGAGGCGCGAGTGCGGCGGCTTCTTCGCTGGGCAGGAAACTGCCGTAGGCGGTTACCAGCAGAATCGGTGCCCCAAGCGTCGGGCGCAAGCCGAACAGGCACTCCGGACAATCGGTGATCACCACGTCCGGCGTCAGGCCCAGCAGTGAGTCATCGATGGTGCGCTGCTCATATGCAAGTCCCCACACCGGCAGCAGGCTCTGCAACAGTTCCGCCAGTCCACTGCTGGCAGCGGTGATGGCGAGGATTTTTCCGTGCAGCGGCGCCGGAACCAGTGCGCGGGTATGACACGGCAATGGCAGCTCGGCACAGAACTGACTGCCGAACCCGGTTTCGGAACTGATGGTCAGACGCCCCTGCATGGCTTCGCAGAGGTTGTAGGTCAGCGCCAGACCCAGCCCGGTGCCGCCGTATTGTCGAGTGATACCGGCGCCCGCTTGAGTGAACGGCTGGAAGATTTTCAGCTGCGCGTCCTGGGCGATACCGATGCCGGTGTCGCAGACCTCGATGCGCACGCCATCCTTGTAGGTCGACAAGCGCACATCCACCCGGCCGAAGCGGGTGAATTTCAGCGCGTTGGACAGCAGATTGCTGACGATCTGCCGCACGCGAGTCGGATCGCCCAGCACCAGTGCCGGGAAGTGCGGGTCGATCAGGCAGGTCAGTTCGACGCTCGGCGCGGCATTCTGCGACAACAGGTTGGCGGTGTCTTCAATCAACGAGCCAAGATCGAACGGGATGTGCTCAAGCTCCAGTTGCCCGGCATCGAACTTCGACAGGTCGAGAATATCGTTGAGCAATTCGACCAGCACCTTGCCCGAGTCGTGGGCGATCGACAGTTGTTGCTGCTGTTCGGCATTCAACGGACCGTCGAGTGACAGCGCGATCATTCCCAGCAGGCCGTTGAGCGGCGTGCGGATCTCATGGCTCATGTTGGCGAGGAACGCCGAGCGGGCCTCGGCCATTTCCAGGGCGGTGCTGCGGGCGACTTCGAGTTCCTGATTGGACTGGCTCAGCCGTGCGTTGATCGCCTTGAGTTCAGCGGTGCGCGCCGAGACGATGTTTTCCAGTTGTCCGAGGTAGTCGGTCAGACGGTTTTCGGCGTTGCGTCGCTGCTGGATCTCGGTGGCAATGTTCTCGAATTGCTGATTGGCGACTTTGACCAGCACGCCGATTTCATCGTTGCCGTGGCCGGACGGGCACTCCAGCGTGGTCGGCTCGGCGCTGCGCGGGTCGCGCCCGCTGAGTTCGCGGATGACCCGCACCAGTGGTTTGGTCAACATCACATAGAACAGCGCCAACAGGATGCCGGTGAGAATCAGGCTGCGGGCGAAGCCATTGAGCAGGGTCACCTCGGCGCGGCGCAGGAAGCGACTGCCGAAGGCATAGGTGTCGACCTCAAGGCTTAACACGCCCAGCGATTCATTGGGCAGATGATCCAGATACAGACGGTCTTCGAACTGGCGTTTGGCGCCAAACAGGAAGTCGCTGATGACCCGATAGCCGCTTTGCAGTTCCGGTCGTTTGACGCTGGCCAGCACCGTATTGTTGTTGTCGATCAGTTGCGCAGAAATGATTGCCGGCGAGCGCAACAGGCCCAGGGTCAGTTCCTGCGCCAGTTCGGCGTCGATGTTGTAGGCGATCCGTGAGGCCGGGTTGTGGCTGATTTCCAGCAAAGACAGGATTTCACGGTTGATGGAGGCGTCTTCACTGGCATAATCGATGCCGATTTGCAGCAGGCTGAGCAGCGTGCCCAGAATGAACCCGACCAGCACGGTAAGCCTGGCTTGCTTGTAAGACAGCCGGTGGGTGAATTTGATATCCATGGGGTGTTGAACCACTTCCGTTTCCCTTCGCTGCTCAAGCATAGTCGATCATGTATGGATACCGAGGTTCCCGAATCGCCTTGTAACAAGGCTTGGTAGGGTGATTTTTATCTGTGTGTCGTCGCAGGATTCACCATCATCACTGTGAACGTGCCCGAGGAGAAGACGTGGATTCCCGATTAAATGCTTTTCTTGAACGCGCCGAGTCGGTTCTGGCGCGTATCGAACCGTTGTTGCCGGCACCACGGCCGGTGATCGACTGGGGCACTTGTCTGGCGGCGCGCTGGCAACGCGACGGGCGCAGCGGCTATCTGATGCCGCTGGAAGTCAGCCTCGACATGCGCTTGTCCGACCTGATCGGCGTTGACCGTCAGCTCGAACAGCTGGGGCGCAACACCCAGCAGTTTCTCGATGGCATGCCGGCCAACCATGCGTTGCTCTGGGGTTCGCGCGGTACCGGCAAGTCGTCGCTGGTGCGGGCCTTGCTGGCGGAACACGCCGCCACCGGCCTGCGCCTGATCGAGATCGAGCGTGATCATCTGGCGGATCTGCCGCGGGTGGTCGAGCAGATCGGCAAGCTGCCACAACGCTTCGTGCTGTTTTGCGATGACTTGTCGTTCGAATCCGGTGAAGGCGATTATCGCGTTCTCAAAAGCGTCCTCGACGGCTCGCTCGAGCAGGCCCCGGACAATGTCTTGCTGTACGCCACCTCCAACCGCCGCCACTTGGTGCCGGAAAAGGAGAGCGATAACGAAAACTGGAAACGCGTCGACGGCGAACTGCATCCCAGCGAAGCCGTTGAAGACAAGATCGCGCTGTCGGACCGTTTCGGTCTGTGGCTGTCGTTCTATCCGTTTACCCAAGAACACTTCCTTAACGTCGTCGAACACTGGATCGGCCAGTTGGCCGCCAAGGCCGGCCTGAGCTGGCAGCGCGACGAAGCACTGGACATCCTCGCCGTGCGTTGGGCCACCGGCCGCGGTAATCGCAACGGACGTTGCGCGTACCAATTCGCCCGTTACTGGGTGGGACTGAAATTGTTGGAGCACAAGGCATGATTGATTTGCAACAAAGCGGCCAGGGCCTCGAAGGCTATGGCATGTTGGCCGCACAACTGGAATCGCTGCTGGCGGACGAGCGCGATTTCATCGCCAACGCCGCGCAGTTTTCGGCGTTTCTGTTCAACCAGCTCGATGACCTGAACTGGGCGGGCTTTTACCTCAATCGCAACGAAGAACTGGTGCTTGGTCCGTTCCAGGGGCAGATCGCCTGCGTGCGCATCCCGTTTGGCCGTGGTGTGTGTGGCGCGGCGGCGGCCACTCGGCAAACCCAGCGCGTTGAAGACGTACACGCGTTCCCGGGGCATATCGCCTGCGACAGCGCCTCGAACAGCGAGCTGGTCGTGCCGTTGGTCAAGGACGGTCGCCTGATCGGTGTACTCGACCTCGACAGCCCGAAGCTGGCGCGTTTTACCGCGCAGGATCAGGCTGGCATCGAGCAACTGGCAGCGATTTTCCTGCGTCTGACCGACTGCTGATCATGCGGTGAGGCCAGCCTTGTGCAACAGGCTGGCCGGATCGACGTTATCGATCTGTGCGGGATCGAGAAAGCGCACGGCGTACTGCATGTAAACGCCTTCGTTGATGAACAATCCGAATAGCTGAGCATCGATGTGCGCCTCACGGCACATGGTGGCCATGATCGCCAAGGCCTCGCTCAGGGTTTTGGCCTTTTTGTACGGGCGATCGGCTGCGGTCAGCGCCTCAAAGATATCGGCAATCGCCATCATTCGCGCGGGCAGGCTCATGTCCTCACGCTTCAGGCGTTTCGGGTAACCGGTGCCGTCCATTTTTTCATGATGACCGCCGGCGATTTCGGCAATGCTGTCGAGGTGGCCGGGGAAGGGCAGGTGGCTGAGCATCATGATCGTCTGCACCATGTGGTGATTGATCATGTAGCGCTCTTCGCGGGTCAGGGTGCCACGGTTGATGCTCAGGTTGTACAGCTCGCCGCGATTGTATTTGTAGTGCGGTACATCCAGTTTGAAGCCCCATGGATTGTCTTCGGGGATCAACTCGTTCGGGTCGCGTTCAAGCAAGTGCTCTGGCTTGTCTGCCAAAAGCTTTTCACTGACCGGCAGATTCGGTGCCGGCGTGCGCGCCTGACGCCGGTTCTCTTCCCATGACACGCCCAAGCGGTCATCAAGGGTGCGTAGCCAGGTGCGTTGCGCCAGATGGTCAAGGCGCTGCAGATCCGCCTCTGCCATCGCTTCACTGCCCAGATTGCAGCGCGCGACAAACGTAAAATCGTCGTCCAGCGCCGTCAGCGTGGCATCGCGCAATTCGGCCAGTGCAGTCTCATCGCCGCCCAGAGCGCACGCCTGCCAATAGCTGATCCAGGCATCACGCTTGAGCACTTCGAAACGCGTGCGAATTTCATGAATACGGTCGTTGATGGTTTCCAGTTTGGTGGCCTTGTCGACCACGTATTCCGGCGTCGTCACCTTGCCGCAGTCGTGCAGCCACGCGGCAATGTGCAAGGCTTCCCATTCATCCTCGCT
Organism: Pseudomonas sp. P4_D7; assembly: GCF_056401755.1. NCBI lineage: Bacteria > Pseudomonadati > Pseudomonadota > Gammaproteobacteria > Pseudomonadales > Pseudomonadaceae > Pseudomonas > Pseudomonas sp. P4_D7. Next base: position 74,275 of record NZ_JBFUIR010000024.1, on the reverse strand, counting down.
CGGTTGGTAGGCACTGAACGCCGGCGCCTCGCTTGCCGCTGCCGCCTGAGCGAGCATCAACGTCAGCTCTGGCACGCGCTGACAATGGCCGCCGGTGTACGGACTCTTGGCGTCGATGGCGCCAGCGAGCAGTTGAATGAAGGCGTCGAGCAATTGCTTTTGGCGGGCTTGCAGGCGTTGGCTCTCGATGCTGACCGCCGCCGCGCCGGAGACAGCCTGGAGGAACGCGATGCGATCAGGGCGCAGTTTTTCCAGATCGGCTGCCGTGCCGCTGTCGCTCACCAGCAGAATCAGCAGGCCGATGGTTTCGTCGTGGCGGTTGTGCAGGCGGATGCCGATCAGATGGATGCGGGGCGATTGCATTGCCAGCAGGACCTTCTGCAAGTCGCCGGCCTGATCGACGCCGAAGTTGCTCACCACGTTATTGGCGYCGACCAATTGTTCAAACCACGCCGGCCCTTTGTTCTGCTGCAGGTCGTGGCCCTGAATGTCGAATGCTTCCAACGCCTGAGACGTACCATCGATCACCAGCCCGTATGGCTCCATGCGGCTGCTGTCGCTTTCACGCAGATAGATCAGCCCTGCCTGCGCCTGCGCAATCTGCACCGTTTCAAACAGCACCCGTTGCAGCAGCGGGGCGAAGCGGGTTTCGGCGCCGAGGGTGTCGGTAATCCGGAAGAAACTCGCCAGAGTGTCTTTCATCCGCGCCATCGACACGCTCAACTGGTCGACTTCAAGCACCGGCGAGCGGCGGGCCAGAGGAAAGTTGAAATCGAAACTGCGAATCGCGTCGGCTTCCTTGACCAGTGCATGCAACGGCTTGACCAGAATTCGCGAAATCACCCAGCCCAGCGGCAGGCACAGCAGCAGGGTCGCGAGGGTTATCAGCGCGCCTTGCCAGCGCAGGCGGTAGGCATCGATCAATAACTCGTCCTCGGGCACCAGCAGCGCCAACTGCAAACCTTTCGGACCGCCCTCCTGAATGTTGCTGCGGGCGACGATCCACTGGCGACCATCGGCTTCCAGGCGATTGCCTGTGGCTGCGCCGGACAACAGCGCATGCAAGCCCGGACTCAGATCCGCCGCTTTGGCCAGATGCGCGCCGCTACTGTCGACGATCAGGCGTTCGCTGTCGGGATAGGCCACAGCGTTGCCTTCGGCATCGAACAGGGCAATTTCGGTGGAGGGTGTGACGACATGTTTGCTCAGCGCCGCCGACAGGGCGACCAGCGTCAGGTCAGCACCGATGACGGCGTTCTCGCCGCTGCGTCGGGCCAGCGTCGTGCCGACATTGCGCGTGGAGAAAAACACGTAGGGCTCGGTGGTGATTTGTTCGTTTTGCTGGCGAGCATGGTTGAACCACGCGCGGCTACGCGGATCGTAGCTGTCGTCGGGGTTGTCCTGACGGCTGATCAGCGACAATGTCTGGTCAAAAAACAGCGATTGCGAGTGCATCGCGCCCTGCGGGTCATGTTCGATACTCCAGACCTGATACGCCGCCGCTTCAGGGGCCTTGAGCAATGTCTTGATGGCGGCGCTGCGCAGCGGACGCACCATGAAAAAATCGCCATTGGCATAACCCAGATATAGCGACGCCAGATTGGGATTGTCGCTGAGCGACTGGCTAAACGGTCGGAGCAAGGGCAAGCGTTGTTCAAGGCGCGCGGCCTGAGTGGCGGGGTCATCCGCCAGCAAACTCAGCAGGTGCCGAATCGGCTGATAGGTGGCGGACATGTCCAGACGTACGTCTTGTTCGATCCTGTCGAACAGCTTTTCGCTGCTCGACAGGATGATCTGCGTGGTCTGGTGATAATTGAACAGGCCCAGTACGACCCCGGTGAGCAGCAACAGGAATGTGAACATGACGCTGATGTGCACATGCAGCGGAAACCGGCGTTGCTCCGGGCGCAGTGGGCTGGGCATTTCGGACTCTCCATGATGGTTAACTCACTGCTCAGCGCCAAGCATAGTTAAGGCAAGCTCATTGTGCTTCGATCCGACACCGCCAATTGTTGCTGTAGTGCCTGCTCCAGTTCGAGCATGGCGCGGTTGCTCGCCTCGCAACGGCGAGCGACTTCGTCTGTCGCCATGGCCTCGGCGCAGGCCTGCTCAAGGGCATCGCAACACTCGATCACGCGCGATGCCTGCGCGATACGTGCCGCACCCTTGATTTTGTGAGCGACCACCGCCAGCGCCCCGCGATCCTGTTCCGGCGACAGTGCGAGCAGTTCCTCTCGGTCGATACGGCTGCTTTTGAGCAATTCCGCCAGCAGACGGCGAGCCTGGGCCGGATTGCCACCGGTCAGCATGTTCAGGTTTTGCAGGTTGAAAGCCGGCGGCGCTGATGTCGGTGTGATGCCATCGACCCACTGGCTGAGCAGGCTCAGGCTCAGGGGTTTGAACAGGCAGTCGTTCATGCCGGCCTGCTTGCAGCGCTGGATTTCTTCGGGCTGCGCATTGGCCGTGAAACCCAGCACGGTGCATGGCGGACAGCGCGCCTGCAGTTCCTGCTGACGAATGGCGCGGGTCAGATCATAGCCATTCATCAACGGCATGTTGCAGTCGACAATCACCAGATCGAAGTGACCGGTCTTCCACAGTTCCAGGCCGCTGCAACCGTTCTCGGCAATGCTGAAGTGATGGCCGAGAAACTCCAGTTGTTGACACATCAGCAGGCGATTGGCGGGATGGTCGTCCACCACCAACACGCGTAAGGGGGTCTGCGATGCCTTGATTGGGGATTCACTTTTGACCGTGCTCAGCTGTATCGGCAGCGTTTCCAGTGCCAGCGAGACGCAGACCTGGGTGCCGATGCCAGGCTGGCTGCTCAATTGCAATTGCCCGCCCATCATTTCGCACAGGTTACGGCTGATCACCAGCCCCAGGCCGGCACCACCTCTGCCTTGCTGGCTGCTGTTTTCCGCTTGGGCAAACGGTTCGAACAAGCGCTGCTGATCCTCGGCACTGATACCGACGCCGCTGTCCTGTACGGTCAACTGCATCAGGGCGCGGGCAGGTACATCGGTGTTCATGAGGTCGAGGGTGATCCGCACATGCCCCTGCTCAGTGAATTTGATCGCATTGCTGACCAGATTCGACAGCACCTGCTTGAAACGCAGTGGGTCCAGATGCACATCGACGGCCAGATCCGGTGGGTTGAAGATGACTTGCAGGGAGAGGTTTTTCTGCCGGGCGAGACCGTCGAAGATCCTGGCGACTGACGTCACCGTATCGACCAGATTGACCCGTTCCGGGCAAAGACTCAGACGCCCGGATTCGATCCGTGCGATGTCGAGAATGTCGCCGATCAAACCCAGCAAGTCCTTGGCCGAGTGGTACGCGGTGTCGATGGATGAGCGATCCGGATGCTGCGGATCCATGCGTTTGAGCGTCAGTTCGAGCATGCCGATCACCGCGTTCATCGGCGTGCGGATCTCGTGGCTCATGGTCGCCAGAAAGGTGCTTTTCGCCCGGTTGGCCTCATCCGCCCGTTCTTTGGCCGTACGCAACTCGTCGAACAACTGGCGGCGCTCGCTGATGTCGATCCAGCCGCCAATGATGCCTTTCACCTCACCGCTGGAGTCGCGGTACGGCAGTATCCAGTGATAGATCGTCAGACGCCGGTTGCCGATGTGCAGGGGCCGGTCGACGACCATCGGCGTGCCTTCGGCGATGACACGCTGGTAATCGGCCTGAAAGGCCTGGGCCTCGAAGGCATTGCTCAGGGAGCCATCGATGACGTTTTTGCCGATGACATCCTCGCGGCGGGCATTGAATGCTTCGAGATAGCTCTCATTGCAACTTTGCAACCGGCCCTGGCGGTCGCGCACGTAAATTGGATGCGGTGTGCCGTCGACCAGCGAACGCATGAATTCGAACTGGTCGTTCAGCGCTCGTTCGGCAGCCTGGCGTTTTTTGATCTGGTGGCGCATGTAAGCGTTCCAGACCAGCAGCAACAGCAGTAACAGGAAAGCGCCGATGATCACTTGATAGAACAGGCGTTGGTAGTTGTGCCAGATGTTCTGCGAGACAGTCGAGTAACCGCGCCAGCGTCCATTGATCACCCCCAGTTCGTCGGGGGCGATGCTCAACAACGCCTTGTTGATGATCGACGTCAGTTCCGTGTTGTCCCGCGCGGTCGCCAGTGAAAACGCCGCCTGGCCCGTGCCGATCGTGGTGGTGATCTGCAGCGCCTGATTGAAGATTCGTGAAGAAATGAAGTAGTTGGCAATCACCAGCGAGTTCACCGCACCGTCGACATGGCCTTCAGCGAGCTGGGACACCGCGCTGAACGTATCTGCCGTTTCGATCAACTGGATGCGCGGATATTCCCGACGCAGGTACTCGACCATCGGATTGCCTTGGGCAATCGCCAGTCGCTTGCCCTTGAGCTTGCCCAGATTGGTCGGACCATCCGCGCTTTTGCGGGTCAGCAGAACGTAGGAGTTTTCCAGATAGGGACGACTGAAATTGAGGGTTTTCTCGCGCTCCGCCGTCGGCAGTAATGCGGCGATCAGATCGGCTTGATGACGGTCGATCTGCTGGATCATTTCCGCGTCGTTGCGGCTGCGACGGATCTCGAAACGCAGGCCGGTGCGCAGGCGGATCAGCTCGAGCAGGTCGGCACTGATGCCGCGAAAATTACCGTCGTTGTCAAAGAATGTCAGCGGCGCGAACGCTTCATTGACCACCACACTGACCACCGGATGTTGTTTGAGCCACGCTTCTTCGCGCTGTGTCAGTTGCAGTTTCCGGTCGGTGAGCAGCAGATCGCTGCCAGCGCTCCAGCGCTTGGCAATATTGTCACGCTCACTGGCCGGCACAGCTTTTAGTACTGCATCGATGATCGCCAGCAGTTGTGGGTTGTTGCGGCGCACGGCGAAGCTGAATCCCTGGGCTTCCTGCTTGCCGAAATTGGCCATGCGCACGTTGTTCAGATAACCCTTGTTGATCATGTAGTGAGTTGAAAGCGTGTCGCCGAGAAACACATCGGCCTGATCGAACGCCACGGCGTTGATTGCATTCTGGTAGGAGGGGTAGCAGGTGATGAGCGCTTTGGGGTACAGCGCTTTGACTTCGGGCAACGGCAGATAGTGATAGACCATGCTCAATCGCAGCCCGGCCAGGCCTTCGGTGAGTGAGCGGGTTTCGTCCTCGCGGGTAACCAGCACCGGCATGTCAATGGCATAGGGTATCGACAGCGCCAGGTTGGCATTGCCCGCTTCGAAACCGTTCGCGGTACCGAGCAGGTCGATCCGGCCATCGACCAGTGCGCTAATCGCCGCGTCCCGAGAGGGAAAGCGCTGCACCCGGATCGGTAGACCGGTGGCCTGGCCGAGGAGCCCGGCGTAATCGGCCGTCAGACCTTCGTAATCCTTGCCGCTGGTCGTCATGTCAAAAGGCGGGTAGTCGGGCGCGGAGGTGCCCACGACCAGTTCGTTACGTGTCAGCAGCCACTGCCGTTGGGAGTGTTCGAGCGTGACCGGAACTGGCTCGTCCGCCGACCGGCTGAGCAAGGCGTAGTCAGGTGACGTGCCGGGCATGGCGAACACATTGGCGCTCAGGTAAAAACCTGCGCTCAACGCAATTAAATAGTCCTTTAAACGGCTAGGCATGCGGGCTCTCACACGAGTGCGTTTCGTTTGGCCATCTCGATAAGTTCTACAAGGGATTTGGCCTTGAGTTTTTGCATCAGACGTTTTTTGTAGGTGCTGACGGTTTTATTACTCAGAAACATGCCCTTGGCTATTTCCTTGTTAGTGCGACCCTGGGCGAAAAGTTGTAAGACCATCAACTCGCGATCATTAACGGATTTGAATAATTCAAGTTCGGCAAAACGGATGTCGTCGCTGCGCACCGGATTCAATGCCTGGCTGGGGAAATAGTTGTAACCGGACAGTACCGCTTTGATCGCACTGACCAGTTCACTCAAATCTTCCTGTTTACAGACATAACCCGATGCGCCGGATTGCATGCAGCGAATGCCGAACAGCGTCGGACACTGTGCCGTCAGGATCAGGATCTTTAACGGGGAACCCATGGCATTGAAGCGAGCCAGTACTTCGAGGCCATCCAGCTTGGGGATGCTCACATCGAGAATGACCAGATCGGGCATGCACTCGCGCACCATTTGCATGGCATCGACTCCGTTATCGGTTTCACCGACGACCTTGTAACCTTCATGCTCCAGCAGCATTCGAACGGCGAGACGGATGACCGGGTGATCGTCGACAATAAAAACGGAGTTCATAATCAAATCCCATGCAAGCACGAATAAAGCGCGCACCTTAGCTCAGTTGAATGAGCACTCGCATGAAGTGACGTGGCTTCAGTCACGATATCGGATTAATCCTACAATTAATGAAGAAACGGACTACAACCAAACTAGGTTTGACGTAAGGAAGTGCTGGATTTGAACGGGCTTATAGTTTGACTTGAATGATTTGCAAGTACTGGCCGTAAATGGCTTTTTAAAGATGTTTAAAGTTGCTGATTCGTCGGCGCAATAATTGCCGCTATTCCAGCCATATCAGACGCCAGTCGACACTTGTGGGTCGATAATCACAGGCTGTGTGGATACGGGCGGCCATCGTTATGGCCGCCCGTAGGCGAGCGGGTCAGTGACTGGAGCGCCCGGTCATTTCCAGCGCCATGTCGCTGGCGTAGCTGTCGGTCATGCCGGCGATGAAATCGATCATGCGCAGAAACGACGTGTGTAACGATCCCTGCGGATCCGGTGCGTTACTGCCCAGCAGATCGAGAATGCGCCGGCTTTTGAATGACGGTGTACGACCGTTGTGTTGTTCCAGCGCCGCGCCGCAGAACGAGTTGAGCAGAATCTCGAGCGTGGTATAGGCGCCGATTTCATGCAGGGTTTTGCGTTTGTCCTGAAAGATTTTCTTGCGGGCGATGTCCTTGGCATTCAGCACGCAACGCTTGGCCGGGCCGTGCATGTGCTCGACCAGATCGCCGTGCAGCGTGCCGGCGAGGAGGGCGTCCTGTTGCTCGACAAAGGCCCGTGCGGCGGCGTTGGTCAAATGCTCGATGGCCTTGCCACGCAGGATCGCCAGTTTGCGTCGGCGCGAATCCTGCGGGCCGAGCTGGCGATAGGTTTCCGGCAGATCATCACCCACCAGCCCGAGCAGCAGCGATTCGACTTCGGCGTACTCCAGCAGCTCCATTTCGAGACCGTCTTCGAGATCAATCAGCGCGTAGCAGATGTCGTCGGCGGCTTCCATCAGGTACACCAGCGGATGACGCGCCCAGCGCTGGTCTTCGATTTGCGGCAGGCCCAGTTTGTGGGCGATCTGCTCGAGCAGCGGCAACTCGCTCTGATAGCAGCCGAATTTGTGTTTCTTGTAGCCCAGGGAGTCGGCGTGGCGCGCGGTCCACGGGTACTTCAGGTAAGTGCCGAGGGTGGCGTAGGTCAGTCGGGTGCCGCCGTCGAACTGGTGATACTCCAGCTGAGTCAGGACCCGGAAACCCTGGGCATTGCCTTCGAAATTGAGGAAGTCGGCGCGTTCGGCTTCGCTCATGCCGTCGAGCCAGCCGCGTCCGGCGGCCTGCTGGAACCAGTGGCGGATAGCATCTTCACCGGAATGACCAAACGGCGGATTGCCAATGTCGTGGGCCAGACACGCCGATTGCACCACCATGCCGAGATCGGCCGGGTCGCACCATTCGGGCAAGGCATTGCGCAGGGTTTCCCCCACCCGCATGCCCAGCGAACGGCCGACGCAACTGACTTCCAGCGAGTGGGTCAGGCGCGTGTGAATATGATCGTTGCTGGTGACCGGGTGGACCTGGGTCTTGCGCCCGAGACGGCGGAAGGCGCCGGAGAAGATGATGCGGTCATGGTCTTTGTGGAAAGGGCTGCGGCCAAGTTCTTGCGGGCTGTGCAGCGGCTTGCCGAGGCGTTCGCGGTTGAGCAGGGTGTGCCAATCCAAGGCTGATTCTCTCCGTCAGGTGACTGGGGGCGTTGGCCCCTAGCTTCCCGGTTCACGTCCGCCCCTGCAAGCGGAACTACAGTCCGGCGGCGTCAATGTCGATCAGCAGCAAACGTTCACCGTTGTCGAAAAACTGCCCGGCTGTCAGGCAGTACTGATTGCTGGTGGCATCGCGGTAGGTATTGGAGAGCGTCAAGCGCCGCTCCTCCCAACCTTCGGCGAGCAAATGATAGAAGTACGGGCGCCACGACCAGTTGTGCCCCAGATAGCGATTGTCGGCGACCCAGCCATGCTGCCGCCATTCCAGATTGGGCGTCAGTTGCGTGCCGTGGCGATCGCATTGATAAAACCGCAGCAGCCAGGGGAAGGCGTCCAGTTGCGGCAAAGCGCTCAAAGGGGCATGGGCCTGAGCCCAGGCTTGCAGGATCGACATCAGTTCAGCGAGTTGCTGGCGCATTTGCATCAGCCGCCCGCGCTCCACGAGTTTCTGCCGGACATAGCGCTGGCGCAGCTCGGCGAAGCGTTGGACGAACGCGTCACTGGGGAAAAACGCCTCCTGTGCCCGCGCGAACAGGAATCCCTGCACATAGCGCGATCCGCATTCCAGGGCGAAATTCAACTGTGCTTCGGTCTCGACGCCTTCGGCGATGATCCAACAACCGGTCTTCTCGGCCATCTGCGCCAGGGCCTTGACCACGTCGCTGCTCGGCCCACCCAGTGCCGCAGCCTGGAACAGCCGCATATCAAGTTTGAGAATGTCCGGTTGCAACGCCAGCACCCGATCGAGTTGCGAGTAGCCGGCGCCAAAGTCATCGATAGCAATCCTCGCTCCGGCCTCGCGATAGCGCGCGACGACTTCGGCCAGACGTTGACCATTGCCGCCCAGTTCGGTGATCTCGAAGACGATGCGTTGCGGATCGATACCGTAGCGCGCCAATTGTTTGAGGCTGGGCAGGGCTTGATCGGCGCGCAGGCGACTGATCCAGCGTGGCGACATGTTCAGGCTGAGAAACCAGTCTGCCGGCGCTTCATGCAAGCGGCTCAAGGCGTTATCGCGGATCTGCCGGTCGAGACGGCGCAGGGCAATGGCGGGCGTGCGCGGGTCGGCGAATAGAGGCCCAACCGAGTTCAGTTGACAGTCGGCCTGGCGCAGGCGCCCCAGCGCTTCGACGCCGGCAATGCGTCCGGTGGCGGTATCGATGAAAGGCTGAAAGCAGGCGAGCGGTTGCCCGTCGATCACGGGGCCTCCTTAGTGGTTCTTGTTCTGGTGAACCCCGCCGACCGGGTAGGCGCGCGGGATTGAACCTCCGGATAAAGAGGTTCATCCCGCCGACAGTGCAAGAATGTAGCCAGATGTATCTGTTTAGCGTTTCGCCGAGCTCTGCATCACCAGTTTGATCAGCGGCCCGAGGCTGGTGCCGAGCCGGATCAAGCGGGTCAGGCCACCGACACCGCCGCTTTTCGCGCCTTTGCCAGTGATGAATCCCAATAGCGTAACGGCGGCCACGCCCCACAAAGGCGCGTGTTTGATGCCGAAACCACCTTGCAGGTTTTGCGACATGCCGCGCATGCGCTGCAGAGGCTGCAACACTTGCCCGGCTTCATGTCGGATTTCCTGACGATGCATTTCCATGCGCAGGCGGATCAACGCCTTGCGCATTTCCCGACGCGAGCTGTTGTGTGGCAGTTCAGGCAGGCTCATGGCAGCAGGCGCTCCCGGTCGTTGGCCAGCTCTTCGAGCGTGCCGTGGAAAGGCGAAGACTCATCGAAGATCGCAGCCTTGAGGCGCAGCGCGCAGAAGATCGAGGCCAGGGTATAGAACACGCACAGGCCAATGATCGCAGCAAGGCGATAAGTGTCCCAGAACACAATCATCACCAGTGTCGATAAGCCCACCAGTAATAACAGGGCAAAGACCAACGCCAGGCCTGCGAACAGTAACAGGCTGACGGTACGTGATTTCTGCTCCTGCAATTCAATGCCGAACAATTCGACATGGCTGTGCAGCAGACCGAGAACGGCGGCGCCCAGGCGTCGCGTGGAAGAGGCGGTGCCCGCAGCCGGGCCGGATTCACCGATCGACATAATCAGCGCCGGGTAGCCAACAGGCCGATCAGGAAGCCGACACCGGCGGCAATACCGACGGACTGCCAAGGGTTGGCCGAGACGTAATCTTCGGTGGCAGTGACCGCCGCCTGACCGCGATCACGCAAGGTTTCTTCGGTCAGTTTCAAGGTTTCGCGGGCGCGCAGCAGGCTGTCGTGAATCTGCTCGCGCAGCTCATCGGCCTGATCGCCGGCCAGGGTGGCGGTGTGCTCGAGCAAGCGCTCGGTGTCGGCGACCAAAGTCTGGAAGTCGTTCATCAGGATTTCTTGAGCGGTCTTTGCCTTGATGCTGGCCATGGGTGGATCTCCGTAAGTGACGTCTGAAGCGTTCGAGTATGAGCCTTGCGCGAAGGTTCAGTACAAATGACTGGTACAACTTTTGCTGTGTCGTGGTGCGTTCCCCGGCGGTTGTGCGCTGTTGCCGGGCGTGCGCCTCGAGAAACCTTATCCCAAACAAGCCCGGTTCGTGTCAGGACATCGATCTCGTGCGCCAAAGCGGTTCGTCGGACCTTCGGATCTGTGACTGCGTGGTCGCAACTTGGTGCATGAAATGTGCGCATGAACCGCTTTGGTGCCTTTTTCGCCTTTAGGTCTGCCTGCTTATGGAAAATCTGCAAAGCGCTGTGGACACCCTGGTTCACAGTTCCAATACCTTGTTCATTCTGATCGGTGCGGTGATGGTGCTGGCAATGCATGCCGGTTTCGCCTTTCTGGAAGTCGGCACGGTGCGCCAGAAAAACCAAGTCAATGCACTGTCGAAAATTCTCAGTGATTTCGCCGTCTCGACCCTGGCCTATTTCTTTATAGGCTATTGGATTTCCTATGGCGTGACCTTTATGCAGCCGGCGGCGGTACTGAGTGCCGATCACGGTTATGGACTGGTGAAGTTTTTCTTCCTGCTGACTTTTGCCGCAGCGATCCCGGCGATCATTTCCGGCGGTATCGCCGAGCGCGCGCGTTTCGTGCCGCAGTTGTGCGCCACGGCCTTGATTGTCGCGTTCATCTACCCCTTTTTCGAGGGCATGATCTGGAACGGCAACTACGGTTTGCAAGCGTGGCTGACGGCACAGTTCGGTGCCGCTTTCCATGACTTTGCCGGTTCCGTGGTGGTGCACGCCATGGGCGGTTGGCTGGCGCTGGCGGCGGTATTGCTGCTGGGGCCGCGTAATGGCCGTTATCGCGACGGTCGTTTGGTGGCGTTCGCACCGTCGAGCATTCCCTTTCTGGCCTTGGGTTCGTGGATTCTGATTGTCGGCTGGTTCGGCTTCAACGTGATGAGCGCGCAGACGCTGCAAGGCGTCAGCGGTCTGGTTGCGGTCAACTCGTTGATGGCGATGGTCGGCGGCACCATGGCGGCGCTGCTCGTCGGACGTAATGACCCGGGCTTCCTGCATAACGGTCCATTGGCCGGTCTGGTGGCGATCTGTGCCGGGTCGGATCTGATGCATCCGGTCGGCGCGCTGGTGACTGGCGCGATCGCCGGTGCACTGTTTGTCTGGTGCTTTACCGCCGCCCAGGTGAAATGGCGCATCGACGATGTCTTGGGTGTGTGGCCATTGCACGGGTTGTGCGGCGTGTGGGGCGGGATTGCCTGCGGGATTTTCGGCCAGACTGCGCTCGGCGGTATTGGCGGCGTCAGCTTGATCAGCCAGTTGATCGGCACCGCGCTGGGTGTTGCGGTGGCGCTGATCGGTGGCTTCGCTGTGTACGGCGTGATCAAGGCGCTGCACGGGCTGCGCCTGAGTCAGGAACAAGAGTATTACGGCGCCGACCTGTCGCTGCACAAGATCGGCGCGGTAAGTCAGGATTAAGTCTCGGCATCGTCGCTACCGGGATAAAAACCGTGAAGCAGGCGATACCGGTCGATGCGCACCTGATCGACTTTTTCCTGCACCTGATGCGCCGGCAAGCCGAGCATGATCAAGGCGTGAGAGGCGAGCATCAGGCTCGATTCCAACAGTTCCGGCACCACTTCGGTGGCGCCGGCGGCTTTCAGTTCGGCCCACTGGCTGTCGTCGCGGGTACGCACCAGTATCGGTACGTGGGCGTTGAGCCGACGTGCTTCCTTGAGGATACGCAGGGCAATGTCGCTCTGATCCACAGCAACCACCAACAGTCTGGCGCGTAGCAGGCCCACGGCGTTCAGCAGGTCGCCGCGCGACGAGTCGCCGTAATGCACGTCGCTTTCTCCACTGGCGGCTTCCTGTACCCGCACCGGGTCATTGTCCAGCGCAATAAAAGGCTGCTTGGCGTTGCGCATGAAACGACCGATGGATTGGCCGACGCGGCCGTAGCCGCAAATCACCACATGCTGGTTGAGGTCGGCGTTGAGGGCGCTGATCTCTTCGATTTGCGCCTCCTGATTGGGTTTGCGGTGCAGCACTGCTGCGATGCGTGGCGCTGCGCGCAGCAACAGGGGCGTCAACAACATCGAGCAGAACGTCGCTGCGAGCAGCAGGTCGCTCAGTGCTTCGGGCATCATGCTGTGTTGCTGCATCTGTGCCATCAGGGCGAAGCAGAACTCGCCCCCCTGGGCCAGCGCCAGACCGCTGCGCCATGCTGTTTCGCTGTCACTGCCGCGCCACTTCACCAGCAAGGCCACGACGATACCCTTGATCACCATCAAACCGACGGTGAGCCCGAGGATCAGCAGGCTGTGACTGACGAACAGTTGCAGGTCGATGAGCATGCCGATGCTGACGAAAAACACCCCGAGCAGAATGTCGCGGAACGGCCGGATATCCGCCTCGATCTGGTGTCGATAGTGGCTTTCACCGAGCAGCATGCCGGCCAGAAATGCACCAAGGGCAGGGGACAGCCCCAGCAGGTGCGTCAGCCACGCGGTCAACAGCACAATCACCAGCGCCAGCAGCACGAACAATTCTGCCGAGCGTGACGCGGCCACTTCATGAAACAGCCTCGGCAGTAACCAGCGACTGGCCAGCAGCAGACCGACAAACAGCACCACGGTTTTTGCCAGGGTCAAAGGCAACGCCCAGTACCAGACTTGCTCGCTGCTGCCGGCAAACACCGGCACCAACGTCAGCAGCAATACCGCGATAACGTCCTGAAACAGCAAAACGCCGACAGCATTCTGGCCATGACTGCTGAACACCTCGCCGAGGCTGCCCAATTCTTTGGTCACAATCGCCGTTGAGGACAGCGAAAGCCCGGCACCGAGCAACAGCGCCGGCGTCATCGGCATGCCCAACAGCATCAGCAGCAAACCGAGCAGCGCGGTGCTGATCAGCACCTGCTGGCTGCCGAGACGAAACACCACCTGGCGCAGGGCGATCATCTTCGACAGGGAGAACTCCAGGCCCAGTGAAAACAACAGAAACACCACGCCCAACTCGGCTACGTCAGGCAAGTGTTCGCTTTCGTTGACCCAGTCGAAGGCACTCGGCCCGACCAGCAGTCCGACGCACAGGTAACCCAGAACCGGTGGCAACCGCAGGCGACGGAACAGGGCAATGACCACGAGGGACGAGGCGAGGATGATCAACAGATTGGCAAACACTGGACACTCCGATGGCAGATCAGGCTTTTCAAGCGTAGAGGCAAAAAGACCGGGAGGATCGCGCAAATGATTTTTCTGTGGACTGATTTGCGTCAGGGTTTTGCCTGTGACCCTTTGTTGAGGGGCTGGAGCCTTTGGGCGGCGCTGGCTCGACGGGTTTTCAGGTGCGGCCTAGAATAGGCCCACTCATTTTTTGGTTGAGCAATCATGCCTCCTGAATGTCAGCTGTTCGGCACCCTTGGATGCCATTTGTGTGAAGTCGCCGAGGCCGAGTTGATGCCTTTTGTCGAGCACGGCTTGCTGGTGGAACTGGTCGACATCGCTGAAGACGAATCCTGGTTCGAGGCTTATAGCCTGCGGATTCCGGTGTTGCGCCGTGTCGACAGCGGGGCTGAGCTGGACTGGCCATTCAGCGCTGATGAGGTCGTCGCGTTTCTGGGTTAATCCGCATTTTCTGGTTTATCCCGCCGGTCGCTACTGCCATGCATTCCTTGGCATTTTGCGGTTTCATCGGTTACTGTATGTTCATACAGTAAATGCGTCAGAGGGATGAACCGTGGTCAATGTCGAACAGTTGAAAAACAGCGTGAACCGGATGTCGGTTGACGTGGTGCGCGAGGCCGTTCTCGAATTGCGCCTGGACGGGCTGGTCACGGAAGGCAAGACGCCGTTCAACAAGCTGCATTTCAACACTTGCTTTGCCGAAATCGAGGCCTTGTTTCAGCGTGCCGGTTACCACAAGCAACTGGATGTGGTCGGTTATCAGGGGCTGCTCTACGCCTTGTACGATCCGGGGCGCTGGGAGGCAGTTGATGTATTGCGCTGGCTCAAGGAATTCACTGACGCCGCAGCGCTGAAAACAATTCCGGCCTGAACATTCTGCGCTAGGTTCGTTTCCCTCAGTGCTGGATAATGCCGCCCTGCATTGAGGGTCCGATTTTCGTATGTCCACATCTACATTTTCCGCTGCTCAGAATCAGGCGAGCACACTTTATCTGCCGCCCGGTAAATGGCTGACCGTACTCGATTGTCTATGCGAGCATTTCAGCGCCATTGACCGTGAGCAATGGCTGGACCGCATCGCTCGGGGACGTGTGCTGGACGGCCATGGCCAGCCGATCCCGGTGGACTTGCCTTACAAGGAAGGTCTGCGGATTCATTATTTTCGCGAAGTGCCGGACGAGAAGCCGATCCCGGTAGTCGAGTCGATTCTGTATGCAGACGAACATCTGGTGGTGGCTGACAAACCGCATTTTCTGCCGGTGACGCCCGCCGGCGAATACGTTGAGCAAACCCTGTTGCGCAGGCTGATTCATCGCCTGGACAATCCTCACTTGGTGCCGCTGCACCGCATCGACCGGCATACGGCGGGACTGGTGATTTTCTCGGCCAATCCGCAAACCCGATCGGCTTATCAGTCGCTGTTCCCCACGCGGCAGATCGACAAGCGTTATGAGGCCATCGCTCCGGCACTGCCCGATCTGAATTTCCCCTTGGTGCACAAAAGCCGTCTGGTCGATGGCGAACCGTTTTTCCGCATGCAGGAAGGCGTGGGTGCCAGTAATACCGAAACGGCGGTGGAGGTTCGGGAAAAGCATGGCGATCTGTGGCGCTATGGTTTGTTTCCGGTGACTGGCAAGAAACATCAACTGCGCGTCCACATGACTGCGCTGGGGGCGAGCATCTGCAACGATCCGTTCTATCCGCAGGTGTTGAAAGACGTCGAGGATGACTATGCCAATCCGTTGAAGCTGCTGGCGCAAGGCTTGCGGTTTATCGACCCGGTGACCGGTGAGGAGCGCGAATTCGAGAGCCGGATCACCTTGCAGTGGTGATATCGACTTCACTTTTCGAGCGCCCATGAAAAAGCCCGCAATCAATGCGGGCTTTTCTGTATCCGGTGTCGATCCAGAGCTTACAGCTCTTTAACGGTACGAACCTGATCCTTGTTGATGCGGGTTTCTTTGCCGTCCAGCTGTTTGAACTCGTAGAAGCCCGAATCGTCATCGTATTTCGGGGTGTCGACGGCCTGGATTTCGCGACCGTCATTCAAGGTGATCACTGTAGGCGACGAGCAACCGGCGAGGGTGGCAAGGCCCAGTGCGAGCATGAAAGTGGCGAGGGTCCGTTGAGTCATGGGTGTGTCTCCGAATGGGAATTCTTTTGGTTACTGAGCTTGAGACGTATACAAGGCGTGAGAGTTCCTTGAATGGTGTCAGTCTGACACAGTGTTATGGGAATTTAACAGTTCGGGGGTGTTCAGGTTGGCCAGCCGCGGGTCGTTGTCAGGGCACTCCAGGGCAGTGGCGCCGAGACCGCGCATGACCCGGCCGGGGCTGCGTTCACCGGCATTCCAGGCATCTTCGAAAGCCGTTAGAAGAGCCACCGGAATCACACACAGCAAGGGTTCCCAATGCTCGTCATGGCGCAACATTAAAGGTTTTTCAGGATGCTGATTGGCAGTCTCGCGCATGCTTTGCAGCAGCGCGGCGTCAATTCGCGGAACGTCGCACGGCAAAACCAGCAGGTGGCTATGGCGCGCCGCTTTCAGACCGGCACGAATACCCGCCAATGGCCCCGGAAAATCGCCCTCGTCATCGACCACCAATTGATCGGCAAACGGTGCGTAACGCTCGCGGTTGCGGTTGCAGGAGATGATCAGGTCGTCAGTCAGCCCGCGTACCCTACGCTGCAAATGTGCAATCAAAGGTTCGCCCAGCCACTCGACCAGGCCTTTGTCCTGACCGCCCATGCGTTGGCCGCGCCCGCCTGCCAGGAGCAGAATGGAGCAGGGGGGCAATTGCGAATCGCGGGTCATGGCAGCTCTCCAGAGGGGCGGCGAAAAAATAGGGCGCTGTGATATAACACCGGGCTGTTTCTCCTACAACTGGACGAGCCTATGAAAGCCAAGGCTGATGTACCTTTCGTGCCGCTCAATATTGCGGTGCTGACAGTCAGTGACACCCGAACTCTGGAAACCGACACCTCAGGCCAGGTCTTCGTCGATCGCTTGACGGCGGCGGGCCACCGTTTGGCGGAGCGGGTTTTGCTCAAAGATGACCTCTACAAAATTCGCGCGCAAGTCGCCACCTGGATTGCCGACGATGTCGTGCAGGTCGTGCTGATCACCGGCGGTACCGGATTTACCGGTCGCGACAGCACGCCGGAAGCGGTTGCCTGCCTGCTGGATAAACAGGTCGACGGGTTTGGAGAGTTGTTCCGGCAGATTTCGGTAGCCGATATCGGTACCTCGACAGTTCAGTCCCGTGCGCTGGCCGGTTTGGCCAACGGCACGCTGGTGTGCTGTTTGCCAGGTTCGACCAATGCCGTACGCACCGGTTGGGATGGCATCCTGGGCGAGCAGTTGGACGCGCGTCATCGCCCGTGCAACTTCGTGACTCATTTGAAGCAGGCAGCGCCTTGTGAATCCCGTGGGTAAGCCGGGCAAGACCGGAGCGCTGATGCCGGTCGAGCTGGCGCTGGAGCGCCTGCTCGACATGGCCGAGGCGTCGCCGATTGTCGAGCATGAGTATTTGCCGCTGGCTCAGGTTCAGGGGCGTGTGCTGGGCGAAGACCTGATTTCGACGCTGGATCTGCCACCCTGGCCAAACAGCGCCATGGACGGTTATGCGCTGAATCTGGCCGACTGGACGGGCGAACCGATGCCGGTCAGTCAGAAGGTGTTTGCCGGGCAATCCCCCGAACCGCTGAAGCCGGGCACCTGTGCACGGATCTTCACCGGGGCGCCGGTGCCCGCGGGCGCTGATTGCGTGGAAATGCAGGAAAACGCTGAGGTTCAAACCGATGAACGGGTGCGTTTCCTTGAACCGATGAAGGCCGGGCAGAACATTCGCCCGCAAGGTCAGGAAACCACAGTCGGTGAACTGATCCTGCCCGCCGGAACTCGGCTGGGTCCGATAGAGCAGGGATTAGCCGCATCGTTGGGCTGCGCCGGATTGAAGGTCGTGCGCAAGGTTCGTGTTGCGGTGATTTCCACTGGCGATGAATTGGTCGAGCCGGGCCAGGCCCTGGGGCCGGGACAGATATACAACAGCAATCGAGTGTTGCTGTGCAGTTGGCTGCAACGACTGGGTTGTGAAGTGATCGATGCCGGTATTCTTCCGGATGATTTGGCCACTACCCGCACCCGTCTGGGGGAGTTGCAGGATGTTGACCTGATTCTTTCCACCGGTGGCGTGTCGGTGGGTGAGGCGGATTTTTTGGGTGTCGCATTGCGTGAAGAGGGCGAGCTTGCCCTTTGGAAGCTGGCGATCAAACCCGGAAAACCGCTAACTTTTGGCCATTTCCGCAACGTGCCGGTCATTGGCTTGCCAGGCAACCCTGCGTCGACACTGGTGACCTTTGCGCTGCTCACTCGGCCTTATCTGTTACGCCGTCAGGGCGTTCGGGTCGTCGAGCCGCTGAAGTTCACCGTGCCAGCGGGGTTTGACTGGCCGGTGGCAGGCAATCGGCGTGAGTACCTGCGAGGCCGCCTTGAGCAAGGACGGGCGACTGTCTACCGCAACCAGAGCTCAGGTGTACTGCGTAGCGCCGCGTGGGCAGATGGATTGGTCGAAGTGCTGGAAGGTCGCACGCTGAGCATCGGAGACGAAGTGGTCTTCATCCCGCTGAGTGACTTGCTCGACTGATCGCTATCTCGTAAATGCAGGCGTCGGCTGACTCAGGCGGCGCCTGCAATGACTGATTCAATTAATTGCTGATCAATGTCACAAGCTGATCGAATCGGCTATTGGCCACCCAGCCCAGCAAACCCAGCACTACCGCTGTTGCACCCGCCGAGTACGCAAGCCGGTGTTTGATCGTTCGGACATCACCGCGAATTTCGTCCATGTCCCGTCGAAGGTATTTGAGATGGGTTTCCAGCTCGGTAACACGGGGTTCCATATCAACTTCTCCAGTGGTTCTGCCGCTGTTTTTGAAATCGGACTTGTGATTCGCGCGACTTTCGACAATCGGTCCAACCGGGCTCATGGGTATTCTCGCTTCATGACCAGGCATGGAAGCATCCACCGATTGTTTCAACTGTTTGCTTGCAACCTTTTCCAGCTCTCGAACCGGCAAGAGCCCATAGGGTGTATCCACTCATTACATGCACGTCCTTGTGTGTTGGATTGAAAATCGATACCGCCAACACACGGTGACGCAATGCTCGAACCGGGTCAATTAAGCCGATTCCGCATGTTTTGTAAGAAAAGGTACCGCTGTGTAGGACGTCCGGCGCCAGGAGGCTGAATTAATTACGGGTATGACGGCTTTTTTGCGTGCGCCAGTGGTCAACATGTCTTAACCGATCGATTTGGGAGTGATGTTATGAGTGAACGCCGGGCGCTGTTGATTCTGCATGGCAAGCAGGCACTCAACGAGGCGGTACGCACCGCTGTCGAGGACAAGCGCAAGCAAGGCTGGGAGCTGGCCGTGCGTCTGACTTGGGAGGCAGGGGACGCACAGCGCTGGGTAGAACAAGCCTTGGCCGACGGCTACACGAAAATCATTGCCGGGGGCGGCGATGGCACCTTGCGCGATATCGCCGAAGCGCTCGCCGCGCATCCTGGCAAAGCCAGCCTCGTACTCCTGCCTTTGGGCACTGCCAACGATTTTTCCCGTGCCGCCGGCGTACCACTGGAGCCTGCCGAAGCCCTTGAGCTGCTCGATGTGCCACCGCGCGCCATCGATCTGGGTGAAGTGGGCGGGCAGATTTTTCTCAACATGGCCACCGGTGGTTTCGGCAGCCAGGTCACGGCCAATACCTCCGAGGACTTGAAAAAAGTACTTGGCGGTGCTGCCTATCTGTTCACTGGCTTGTCACGATTCAGCGAGCTGCATGCCGCTTACGGCGAACTTCAGGGGCCGGATTTTCACTGGCGTGGCGAGCTGTTGGCACTGGGTATCGGCAATGGCCGACAGGCCGGCGGTGGACACGTATTGTGCCCGGAGGCGCTGGCCGATGATGGCTTGCTGGATATCAGCATTCTGCCGGCGCCCCAAGAGTTGGTGGGCACCTTGAAGACGCTGCTCAGCGATGGTTTCGGGATCGACAACATGTTTGTTCGCACCCGTTTGCCATGGGTCGAAATCAAGTTGGCCGAGGGGCTGTGCATCAATCTTGATGGCGAACCGCTCGAAGGTGACAGCATGCGATTCGAGGCGCGTCCGGCGGCGTTGCGCGTGCATTTGCCGGAACATTCTCCCTTGTTGAGTAGCGCCGGGCTGGTCAGTCGTCCAGGCTGATGATCTGCTCACGCACGGCGAACAGCACCAGACCCGCCACGTCGTAGATTTGC
This sequence comes from Pseudomonas sp. P4_D7, assembly GCF_056401755.1. NCBI lineage: Bacteria > Pseudomonadati > Pseudomonadota > Gammaproteobacteria > Pseudomonadales > Pseudomonadaceae > Pseudomonas > Pseudomonas sp. P4_D7. The sequence goes on along the minus strand of NZ_JBFUIR010000024.1, from coordinate 54,402 downwards.
AGTCGCTTCATGATCTGTGAACGGTGGGTCTCGACAGTCTTGATGCTCAGGCCCAGGCCATTGGCGATTTCCCGGGTGGATTTTCCGCGCACGATCAAGCGCAGGATTTCCAGTTGGCGCGCGGTCAGATTGTGCGAGTCGGCTGCCTCCGGCTGCTGCTTCTGATTACGGGTCAGCGCCTGATTGATGACGGTATGGGCGATGGCCGGGCTCAGGTAGCGCTCGTTGTTGCGCAGGGCTTCCAGTGCATGCTCAAGTTCTGTCGCTGTGGTGTCCTTGAGCAGGTAGCCGTGGGCGCCGGATTCCAGCGCCTGCATGATCAGCGCCGGATCGGTGTGCATCGACAGGATCAACACCTTGCTCTGCGGGCGTACCCGCTTGAGCCGTTGCAGGGCTTCCAGGCCACCGGTTTCTTTCATGGAGATATCCAGCAACACGATATCCGGATTCAGTTGCTCGACCATTTCGAGCAGCTGCGAACCGTCATTGGCCTCGCCAATCACCGCGTAACCGGGAATATCCAGCACCAGAGCGCGCACGCCGGCCCTGATCAGCGAGTGGTCATCCACCAGAAGTAAGTTGCAAGTCAACGCATAACCTTATTCGTACTGGCCCGCTCGAGTGCGCGTGGCGCCCACGGGAAGAGTGCTTCGATTTGAGTGCCTTTGCCCGGTTCGCTGATGACGTTCAGGGTGCCACCCAGTTGCTCGATTCGTTCGGCCATCCCGGCCATGCCTCGTTGTCCTTCACGACCCGGGTTGGCCGCCGGGGCGAATCCCAGGCCGTCATCGCTGATCAGCAACGTCAGACCTTTGGGCAGACGTTGCACGCGTATCACCAGATTTTTTGCCTGGGCATGACGCAGGATATTGGTAACAGCCTCTTGGGTAATACGAAAGGCGGCGACTGCCATTTCTTCCGGAATGCCATTGAGCCGCTGCTGGCAATCGAGGCTCCAGTGCACGTTAGTGTTGGCCAATGTCTTGAGCAAGTGCGCACGCAGGCTGGCTTCAAGTCCCAGGCTGGTCAACTGGCGCGGGTTGAGAATGGCTGAAACGTCGCGCACCTTGTTGAGGGTTTCTTCCAGGGTGTCGCACAGCGCGGTGCATTGTTCCTGCAAGTCGTCGGGCATGCGCCGCTTGAGCCATTCGCTTTGCAGTTTGGCGGCCGTCAGCAGTTGGCCGATATCGTCGTGCAGTTCGCGGCTGAGGCGATGACGCTCGTTTTCCTGGACTTCCAGCAAGCGGTCAGCGAGTTCCTGCGGCTGAAACTTGATCGATTTGCGTGACAGTCGATATTGCACCCAGACGCACGCAGTAGCAGCGATATCGAGCAGCAGCAATCCCAGGCAAAGTGGTGTTGAAAGAGCGTAGGTCAGCAAACTGCCGAGCGTGGCCGCGACACACAGTATGAGTGTGAACCGGCGAGCATTTTCGCGGGAGGGTGGCCATGTAGTGATTGACTTGAGGCTGGCGTACATAACGGATGGAGCCAATGGATGTTCGCTGCGGGCAGACCGGCCGGAGGCTGACGGGTCTCTGTCTGAAAATGCTATCAATTATGTTATTGATTTCAACGCGGTTCAGTAAACGTATTGGCCGCCCAATTATCAGTGGATAGCGATCTCTGAGGTCACTGTGCCACTAATTTGAAAGCAACTAATGGGCGGCATAATACCACTTAAGATACCGTTGGTCGCGTTTGCTATATATGTCCATTGAGTCAGGAAATACGTGATATTGGACGCAAGTTCCATAATGGAAAAGTCGATTTGTTGTGTTCGATAGATGTCAGTGTTGCCTGAAGTTGTGCTTGTTTGCACACAGGTAAACCCTGAGGCCGGCAAAAAATATCGGCGTCGGCTTTCAGTGATTATTTAGTTCGACTTGTCGCTGGCAGGTATGAACTATTCAATTGCGACATTCAACGCTTGTGTTCCAAGTGCTTGCGCGGGTACCGAGTGCGGGTCAGGCTTGTCCCGAGTAGGGCAGTTGGGGCAAACGTTTGCCCGTCCGGGGCGGTTGATGGCGGCTTTGGTTGACCTGAAAGGCGAATGCTTCGAGCAACGAAGCCTGCTCACTTTCATCCAGACTCAGTTGCCCTGTCTGCTGATCGACCAGTTCAAGCTGCCAGGCCATCAATGTGAAGCAATCCTGCAAGGCTTGCAGGGCCTGTTCGTGAAGGTCGACGTGATCCTGATTGAGGTTGAGCAGACTGTAAATGTGCAGGGAAAACTCGGAAATTGCCTCCAGCGCCAGGGCTTCAGCCCTGCGTGCGAGTTTCAGCAGAGTACCGAGCATGCACTCGATGGCGTCCTTGTCATTGCTGATCAATTGCAGATGGCTGAGGCATTCTTCGGACTTGGCCAGGAGTTGCTCGGCCTCGACAAGGAATTCGGGGAAGCGTTGTACCCACTCTTTGCGGTCCATTGGCATGCTTATCTCCACAACGTCATGTCTGATGAGGGAATGCCGTGTGTGGCGACGATCGTGAATCGTCGGGAGATCGCGCCCAGACGTGCAAGTGCACAGACTGAGAGGTTCCAGAGGGCTTGTTTCCACTGAACTGCGATCGCACACAATAGCCTGACTCCGTTCATGCAATGAGAATGGCGTCACATTAATGGCTATTGGATATTGCGAATATCAGGTTGGGCCTGATTGTTACTAGGGGAATCCCTTAGACGCGGGAACCTACCGTGCAAACCGAGGTCGCGCCGCAGAGAATGTAGCAGATGAAAATCACCGGGCCAGTAAACCATGATGTTAATGTGACATCAATGCCTGTTCATGGCATTTTTGATGGGGTCGGGTATGGCAATCAAGAACTGCGATTTGCCGCCGATAACCTCACATAGTGAATTCATCAGAACAAGCCCAGGAGTCATTGATGGCCGGCATTCTCGACACGGTAGACCAACGCACGCAACTGGTGGGTGAGAATCGCCTGGAAATTCTCATGTTTCGACTGGCCGGGCGGCAGTTGTTCGCAATCAACGTGTTCAAGGTTCAGGAAGTGCTGCAACTGCCGAAGCTGACCTTGATGCCGCAGCGTCATCCGTTTGTGTGCGGAGTGGTCAATCTGCGCGGTCAGACCTTGCCGGTCATTGACCTGTCGCAGGCGATCGGTATGCGTCCGTTGGTGCCGGGGCCGAACAGCACGATCATCGTCACCGAATACAACCGCTCGGTGCAGGCCTTCCTGGTGGGCGGTGTGGATCGCATCGTCAACATGAACTGGGAAGCCATTCTGCCGCCGCCGACCAGCGCCGGGCGTCAGCACTATCTGACCGCGATCAGCAAGGTCGACGATCAACTGGTGGAAATCATCGACGTCGAGAAAGTCCTCGCCGAAATCGTCCCGTACAACGCCAAGGTCTCGCGTGAAAAACTCGATGATCCGGTGCTCGAGCGCGCCCGTGGCCGTGAAGTGCTGCTGGTCGACGACTCCAACGTCGCGCTTTCGCAATTACGCGACACCCTCGGCCAGCTCGGGGTAAAAATGCACATTGCCAGCGATGGCCTGAAGGCGCTGAACATGCTCAAGGCCTGGGCCGATACCGGCGTGAACATGACCGACAAGCTGCTGATGATCTTTACCGATGCGGAAATGCCGGAAATGGACGGCTATCGTCTGACCACCGAAATTCGCAACGACCCGCGTCTGCGTGGTTTGTACGTGGTGCTGCATACCTCGCTGTCCGGTAGCTTCAACGACTCGATGGTGAAGAAGGTCGGCTGCGWCAACTTCCTCTCCAAATTCCAGCCGGACAAACTGGTCGACGTCGTTCGCCAACCTGACACACCGTTATCGCGAGCAGGCTCACTCCACAGTTATTGCTCTTTGATTCCTGATCAAGCTCGTATAGGGTGGCGTTTTTACCCTCCAGGGAGCTGGCCATGCTGCGTCTGAGCGCGCTTTATCGTTACCCGTTGAAATCCGGCAAAGTCGATGTGCTGCACAGTGTTGATCTCGACAAGCTGGGGCTTGATGGCGATCGACGCTGGATGCTCGTGGACGAGGCCAGCGGGCGCTTTCTGACCCAGCGCGCTGAAGCGAAGATGAGTCAGTTGTCGGCGTTATGGAATGCGCAGGGCGGTCTGACCCTTAGTGCGCCGCAACAGCCTCCCATCGAAATCGCATTGCCGGGCAACAACGCAGAACTGCGCGGCGTGACGATCTGGCGCGATACTTTGCGCGTGCCGGATGCCGGTGATGAGGCGGCCCGTTGGGTCAGCGATTTCATCGGCAAACCGACCCGGCTGGTGCAGGTGCCGCTGGATCGCGCCCGGACCACCCAGGCAGGCTTCGGCAAGGATGACGATCAGGTCGCGTTCGCTGACGGATTTCCGCTGTTGTTGATCGGCGAGGCCTCTTTGCAGGACCTTTCGCAACAGGTCGGACGACCATTGGAAATGCTGCGTTTTCGGCCGAACCTGGTGATCGAAGGCAGTGAGGCTTATGCCGAAGACAGTTGGAAGCGCATTCGCATTGGCGATGTTGAATTCCGCGTGGTCAAGCCGTGTTCGCGTTGTATCCTCACCACCATCGACCCGCAAACCGGTGAGCGCAGTGCCGACCGCGAACCTCTGGCCACCTTGCAGAAATACCGCGCCGAAGCCGATGGTGCGATGTTCGGCCAGAATCTGGTCAACGACAACAATGGCCGACTCGAAGTCGGCATGCCGGTGGAGATTCTCGAATAATCCGTCTCTGAAACGAAAATGCCCGTGTCCTTGGACACGGGCATTTTTTTATCGCAGTGAAAGCCGTGGGTTTAGCCGCGGTACTCGCACAGGTAAGCGGTGTCGACCGCAACTTTCAGCTGGAACTTGCTGTTGGCCGGGACGTTGAACTGGCTGCCGGCGGCGAAGGTTTCCCAGTCGCTGCTGTCGGGCAGTTTGACGGTCAGTGCGCCGGAAACCACATGCATGATTTCACGCTGAGCGGTGCCGAATTCGTATTCGCCCGGGGCCATGACGCCGATGGTCGCCGGACCTTCAGCGGTGCCAAAGGCGATCGACTTGACGGTGCCGTCGAAGTACTCGTTGACTTTAAACATGGGCGATTCCTCGAAAAGGGTTAGAAATTGGAGGCGGCCAGTATGCACAAGGCTTTTCGCGCCGTCACCTGCCCGGCGTCTGTCTGGTGAGTTCTCGAATTGACCCTAGAGTGGCAACACCAGTGGCAACAACCGCGCGGTGTTGCGCGCATCTTCCAGTGCCCGATGCTGCTGGCCGCTGAACTGCATGCCGGCCAATTGCAGCGCACCGTTGAGGCCTAATGGACGCTCCAGGCGCCGGGCCTTGGCGAAGCGTTGTTTGAGGTTCATGTGCGGCACCTTGCTCAAGCCACTGTCGATTTGCAGACGCTGCCATTCCTGCAACAACTGCTTGCGGTCGTAATCACCCCAACTGGCCCAGCCTTCAAGGCGTGTCTGATGTTGCGCGAGCCAGCGTTCGAACGCCGGCCAGACTTCGGTCAGCACTTGCGCCGAGTCGATATTGGCTTGGGTGATGTGTGTCAGTTCACGACAGAAAGGCGTGAGCAACGGCCGTCGCGTCGGTTTGACGAAACGCTGGAAGTGATCCTGCTCGCGCCCGGCGCGATCGACCAGGGTGGCGCCGATCTCGATAATTTCCATTTCGGTGACTGGCCAGCCACCCTCATCGGTGGTGGCTTCCAGATCTATGACCAGCCAGTGAGGCATCGCAGGGTTCCTGATTTCCGCGTTCTGATAACTCAGAGCGTAGTCAAAACCCGCACGGGCGTGTGGCTGACTACTCGACCTGCAACAGAACCTGACGATTTTTTACCTGATCGCCGACCTTGACCTGCACCCGCTTGAGCACGCCGTCGATACCGGCCTTGAGCGGGTGCTCCATTTTCATTGCCTCCAGCACCACCAGCAACTGACCCTTACTGACCGGACTGCCTTCGCTGACCAGTACGTCGACGATGGCACCGTCCATGGGGGCTTTCAGGGTGCCGGAGCTGACGCTGGTCTGACTGTCGATCACGGCGTGAGTTCGATCCTCAAGGTGCAGACTGCCGGGATGGCAGAACAACCAGAGTTGCTCGTCATTGAGGCGGTAGGTGTGGCGCTGACGAAGACCGTCAACTTCCAGCGTGACCGACTGGGCATCGTGGTCGATAAGTTTCAATTCAAGCGTGCGGTCGGCTATCTGCACTTTGAACACGCCGTGTGCCTCAGCGAGCAGTTGCACGGTCCAGGTCTGATCGTCGAGGCCGAGGCGATAATGCAGCGGCACATTCGCGTTATTGCGCCAGCCGTTAAGTGGTGCGCGGTGGCTGCGGGCGCTGGTTTGATAGAAAAGTACCGTTGCGATCGCCAGCTGCTCGGCATCCGGAATGGAGCGGTGCAGGCAAGGGTGATCACTGAAGTGCCGGGCGATGAAGGCAGTACTGAAGTCGCCGCTGATGAACTGCGGGTGTTGCAACAGACTGGCGAGCAGGCGCTGATTACTCTGTACACCCAATAGCACCGTGTCCTGTACCGCGCGCAACAGTTTGCGTCGGGCTTCCTCGCGAGTCGCACCCCAGGCGATCAGCTTACCGAGCATCGGGTCGTAGAACGGGCTGACCGATTGCCCTTCAAGCAAACCATGGTCGATTCGCGTACCGTGCTGCAGCGCCGGTTTCCAGGCTTGCACTCGGCCGGTTTGTGGCAGGAAGTCTTGCGCGGGATCTTCGGCGTAAAGCCGCACCTCCATGGCATGTCCGTTGAGCTGAACCTGATCCTGGGTCAGCGGCAACGGCTGACCTTCGGCAACGAGCAATTGCCATGCGACCAGATCCAGCCCGGTAATCAGTTCTGTTACCGGGTGCTCGACTTGCAGACGCGTATTCATCTCCAGAAAGTAGAACTGGCCGCGTGTGTCGAGCAGAAACTCAACGGTGCCGGCGCCGACATAGTTCACTGCGCGCCCGGCTTTCAATRCCGCTTCACCCATGGCCTGACGCAACTCGGCGGTCATCACCGGGCAGGGTGCTTCTTCGATGACTTTCTGATGGCGACGCTGAATTGAGCAGTCACGTTCGCCCAGGTAGATCAGGTTGCCGTGCTGATCGCCGAACAGCTGCACTTCGACATGCCGCGGTTCGATCAGCGCCTGTTCAAGGATCAATTCGTCGCTGCCGAACGCGTTCAATGCTTCGGAGCGCGCGGTGCGCAGTTGCGCCGGCAGATCAGCCGCATTTTGCAGCAGACGCATGCCGCGCCCACCACCGCCGGCACTGGCCTTGATCATCAATGGGTAGCCGATTCGCTCGGCTTCACGCAGCAGGGTGGCGTCGTCCTGTTCGGCGCCTTGATAACCGGCGATGCACGGCACACCCGCTTCGAGCATGGCGATTTTTGACTGGCGTTTGCTGCCCATCAATTCGATGGCTTCGACGCTGGGGCCGATGAAGATCAGCCCGGCCTGTTCGCAGGCACGGGCGAATTCGGCGTTTTCCGAAAGAAAGCCGTAGCCGGGATGGATCGCGTCAGCACCGCTGCGGCGAGCGGCGTCGAGGATCGCCGGGATGTTGAGGTATGACTGTTGAACGGGGGGCGGACCAATGCGAACGGCTTGGTCAGCCATCTGAACGTGCAGGGCCTTGGCGTCGGCATCGCTGAAGACGGCGACGGTGCGATAGCCCAAGGCTTGGGCGGTGCGCTGGATGCGGCAGGCAATTTCACCGCGGTTGGCGATCAGGATTTTGTGGATGGCGGGCATGGTGATCTTCCTGAGTATTTGGCGGTGAATGTGATGGCCTCATCGCGAGCAGGCTCACTCCTACATTTGGAATGCATTTCCCCTGTAGGAGTGAGCCTGCTCGCGATGCTTTTAAGTGGCCCACCGAGGTTTACGCTTCTGCACAAAAGCCATGGTTCCCTCCACACCTTCGGCGCCAGTCACTGCCTCGCTAAACCACTGCGCCGCCTCATCGAGCAATTCACTTGAAGGCTGCCCGGCACTCGCCAACAACAATTTCTTGGTCATGGCATTCGCCTCCGGCGCGCAACACAGCACATGTTGCAACACCTCATCCAGCCGCTCAGCCAAGGCCTGCGAATCCTCTTCGACAAAATGCACCAGCCCCAGACGGCGCGCCTGGTGCCCATCGAAACGTGCGGCGGTCAGTGCCAACCGACGGGTTTCGGTGAGGCCGATGCGCTGCACCACAAACGGCGCAATCTGCGCCGGCAGCAAGCCGAGGCTGGTTTCCGGTAAACCGAATTGCGCCTGATGATCGGCAATCGCGATGTCGCTGACACAGGCCAGACCGAAACCACCGCCGAGCACCGCGCCTTGCAGCACGGTGATCAGCACTTGCGGCGTGTGCTGGGCTTCTTCCAGCAGGGCGCCGAACGCCCGGTTCAGAACGCGATAAGCCTCGGTGCCTTGAGCGCGAGCGCTGGCCATGTCCTTGATATCGCCACCGGCACAGAAATGCCCGCCGGCACCGCTGAGCACCAACGCCCGAACAGCGCGGTCATCACGCACAGCCGCCAGCACCGTGCGCAGTTCAGCCACCATCTGCAGGCTCATCGCATTTCGACTGTCCGGCCGATGGAGGGTGATGTGCAGCACGCCGCCATGCAGTTCCAGCAACAGCGTCTGACATTGCGGCAGGCTGCTCATTTCTTTTTCCCCGGGAGGATGCCCATCAGTTTGCAGATAATCCCCAACATGATCTCGTCGGCGCCGCCGCCAATCGATACCAGCCGGACATCGCGGTAGGCGCGGGCCACCGGGTTGTCCCACATGAAACCCATGCCGCCCCAATATTGCAGGCAGCTGTCGCTGACTTCGCGGCCCAGACGCCCGGCCTTGAGCTTGGCCATCGACGCCAGCCGCGTGACGTCCTGGCCTTTCACGTACTGCTCGGTGGCCTGATAGACCAGCGCGCGCAGGCATTCGATTTCGGTCTGCAATTCGGCGAGGCGGAAGTGGATGACCTGGTTGTCGATCAGTGCATTGCCGAAGGTCTTGCGCTCTTTGCAGTACTCAATGGTGCTGTCGACGCAATATTCCAGCCCCTTGATCATGTTTGCCGCGCCGAACAGGCGTTCTTCCTGAAACTGCAGCATCTGCATCATGAACCCGGCGCCTTCATGGCCGATGCGATTGCGCTGTGGCACGCGCACGTTGTCGAAAAACACCTGGGCGGTTTCCGAGCTGCGCATGCCGAGCTTGTCCAGGTGCGAGCTGAGGCTGATCCCCGGCGTGTTCATCGGCACCATGATCAGCGATTTGTTGATGTGTGGTTTGTCGTCCGAGGTGTTGGCCAGCAGGCAGATGAAATCGGCGCTCGGCGAGTTGGTGATCCACATCTTGCTGCCGTTGATCACATAGTCGTCGCCGTCCTTGCGCGCGGTGGTTTTCAGCCCGGCGACGTCGGAGCCTGCACCGACTTCGGAGACGCCGATGCAACCAACCTGCTCGCCAGTGATCGCTGGGCGCAGGAACTCTTCGCGCAATTCATCGGAGCCGAAACGGGCGAGGGCAGGCGTACACATGTCGGTCTGCACGCCGATCGACATCGGAATGCCGCCGCAATGAATGGTGCCGAACTCTTCGGCGGCGACAATCGAATAGCTGTAATCGAGGCCCATGCCGCCGAATTTTTCCGGCTTGGAAATCCCCAGCAAACCGAGGTCGCCGGCCTGGCGGAAAATCTCGTGGATCGGGAAGCGTCCAGCCTTTTCCCATTCGTCGACGTGCGGATTGATCTCGTGCTCGACAAATTGGCGGACGGTACGGCGCAGGGCTTCGTGTTCCGGGGTGAAGATCATTGTTATTGTTCTCCGTAGGGTCCGTGGCGGTCAGAACCGGCTGACGCCGAAGCTATTGGGTTGCAGCTTGCGAATGTCGGCCTCGTGGCAGATGTCCAGCAAGTAGCCGAGCAGGGTGCGTGTGTCGCGGGGATCGATCAGCCCGTCGTCCCACAGGTTGGCGCTGCCATAGAGAGCGGTAGACTGGCTGTCGAGTTTCTGCGCGGTGACTTGTTCGAGCATGTCGAGCATTTTCGGGTCTGGCGTCAGGCCGTCCTTCAACTGCTTGGCTTCGGTAACGATGCGCAAGACTTTGCCGGCCTGCGCACCGCCCATCACCGCCGTGCGGCTGTTCGGCCAGGCGAAGATGAAGCGCGGATCGAGTCCGCGTCCGCACATCGCATAGTTGCCGGCACCGTAGGAACCGCCGACGACCATCGTCAGTTTAGGCACCCGTGCATTGGCTACCGCTTGAATCAGTTTCGAGCCGTGTTTGATCACGCCTTGCTGCTCGGATTCGGTGCCGACCATGAAACCGGTGGTGTTGTGAAAGAACAGCAGCGGCGTCTGGCTCTGATCGCACAACTGAATGAACTGCGCCGCTTTGCTCGCGCCGTTGGGTGTGATTGGGCCGTTGTTGCCGATGAACCCGCAGGCGCGGCCCTGAATCTTCAACTGGCCGCAAACAGTTTGCTGATCGAACTCGCCCTTGAATTCGACGAAGCAGGATTCGTCGGCAATGCGCGCGATGATTTCGCGCACGTCGTAAGGTTTTTTCGGATCGTCGGGGATCAGCCCAAGCAATTCATCGATGGGGTAGAGCGGCTCTTTGTATTGCGGCTCCGGCAACCACGGCAGTTGCTCGTTCCACGGCAACATACGGAGGATTTCACGGACCTGACGCACGCCATCGGCATCGTTTTCAGCGAGGTATTCAGCCGTTCCGGCGACCTGTGCGTGCATCTCGGCGCCACCGAGTTCTTCATCGGTGGCGACTTCGCCGGTGGCCGCTTTCAGCAGTGGCGGACCGGCGAGAAACAGCTTGGCCTTGCCGCGCACCACCACCACGTAATCCGACAGCCCCGGCTGATAAGCACCACCTGCCGTGGCCGAACCATGCACCACGGTAATCTGCGGCAAACCCATTGCCGACATCCGCGCCTGATTGGCAAAACTGCGCGCGCCTTCGACAAAAATCTCGGCGGCGTAATTGAGGTTGGCGCCGCCACTTTCGGCAAGGGTGATCACCGGGAGTTTGTTTTCCTGGGCGATCTGTTGCAGGCGCAGGGATTTTTTCAGGCCAGTGGGCGAGATCGTCCCGCCCTTGATTGCGCTGTTGTTCGCCACCACCATCGCGCGAATGCCGCAGACGTAACCGATACCGGCGATCAGTCCGCCACCGGCGGAACTGCCGTCCTTGTCGTCGTGCAACTTGTAGCCGGCGAGGCTGGCCAGTTCGAGAAACGGCGCGCCGGGATCGAGCAACAGATTCAAGCGCTCACGGGGCAGCAGTTGCCCGCGCTTGTCGAACCTGGCTTTGGCTTCGGTGGCCTTGTTCAACAGGCTCTGTTCGAGTTGCTGCACATGTTCGATCGCCGCGAGCATGGCCGAGCGGTTGCGGGCAAACGCTTCGCTGTGCGGGTCGAGTCGGGACTGGATCTGCGGCATGGCTTACTCCTTGTCCTTCAGCACATCGGGTAAATAGGCGCGGTGAAAGCCGTTGAACGACTCGCTGTGGGTCGCCTTGTGCAACGGCCATGCACGGCTGCCGAGGCTGGCCGCGCCGTCGATTTTCAAGGTGCTGCCACTGATAAATGCGGCGGCCGGGCTCAGCAAAAAAACAATCGCCGCACTGACTTCCGACTCGGTGCCGATACGCTTGAGCGGCACGTGTTCGCGCAGGGTCGGAATCACCGCTTTGAACGCGCCTTCGTAAGTGTCCATGCCGCTGGAGGCAATCCAGCCCGGCGCCACCGCGTTGACCCGCACGCCGGCATAACCCCATTCGAACGCGGCAGTTTTGGTGAAGTTGTCCATGCCCGACCGCGCCGCGCCAGAGTGACCCATGCCGGGCATGCCGCCCCACATGTCGGCGAGCATGTTGACGATGTTGCCGCCGTGTTTGCTCATCGACTGGTTGAACACTTCCCGCGCCATCAGAAAACCACCGACGAGGTTGGTGCGCAGCACGGTTTCGAAACCTTTCTGATTGATCGAGGCCAAGGGCGACGGGTACTGGCCGCCGGCATTGTTGACCAGACCTTGGATCGGTCCGTGTTCAGCAATCAATTCGCTGACCAGCTGTTTTACCGCTTCTTCATCGCGGATATCGCAAGCCTTCCAGTGCGCGCGGCCACCGTCCTCGGCGATTTCGTCGGTGACCTTTTGCAGTTTCTCCGGCTTGCGCCCGACCAGCAGCACATTGGCGCCGAGGGCCGCCAGTTCATGGGCGGTGCAGCGACCGATGCCACTGCCGCCACCGGTGACGATGATGGTCTGGCCGCTGAACAGACCGGCGTGGAAAATCGACGCGTAAGCCATGCAAACAATCCTCTAGTCGAGCTGTTCGGCGATGCTCTGCGGCACCGGGATCTGGATTTCCAACAGTTGCTGGGCGAAGGCTTTGCCTTGCGGATCGATGCGCAGACTGGCCACGCCACCACCGCCTAGGGCGTTTTCCAATAGAAAATTCAGGCTGTGGGTGCCGGGCAGATACCAGCGTTCGACGCGGCCGTGGATCGGGTCGAGTACATGATTCATCCAGTCGACAACCACGGCCGGGGTCAGTGCTTCGGCGATCCACGGCAGGTATTCGGGTTTGCGCGGCATCACGCCAATGTTGCTGTGATTGCCCTTGTCACCGGAACGCGCGACGGCCAGTTTCACCAGCGCCACACTGGCATCGGCGCGGCCCTGTGGTTTGGGCGGCTGATGGGGCAGGGGCAAATCCGCGCTGTCGAGTGCGCTGAGCGAAGGCAGGGCGCATGGATAACGTTGACCGGCCATGTCGATCTGTACCGTGCAGGCGCTTTTATCGATCAGGAATGAAAACAGACGAATCAGCGGATACACCGTTGGCCGCCCGCCGACGATGCCGGTCAGCCCCGGCGCCATGCCGGTCGCGGCCTGGGCAATTTCCCGGGAGAACAGTACCAGCGCCTGTTTGCTCGGGTGGCGCACGGCGAGCTTGATCACCACTTCGCGGCTGTCGCGGCGCTGGCCGTGGGGGCCGTAGGTGGCTTCGCTGCCGAGCAGTTCGATGTTGATTTCGCTGTAGGGCGCCCAGCCGCGCTGGCTGAACATTTGCGAAGTCTTGTCGATGATCGACTGACTGACCCGCTGCGCTTTTTCCACTGCATCGATACCGGCGATCAGGCAACTGGCGGTGCAACGAAACCCGTCCGGGTAGGTGGCGCTGATCTTGTATTTATCGCTCGGTGGCAGGCCTTTGGCGCCGTGGACGTGCACGGCATTCTTGCCTTGTTGCTGAAGTCTGACCCCAGTGAAATCACAGACCACATCAGGCAACAGATACGCCTGTGGATCGCCGATTTCATACAGCATCTGTTCGCCGACAGTCAGCGGGGTGACCAGTCCGCCTGAGCCTTGCGGTTTGCTGACGATGAACTGGCCGTCGGCGCTGACTTCCACGATCGGAAAGCCGATGTGCTCGTAATCCGGCACTTCGCGCCAATCGGTGAAATTGCCGCCGGTGCATTGCGCGCCGCATTCGATGATGTGCCCGGCGAGCGCAGCCTGGGCGAGTTTGTCGTAGTCGTGCCATGACCAGCCGAATTCATGCACCAGCGCCGCACTGACCACCGCGCTGTCGACCACGCGCCCAGTGATGACAATGTCGGCGCCCAGGCGCAGCGCTTCGACAATGCCCGGCGCGCCAAGGTAGGCGTTGGTCGACACGCACATTGGCGGCAGCGGGGCGCCGCTGAACATTTCGGTGATGCCGCTGAGCTGTTTGAGCTGTGGTTGCAGATCATCGCCCAGTAATACGGCGATTTTCAGTGCGACGCCGGCCTTGTCGCAGACCGCTTGCAGCGCGGCGGCGCAGGCTTGCGGATTGATCCCGCCGGCATTGCTGATCACGCGGATGTTCTGCTCGGCCAGTTGTGGCAGCAGTGGTGTCAGCACGTCGATGAAGTCGCCGGCAAACCCCGCCTGTGGGTCTTTCATGCGTGCCCCGGCCATGATCGACATCGTGATCTCGGCCAGGTAATCGAACACCAGATAATCCAGCTTGCCGCCCTCCACCAGTTGCGCGGCGGCGGTGGACGTATCTCCCCAGAATGCACTGGCGCATCCGATGCGAACGGTGGTGGGCATTTTTATCTCCGACTCAGCAACCTGCGACAGAAGTGCTCTGAGGCTACCAAGCAAGCGCTTGGTTTGTAAACAGTTGAAACTATCTTCTGCCCAAGCGCTTGCTTGGTTGCCGCTGGCGGCTTAAATTGCGCGCAACCCTGCGGTTTCAGGGGGCAACAGACTGATCGACTGTAGGAGAGAACGGGTGGACGAGCAAAAAGCCCTGAGGGTCATGCGCGATTTGGTTGATGAAGGCCAATTGACCGACCCCGACAGCGCCCGCGGCAAATTGCTGCAAGTGGCTGCTCACCTGTTCCGCAACAAAGGCTATGAACGCACCACGGTGCGCGATCTGGCCGGCGCCGTCGGCATCCAGTCGGGAAGCATTTTTCATCACTTCAAAAGCAAGGATGAAATCCTCCGGGCGGTGATGGAAGAAACCATCCGCTACAACACCGCGTTAATGCGGGCAGCCCTGGCCGATGCGGCCAATGTGCGCGAACGCGTGCTGGCGCTGATTCGCTGCGAACTGCAGTCAATCATGGGTGGCAGCGGTGAAGCCATGGCAGTGCTGGTTTACGAATGGCGTTCGCTGTCCGAAGAAGGCCAGGTCAAAGTGCTGGCACTGCGCGATGTCTACGAGGACATCTGGCTGCAAGTGCTGGGTGAGGCCAAGGACGCAGGATTTATCCGTGGCGATGTATTTATTACCCGACGTTTCCTCACTGGCGCACTGTCCTGGACGACCACCTGGTTCCGTGCCGGCGGCAGTTTGAGCCTCGATCAGTTGGCCGACGAGGCGCTGATTCTGGTCCTCGAAGCGCGTTGAAGCACTTTCTATCCGGCCGGGAAACTGGCTAACTGGGCGAAACCGCCTAGCTTGAATGCATTGATCGGTATTTTTTCGGGGAGTGGGGTGTTTTGAAGTCTTTGCCAATTCGGACGGCCGCGGGGTTGATGCTCGCAGCGCTGGCTGTATTTTGGGTATTGCCCGCTCAGGCAGCGCAATTGGTCCGGGTCGGCGCGGCGCATTTTCCGCCTTACACCGTTCGCCCGGAAAACGGTGCCGACACAGGCCTTCTGCCGCAATTGGTCGAGGCCCTCAATCGCCTGCAAAGCGACTATCAGTTCGTCCTCGTGCCCACCTCGATTCCCCGGCGTTTCGGTGACTTCAAGCAGGGCCGGATCGACATGGCAATTTTCGAGAATCCCGATTGGGGCTGGAAGGAAATTCCCCACACAGATGTCGACATGGGCCTTGAGGATGCGGAAATTTTCGTCGCACAACGCGAAGATGGCCGGCAGCAGAATTATTTCGCCGACCTCACTGGCAAGCGCCTGGCTCTGTTCAGCGGTTATCACTACGAGTTCGCCAACTTCAACGCTGACCCGAAATACCTCGCACAGAATTACAACGCCACGCTGACCTATTCCCACGACAGCAACCTGCTGATGGTGCTGCGCGGGCGCGCTGATGTTGCCCTGGTGACCCGTTCCTATCTGTTCGATTACCTGCTGCGTAACGAAAAAGTGCGCGACGAGTTGCTGGTGTCGCAGCGCATCGATCAGGTCTATCACCATTACGCGATTCTTCGTCCGACCGCGCCGATCACCGGCGCGGCGTTTGGCAAGTTGTTGCAGGGTTTGCGCGACAACGGTGAAATGCTGAAGATTTTCGATCCGTACAAGATTGCCGTAGTGCCGGTGCCTCACCACTGAGGCAGCGATTTGCGGGCAAAGCCTAAATTTACCCTCCCGGATCACGTCCCATCGTTGAACTGTCGACGATTATCGTGAGCCCGACCCATGTCCAATCTGAATGACCTGACTTCCCTGGCCCTGCCTGCGGGCAGTCAACTGATCGCTGATGTCAGCGAAAGCCGTCTGAGCCTGAGCCTGGACGGACAACCGCTGATCCGCTTGCGCCTCGATCAAGACGCAAAGGGGCCGATCCAGATCGATGAGCGTTTTGCGTTGCCGCCCGGGCAGGCGTTGTGGGCAGCCTGTTACTGGCTGTTCGCGCGGGATCCGGCGTGCCGGCAATTGACCTGGCAACTCGATCAGCCACCGACCGAAGCGTTGCTCAGTGGCTTGCTGGTGAGCACCGAAGTGGCTGGCGAATATCGCTGCGAGCGCACGCTGTTCTGGCAATTGCCGCAACCTTGGCTTGGGACTTCGCTGACGGGCAGCTATCCGCAGCAAATGGTCATCAGCCAAGGTAAACGTCATCCGCTGCGGCCAGTCAAACCGCGCGGTGAAGTGTATCGGCGTTTCGATGCCCGCCTTGGTGCGTGGATTTCCCTGCGCACTGTAGAGATCGAAGCAGACCTGGCGCGCTTCAACCGCTGGCAGAACAGCCCGCGCGTCGCCAGTTTCTGGCAGGAAGAGGGCAGCCTCGAGAAGCATCGCGAATACCTGAGCAAGCTCGATACTGACCCGCATACGCTGACGCTGATTGGCTGTTTCGATGATCAGCCGTTTGCCTATTTCGAAGCCTACTGGGCCAAGGAAGATCGCATCGCGCCGTTCTACGATGCCGACAACTACGATCGCGGTATTCACATGCTGGTCGGCGAGGAAGAGCACCGTGGCCCGCATAAAGTGGCGAGCTGGTTATCGGCGCTGGTGCATTACCTGTTTCTGGATGATCCGCGCACTCAGCGGGTGGTCGCCGAGCCACGGGCCGACAACGCGAAGATGATCGGCCATATGCAGAATCAGTGCTTCCACTGCGAGAAGGAATTCGACTTTCCGCACAAGCGCGCGGCGCTGATGATGTTGGGGCGTGAGCGGTTTTTTGATCGGTGCAAACTGGCGTGATGATCTGGCTTCAGGATTTTCTGTGATCTTGAGGCCGCCTTCGCGAGCAGGCTCGCTCCCACATGGGTTTTGTGGCAATCACAAATTCCGTGTGGGAGCGAGCCTGCTCGCGAATGGCTTGACGCAAAATCTGAATCTTAACGACGACCCACGGCTACCGCATCCCGCCGACTGCCCGACACCTTGCGGCAGTGCACCAGTGCATCACGAATCATGAAGTTGACCAGGGTTGGCGAAACCCCCAGTTCCTTGGCAATGTCCTTTTGCGGSACGCCRTGCAGGCGGTACATCTCGAACGCATAGCGCGTGCGGCTGGGCAGTTCGGTCAGCGCGTCGGCGATGTTTTCCAGAGTCGAGAAGTTGATATGCGAGGTTTCCGGCGAAGCACCCTGGATGACCACATTCAGCCCTTCCTCTTCAGGGCCGGAGTACTTCTGCTCAAGCGCCTGTTTGCGGTAGTGATCGATGGCGAGGTTGCGCACGATCTGGAACAGATAGCTCAGTTGAGCCTTGATCGACGACGTGATCGGTGGCGCCGATTGCAGTCGGAAAAACGCATCCTGCACCACATCTTCGGCGCGCGAACGGCAGCCGGTAATGCGGGCTGCAATCTTGACCAGAATCAGTCGATTGTCGACGAATGCATGAAGTAGCGGTGAATCGCACTTGCTTGTGGATACTTGTTCCGTCATGGAAATCACCTTGCTGCCAAATAGGTTCGTGGGGCGCCTTGGGGGAGGGGCGTCCTACACATCGAGCGACAAATTATGTTGAATGATAATGATTGTCAATTGAGAAAGAGAAGTAATGCGCTACAAAAGTGCGTTCTGAGAACTGCGACACGCCGCCGCACCCCGGCCGCATTGGCGCTCCTGCCCGCCGACTAATTATTTCAAGACGTCATCCGTTCTCATTGGTGAATGGTTCCGGGCGCACAACCCCGGCCACACCACATTCCGCAGCCTTGCGTGGTCGGCACAGACCGCGCCCTGCATGCCCTTCGAGGGGCGTGACGCAGCAAACCCGATTCCATTAGCAAGCCGAATTCAGGCAGGAAACCTCATGACCGACGCGTTCGAACTCCCCAGCACCCTGGTCCAAGCCCTCCAGCGCCGCGCGGCCCTGACGCCGGATCGACTGGCCTTGCGTTTTCTCGCCGAAAACGAAGAGCAGGCTGTGGTACTCAGTTATCGTGAGCTGGATGAGCGCGCACGCACCATTGCGGCAGCGCTGCAAGCCGAGGCTGCCTTCGGTGACCGCGCGGTATTGCTGTTTCCCAGCGGTCCGGATTACGTCGCGGCATTTTTCGGTTGCCTTTACGCCGGCGTGATCGCAGTGCCGGCCTATCCGCCGGAATCCGCGCGCCGTCACCATCAGGAGCGTTTGCTGTCGATCATTGCCGACGCCGAACCGCGTCTGCTGCTGACCAGCGCCGAGCTGCGCGACGCCTTGCAGCAGATCGAGGGTGCGCCGCCGTTGTTGTGTGTCGACACTCTCGACAAGACACTGGCGCAAAACTGGGTTGAACCGAGCCTGCCGCAAGACCACATCGCTTTCCTGCAATACACCTCCGGTTCGACTGCACTGCCCAAAGGCGTGCAAGTCAGCCACGGCAATCTGGTCGCCAACGAGCTCCTGATCCGTCACGGTTTCGGCATCGACGTGAACCCTGACGATGTGATCGTCAGCTGGCTGCCGCTGTACCACGACATGGGTTTGATCGGTGGTCTGCTGCAGCCAATTTTCAGCGGCGTGCCATGCATTCTGATGTCGCCGGCGTACTTCCTCGGTCGGCCATTGCGCTGGCTGGAAGCGATCAGCGAATACGGCGGCACCATCAGCGGCGGGCCGGACTTYGCCTATCGCTTGTGCAGCGAACGGGTCAGCGAGTCGGCGCTGGAACGTCTCGATCTGAGTCGCTGGCGCGTGGCCTATTCCGGTTCCGAGCCAATCCGTCTCGACACCCTTGAGCGCTTCGCCGAGAAGTTCGCCGCATGCGGTTTCAGTGAGCACAGCTTCATGGCCTCGTACGGTTTGGCCGAAGCCACGCTGTTCGTCGCCGGCACCCCGCGCGGCACCGGTATCCCGGCACTGCGCGTGGACGATCAGGCGCTGGCACAAAACCGCGCCGAGCCGGGCGATGGCAGCCCGATCATGAGTTGCGGCATCAGCCAGCCGGAACACGCGGTGCTGATCGTCGAGCCGAACACGCTCGTCGAACTCGCCGACAACGCGGTCGGCGAAGTCTGGGCCGCAGGCCCGAGCATCGCCCACGGCTACTGGCGCAATCCTGAAGCGAGCGCCAAGACCTTCGTCCAGCACGCCGGCCGCACCTGGCTGCGCACCGGCGACCTGGGCTTCATGCGCGACGCTGAGCTGTTCATCACCGGACGCCTGAAAGACATGCTGATCGTGCGCGGCCACAACCTGTATCCACAGGACATCGAAAAAACGGTCGAGAACGAAGTGGAAGTGGTGCGCAAGGGTCGCGTCGCTGCATTTGCGGTCAGTCAGGACGGCGAAGAGGGCATCGGCATCGCGGCGGAAATCAGCCGCGGCGTGCAGAAAATCCTCCCGCCGGAGGCGTTGATCAAAGCCATTCGCCAAGCCGTGGCTGAGGCTTGTCAGGAAGCCCCGAGCGTGGTGGTGCTGCTTAATCCCGGCGCCTTGCCGAAAACTTCCAGTGGCAAATTGCAGCGCTCGGCGTGCCGCAATCGTCTGGCCGATGGCAGCCTCGACAGCTACGCGGTGTTCCCGTCGAACACCGTTGAAAGCCAGGATGCAGTCACCAGCGCCTCAGAACTTGAAGGCTTGATCGGCAAGATCTGGGCTGAGCAACTCAACGTCAAACAGGTCAATGCCGACGACCACTTCTTCCTGCTCGGCGGCAACTCGATCGCCGCTACGCAAGTGGTCGCCCGCGTGCGTGAAGAACTCGCGCTTGAGCTGAACCTGCGGCTGTTGTTCGAAGCTCCGACCCTGGCTGCGTTCGCCGCAGCCGTTGCGCAACAGCAGCAGGACGGCGGCAGCGCCCAAGGTGCAATCACCGCGTTGTCGCGCAGCGAGCCGATGCCGCAATCGCTGGCGCAAAACCGTTTGTGGATCACCTGGCAACTCGACCCACAGAGCAGCGCCTATAACATTCCCGGTGCCCTGCGTTTGCGTGGCGAACTGGACGAAGACGCTTTGCGTGCCAGCTTCCAGCAACTGATCGAACGCCACGAATCCCTGCGCACGCGTTTCTTCGAGCGCGACGGCGTGGCCCTGCAACAAGTGACTGTCGGCGCCAAATTCAACCTGCAACTGATCGACATCAGCGACTTGCCGGCGCCCGATCGCGAGGCCCGTGCGCAACAAATCCGCGAAGACGAAGCACGCACCCGGTTCGACCTGGAAAAAGGTCCGCTGCTGCGGGTGACGCTGGTGCGTCTCGACGACGAAGATCACCAATTGCTGGTGACGCTGCACCACATCATTGCCGACGGCTGGTCGCTGAACGTATTGATCGACGAATTCTCGCGCCTGTACGCCACCGCTTCGCAAGGGCTGACGGCCAACCTCGCGCCATTGCCAACCCAGTACGCCGACTACGGCAGCTGGCAGCGTCAATGGCTGGCGCAAGGCGAGAGCGCGCGGCAACTGGCCTGGTGGAAAGCGCAGTTGGGCGACGAGCATCCAGCGCTGGAGCTGGCCACCGATTACCCACGCTCCGCCAAGCAAACTCACAGCGCCGCACGCCACACCGTGCGTCTGGGCGCGAGCCTCAGCGATGCGCTCCGTAACACGGCACAGGCTCAGCAATCGACCCCGTTCATGCTGTTGCTCGCGGCATTCCAGAGCCTGCTGCATCGCTACAGCGGTCAGCGCGACATCCGCATCGGCGTACCGAACGCCAACCGTCCACGCCTGGAAACCCAGGGCCTGATCGGCTTCTTCATCAACACCCAAGTGCTGCGAGCAGAGATCGATTCGCGCCTGTCATTCGTTGCGCTGTTGGCCCAGACCCGCAACGCCGCACTCGGTGCCCAGGCGAATCAGGATCTGCCCTTCGAACAACTCCTCGAAGCCTTCCCGCAGGCCCGCGAACAAGGTCTGTTTCAGGTCATGTTCAACCACCAGCAACGTGATCTGAGTGCGCTCAAACGTCTGCCGGGTCTGCTCGCCGAAGAACTGCCGTGGCACAGCCGCGAAGCCAAGCTCGACCTGCAATTGCACAGCGAAGAAGACCGTAACGGTCGCCTGACCCTGTCGTTCGACTACGCCAGCGAACTGTTCGATGTGGCGACCATCGAGCGTCTGGCCGAGCATTTCAGCAACCTGTTGCGCGACGTCTGCGAACGTCCGGAGCAAGCCATCGGTGATCTGCAACTGCTGACCGCCACTGAGCACGATCAGCAACAACACTGGGGTGTTGCGCCATGCACCCCGGCGCAACAATGGCTGCCAGAACAGCTCAACGAACAGGCGCGCCTGACCCCGGAACGCACCGCGCTGGTGTGGGACGGCGGCAGCCTCGACTTCGCCGAATTGCATACGCAAGCCAACCGCCTCGCGCATTACCTGCGCGACAAAGGCGTCGGCCCGGATGTCTGCGTGGCCATCGCCGCCGAGCGTTCGCCACAACTGCTGATCGGCTTGCTGGCGATCATCAAGGCCGGCGGCGCCTATGTGCCACTGGACCCGGATTACCCGGCCGATCGTCTGGCTTACATGCTCAGCGACAGCGGCGTCGAACTGCTGCTGACCCAGACCGAATTGCTCGGCCGCTTGCCGGCCAGCGACGGCGTCAGCGTGATCGCCATGGACGCGCTGCACCTGGAAAACTGGCCGAGCCAGGCACCGGGCCTGCACTTGCACGGCGACAACCTCGCTTACGTGATTTACACCTCGGGTTCCACCGGTCAACCGAAAGGCGTCGGCAACACCCACGCGGCACTGGCCGAGCGTCTGCAATGGATGCAGAACACCTACTGCCTCGATGAAACCGATGTGCTGATGCAAAAGGCACCGATCAGTTTCGACGTGTCTGTGTGGGAATGCTTCTGGCCACTGATCACCGGTGCGCGTCTGTTGATTGCCGGCCCCGGCGAACATCGCGATCCGCATCGCATCGCCCAGCTGGTTCAGGCCTATGGCGTGACCACGCTGCACTTTGTACCGCCGCTGCTCGCGCTGTTCATCGACGAGCCGCTGAGCGCCGAATGCACCAGCCTGCGCCGGGTGTTCTCCGGCGGCGAAGCGCTGCCCGCCGAACTGCGCAACCGCATCCTCGCGCAACTGCCGGCGGTGCAATTGCACAACCGTTACGGCCCGACTGAAACCGCGATCAACGTCACCCACTGGCATTGCACCACTGCCGATGGTGAGCGCTCGCCGATCGGTCGTCCGCTGGGCAACGTGATCTGCCGCGTGCTCGACGCCGATCTCAATCCGCTGCCGGCCGGTGTGCCGGGTGAACTGTGCATCAGCGGCATCGGTCTGGCTCGCGGTTACCTTGGTCGTCCATCGATGACCGCTGAACGCTTTGTGGTCGATCCATTGGGCGAGCAGGGCGCCCGGTTGTACCGCACCGGCGACCGCGCGCGCTGGACATCCGATGGCGTGATCGAATACCTCGGCCGCCTCGATCAGCAAGTCAAACTGCGTGGCTTCCGCGTTGAACCGGAAGAAATCGAAGCACGCTTGCTCGCCCAGGACGGCGTCGCCCAAGCCGTGGTGCTGGTGCGCGAAACCGCTGCCGGTGCGCAGCTGATCGGCTACTTTGCCGCGACCGATGCCAGTGAAAATCCTGACGAGCAAATCACCCGGCTGAGAACCGCGCTGGCCGCCGAGCTGCCGGAATATATGGTCCCGACGCAACTGATGCGTCTGGATGCCATRCCCCTGAGCCCCAGCGGCAAACTCGACCGCCGCGCCTTGCCCGAGCCGCAATGGCAAGTGCGTGAACACGTCGAACCGGTCACTGCACTGGAACAGCAGATCGCCGCGATCTGGCGCGAAGTGCTCGGTCTGCCTCAAGTCGGTCTGCGCGACGACTTCTTCGCCCTTGGTGGCCACTCGCTGCTGGCCACGCAAATCATCTCGCGTACTCGTCAGGCCTGCGACGTCGAGCTGCCATTGCGCGCGTTGTTCGAGCACAGCGAACTGGCTGATTTCGCCGAACAGATCCGCTTGATCCAGGCCAGCGGTCGCACCAACAAACAGCCACCGATCGACAAGGTCGATCGCAGCCAACCGGTGCCGTTGTCGTACTCGCAACAGCGCATGTGGTTCCTCTGGCAGATGGAACCGGACAGCCCGGCCTACAACGTTGGCGGCATGGCGCGCCTGCGCGGCGTGTTGCATGTCGAGTGTTTCGAGGCCGCGTTGCAAGCGCTGATCCTGCGCCACGAAACCCTGCGCACCACCTTCCCGAGCGTCGACGGCGTCGCCCGTCAGCAGGTGCATGGCGAAACCGGTGTGCGCATGGGTTGGAAGGATTTCTCGAAACTTGCCGCTGATGTGCGTGAGCAGAAGGTTCAGCAGTTTGCCGACGAAGAAGCGCATCTGCCGTTCGATCTGGAAACCGGCCCGCTGCTGCGCGCCTGTCTGGTGAAGACTGCCGAGCACGAACATTACTTTGTCCTGACTCTGCACCACATCGTCACCGAAGGCTGGGCGATGGATATTTTCGCCCGGGAACTCAGTGCGCTGTACGAAGCCTTTGTCGATGACCGTGATTCGCCGCTTGAGCCGCTGCCGGTGCAGTACCTCGACTACAGCGTCTGGCAACGCAACTGGCTGGAATCCGGCGAGCGTCAGCGCCAACTCGACTACTGGACCGCGCAACTCGGTCGTGAACATCCGCTGCTGGAATTGCCGGGGGACCGTCCGCGTCCCCCAGTGCAAAGCCATCAGGGTGAGCTGTTCCGTTTCGACCTTAGCGACGACCTCGCCGCGCGGGTTCGTGCGTTCAATGCGCAAAACGGTCTGACCCTGTTCATGACCATGACCGCCGCACTCGCGACGCTGCTTTACCGCTATAGCGGCCAGACCGATCTGCGCATTGGCGCGCCGGTGGCCAACCGCATTCGCCCGGAAAGTGAAGGGTTGATCGGTGCGTTCCTCAACACCCAAGTGCTGCGTTGCCAGCTCGACGGCATGATGTCGGTCGGCGAACTGTTCGAGCAGGTGCGTCACACCGTGATCGAAGGCCAGTCGCATCAGGATCTGCCGTTCGATCACCTGGTTGAAGCCTTGCAACCGCCGCGCAGCGCTGCGTACAACCCGCTGTTTCAGGTGATGTGCAACGTGCAGCGCTGGGAATTCCAGCAGAGCCGCATGCTCGCTGGCATGACCGTCGAGTACCTGGCCAACGATGCACGAGCGACCAAGTTCGACCTCAACCTGGAAGTTACCGACCTCGACCATCGCCTCGGTTGCTGCCTGACTTACAGCACCGATCTGTTCGACGAGCCGACCATCGCGCGCATGGCCAAGCATTGGCGCAATCTGCTCGAAGCGCTGATCGCCGATCCGCAGCAGCGCCTCAGTGAATTGCCGCTGCTCGATGCGCCTGAGCAACAGCACCTGCTCGACAGCCTCGGCATCGAGTCGGGTGAGCATCGTCTCGATCAGTGCATTCATCACCTGTTCGCCGAACAGGCGCTGGCCCGCAAAGACGCGCCGGCCCTGACCTTCGCCGGGCAGACCCTGAGCTACGCCGAACTCGACGCCCGCGCCAATCGTCTGGCTTGGGCCTTGCGTGAGCGCGGTGTTGGTCCGCAAGTGCGGGTCGGCCTGGCGCTGGAGCGTTCGCTGGAAATGGTCGTCGGCCTGCTGGCGATTCTCAAGGCTGGCGGTGCGTATGTGCCGCTGGACCCGGAATACCCGCTCGACCGTCTGCATTACATGATCGAAGACAGCCGCATCGGCCTGCTGCTCAGTGATCGCGCCATGTTCAAAGCCCTTGGCGATCTGCCGCCAAGTGTGGCGCGCTGGTGTCTGGAAGAAGACAGCGCGGCACTCGCCGCTTACCCGGCCCG
The DNA here is from genome assembly GCF_056401755.1 of Pseudomonas sp. P4_D7. Taxonomy (NCBI): domain Bacteria; kingdom Pseudomonadati; phylum Pseudomonadota; class Gammaproteobacteria; order Pseudomonadales; family Pseudomonadaceae; genus Pseudomonas; species Pseudomonas sp. P4_D7. The sequence continues at coordinate 29,457 of NZ_JBFUIR010000024.1, read as the reverse complement.
CGAGCTGCCGTTTATAAGCCTGCCGCAGCATCAGGCGTACCTGATTTACACCTCGGGTTCGACCGGTAAACCAAAAGGCGTGGTGGTCTCCCACGGCGAAATCGCCATGCACTGCCAAGCCGTGATCGAGCGGTTTGCCATGCGCCCCGACGACTGCGAACTGCATTTCTATTCGATCAACTTCGACGCGGCGACCGAGCGCCTGTTGGTGCCGTTGCTCAGTGGCGCGCAGGTGGTGTTGCGTGCGCAGGGTCAGTGGGACGCGGAAGAAATCTGCGGCTTGATCCGCACGCATAAAATCAACGTGCTTGGTTTTACCCCGAGCTACGGCAGTCAGTTGGCGCAGTTCCTCTCGACGCAAAACGAAATCTTGCCGGTGCGGATGATCATCACCGGCGGCGAAGCGCTGACCGGTGAACACCTGCAACGGATTCGCGCGGCGTTCCAACCGGCGATGTTCTTCAATGCCTACGGCCCGACCGAAACCGTGGTCATGCCGCTGGCCAGTCTGGCGCCGGAGGTACTGGAAGAGGGCGCCGGCAGTGTGCCGATCGGCAGCGTGATTGGCGCGCGCGTGGCGTACATTCTCGACGCCGATCTGGCATTGGTACCGCAAGGCGCGACGGGTGAATTGTTCGTCGGTGGGGCCGGTCTGGCGCAGGCCTATCACGACCGTCCGGGCATTACCGCCGAGCGTTTTGTCGCTGACCCATTCGCCACCGATGGCGGGCGCATGTATCGCACCGGTGACCTGGTGCGCCAGCGTGCCGATGGTTTGGTGGAATATTTGGGACGAATCGACCATCAGGTGAAAATCCGTGGATTCCGTATCGAACTGGGCGAAATCGAAACGCGTCTGCTCGATCACGAGTCGATCCGCGAAGCCGTGGTGCTCGCACTGGATGCCCCGAGCGGCAAGCAACTGGTTGGCTATCTCGTCACCGAGGTTGCTGAGCAAAGTGAAGCCCGTCAGGCTGAACTGCGCGAAGCCCTGAAATCGCACCTCAAGGCGCAATTGCCGGATTACATGGTGCCGACCCACCTGATCCTGCTGGCGAGCATGCCGCTGACCGCCAACGGCAAACTCGACCGCCGCGCGTTGCCTGCGCCGGACCCTGAGTTGAATCGTCAGGACTACGTCGCGCCGAGTAACGAACTGGAGCAGACCCTGGCGCAGATCTGGTGCGAAGTACTCAACGTCGAGCAGGTCGGCCTCAACGACAATTTCTTCGAACTCGGTGGCGACTCGATTCTGTCGATTCAAGTGGTCAGCCGCGCGCGGCAGCAAGGCATTCATTTCAGCCCGCGTGATCTGTTCCAGCATCAGACCGTGCAAACCCTCGCCGCTGTGGCCAGTCGTACCGAGCAGGTGACGGCCGAGCAAGGCCTGGTGGCTGGCGAATCGGCCCTGACGCCGATTCAGCACTGGTTCTTCGACACGGAAATCCCTGAACGTCAGCACTGGAACCAGGCGTTGTTGCTGGAGCCAACTGTGGCGCTGGAACCGCATCGTCTGGAGCAGGCGCTGCTGGCGGTGATTGAGCAGCATGACGCCTTGCGTCTGCGCTTCACCGAGGCCGACGGCCAATGGCAAGCGACGCATCAACCAGCCTCCGATGCGGTGGTGTTGTGGCAAGTGCGCGTGACCTCGATGGACAAGTGTGAAGCACTGTTCGCTGATGCTCAGCGCAGTCTCGATCTTGAACAAGGCCCGTTGGTGCGTGCCGTGCTGGTCGATGGCCCTGAAGATCAACAACGCCTGTTTATCGCCATCCATCACTTGGTCGTCGACGGCGTGTCGTGGCGCGTTCTGCTCGATGATCTGCAAACCGTGTATCGCCAACTCGACGGCGAACAAGCGGTGAAACTGCCGGCGAAAACCAGTGCCTTCAAAGACTGGGCGGCACGTTTGCAGGCCTACGCCGGCAGCGAATCCCTGCGCGAAGAACTCGACTGGTGGCAGACCCAACTGGCCGGGCCGAACGCTGATCTGCCCTGCGAAAATCCGCAGGGCGGCCAGCAGAATCGTCACGCACAAACCGTCAGCGTGCGCCTCGATGCCGAGCACACCAAACAGTTGTTGCAACAGGCTCCGGCGGCCTATCGCACGCAGGTCAATGACCTGCTGTTGACGGCGTTGGCCCGAGTGTTGTGCCGCTGGAGCGGTCAACCGTCGGCGCTGATTCAACTGGAAGGCCACGGCCGCGAAACCCTGTTCGACGAGATCGACCTGACCCGCACCGTCGGCTGGTTCACCAGCGCTTACCCGTTGCGTCTGACCCCGCACAACATCGAAGAAGCTGCGGGGCAGGGCGCTTCGATCAAGGCAATCAAGGAGCAACTGCGCGCGGTACCGCACAAAGGCCTCGGTTACGGCGTGCTGCGTTATCTCGCCGATGACCTCAGCCAGCGCAGCATGGCCGCGCTGCCGCAGGCGCCGGTTACCTTCAACTACCTCGGCCAGTTCGACCAGAGCTTCGGCAGTGATGCGCTGTTCCGTCCGCTGGACGAGCCGGTCGGTGCCGCTCACGATCCGCACGCGCCATTGCCCAACGAGTTGAGCATCGACAGCCAGGTTTACGGCGGTGAATTGCTCCTGCGCTGGACCTTCAGCGCCGAGCGTTATGACGCGCAGACCATCAACGATCTGGCCGACGCTTACCTCGGTGAGCTGCAAAGCCTGATCGCCCATTGCCTGCAAGACGAGGCCGGCGGCCTGACGCCATCGGACTTCCCGCTGGCCAGGCTGACTCAGGCGCAACTCGATGCCTTGCCGGTGCCGGCCGCGCACATCGAAGACGTCTATCCGCTGACGCCGATGCAGGAAGGCATGTTGCTGCACACCTTGCTCGAACCGGGCACCGGCCTGTACTACATGCAGGATCGCTACCGCATCAACAGCGAACTCGACCCGCAGCGTTTCGCTCAGGCCTGGCAAGCGGTGGTCGCCCGTCACGAAGCGCTGCGTGCCTCGTTCTGCTGGAACGTTGGCGAAGACATGCTGCAAGTGATTCATACGCCGGGTCGTACGCCAATCGAATATCTGGACTGGAGCGCCATCGCTGAAATCGAGCAGGAACCGAAGCTGCAAGCGCTGCTGCAACGCGAGCGCGAGGCCGGTTTCGATCTGCTCAATCAGGCGCCGTTCCACTTGCGCCTGATCAAGGTCGGCGCGTCGCGTTACTGGTTCATGATGAGCAACCACCACATCCTCATCGATGCCTGGTGCCGCTCGTTGCTGATGAACGACTTCTTCGAGATTTACACCGCGCTGGGTGAGGGTCGTGAAGCGCAACTCGCCGTACCACCGCGTTACCGCGATTACATCGGCTGGCTGCAACGCCAGAGCCTCGCCGAAGCGCGGCAGTGGTGGCAGCAGAACCTGCAAGGGTTCGAGCGCACCACGCCGATTCCGAGCGACCGTCCATTCCTGCGTGAACATGCCGGTGAAAGCGGCGGCATGGTCGTCGGCGACCGCTACACCCGCCTCAATGTCGAGGACGGTGCGCGTCTGCGGGAACTGGCGCAGGCGCATCAACTGACCATCAACACCTTCGCCCAAGCGGCGTGGGCCTTGGTCCTGCGGCGCCTAAGCGGTGATCGTGACGTGCTCTTCGGCGTCACCGTGGCCGGGCGTCCGGTGGACATGCCGGAGATGCAACGCACCGTCGGTCTGTTCATCAACAGCATCGCGCTGCGGGTGAAAATGCCCGGGGACGATCAGCGCAGCAGCGTGCGTCAGTGGCTCAGTGGTTTGCTCGACAGCAACATGCAACTGCGCGAGTACGAATACCTGCCGCTGGTGAACATTCAGGAACAAAGCGAATTGCCGAAAGGCCAGCCGCTGTTCGACAGCCTGTTCGTCTTCGAGAATGCCCCGGTGGAAGTCTCGGTACTGGACCGTGCGCAGAGCCTGAATGCGACCTCGGACTCGGGCCGAACGCACACCAACTTCCCGCTGACGGCGGTGTGTTACCCGGGCGATGACCTCGGTCTGCACCTGTCGTACGACCAGCGTTATTTCGACGAATCGACCATCGAGCGCATGCTCGGCGAGTTCAAACGTCTGCTGCTGGCGCTGGTCGATGGCTTCCATGGCGACATGGCCGATCTGCCGCTGCTAGGCACAGAGGAACAGGACTTTCTGCTGCACGGTTGCAACCAGAGTGCCCACGATTATCCGCTGGAGCAGAGCTACGTGGCGCTGTTTGAAGCGCAGGTTGTCGCGCATCCGCAGCGCATCGCCGCCAGTTGCCTGGATCAGCAACAGAGCTATGCCGAGCTGAACCACAATGCCAACCGTCTCGGCCATGCACTGGTCGCCGCCGGTGTGCAGATGGATCAACCGGTGGCCTTGCTCGGCGAACGCAATCTCGATCTGCTCGGCATGATCATCGGCAGCCTCAAGGCTGGCGCGGGTTATCTGCCGCTGGATCCGGGCCTGCCGAGTCAGCGTCTGCAACGCATCATCGAGCTGAGCCGCACGCCGGTGCTGGTCTGCTCCAAAGCATGCTTTGAACAGGCGCAGACCTTGCTGGATGAATTCAGCTGCGCCAATCGCCCGCGCTTGTTGGTCTGGGAAGAGATTCAAGCGGCAGCGACAGCGGCGCAGAACCTCGGCATTTACAGCGGCCCGGACAACCTCGCTTACGTGATCTACACCTCGGGTTCGACCGGCCTGCCGAAAGGCGTAATGGCCGAACAGCGCGGCATGCTCAATAACCAGTTGAGCAAGGTGCCGTATCTGCAACTGAGCGAGGCCGATGTGATTGCGCAGACCGCTTCGCAAAGCTTCGATATTTCGGTCTGGCAATTCCTTGCCGCGCCATTATTCGGCGCGCGGGTGGACATCGTGCCGAACACCATCGCTCACGATCCGCAGGGTTTGCTGGTGCATGTGCAAGCGCAGGGCATCACCGTGCTGGAGAGTGTGCCGTCGCTGATTCAGGGCATGCTCGCCTCGGAGCGCCTGAGTCTGGATGGCTTGCGCTGGATGCTGCCAACCGGCGAAGCGATGCCACCGGAACTGGCGCATCAATGGCTGCTGCGTTATCCGGACATTGGTTTGGTCAACGCGTACGGTCCGGCGGAGTGCTCGGACGACGTGGCGTTCTTCCGTGTCGACATGGCGTCGACGCGCGGCAGTTACTTGCCGATCGGCACGCCGACCGACAACAACTTGCTCTATCTGGTCGATGGTGCGCTGGAACTGGTGCCGTTGGGCGCGGTGGGTGAGTTGTGTGTTGCCGGGACCGGCGTCGGGCGCGGCTATGTCAGCGATCCGCTGCGCACCGCGCCGGTGTTTGTACCGAACCCGTTCGGTGCGCCGGGCGAGCGTCTGTATCGCACCGGTGACCTGGCGCGGCGTCGCAGCGACGGTGTGCTGGAGTACGTTGGCCGTGTTGACCATCAGGTGAAGATTCGCGGTTATCGCATCGAGCTGGGTGAGATCGAAGCGCGCCTGCATGAACAGCCGGAAGTGCGCGATGGCGCGGTCGCTGTGCAGGAGGGCGTCAACGGTAAACACTTGGTCGGTTATCTGGTTGCGGCCGATTCGGCACTCAATCCGAGCGAACGCCTGGAGCGGATCAAGCAGCGCCTGCGCGCCGAACTGCCAGAGTACATGGTGCCGCTGCACTGGTTGTGGCTCGAGCAAATGCCGCTGAACGCCAACGGCAAACTCGATCGCAAAGCCTTGCCGGCGCTGGAGATCGGCCAGTTGCAGAGCGAGGATTATCTGGCCCCGCGCAATGATCTTGAACAGACGTTGGCTGATATTTGGGCCGAGGTGCTGAAGGTCGAAAAGGTCGGTGTACGCGACAACTTCTTCGAGCTGGGCGGGCATTCGTTGCTGGCCACGCAGATCGCCTCGCGGGTGCAGAAAACCCTGCAGCGGGATGTGCCGCTGCGAGCGATGTTCGAGTGCAGCACGGTGGAGGAGTTGGCTGAGTACGTCGATGGATTGGCGGCGAGTGATATCACCGAGGAGAAGGTTGATCGGTTGAATGATCTGATGGCGGAGCTGGAGGGCCTCTGATTCTCTAGTGTCTGCACTGGCCTCATCGCGAGCAGGCTCACTCCTACAGGGGAACGCATTCCAAAATGTAGGAGTGAGCCTGCTCGCGATGAGGCCGGTACATTCATGTACATTTCCAAGGTTGACGATAAAGAACCGGCAGCTCAGTCTGCCGGTTCTCTTTTTTGTCGCGGGGGTGGTCGATGCCTTTTTTCACGGTGGACGGACAAGCGCTGCATTACATTGATCAAGGCACTGGTCCGGCAGTTTTGCTGGCCGGCAGCTATCTGTGGGATCACGCGATGTGGGCACCGCAGATCGCCGCGTTATCGCCGCACTATCGGGTGATTGCACTGGATTTGTGGGGCCATGGCGAATCGGGACGGTTACCTGAGGGCACAACATCCCTGGACGACATCGCCCGTCAGGCGCAGGCTCTGCTCGATCATCTGGATATCGACCGTGTCACGCTGGTTGGCCTGTCGGTCGGCGGCATGTGGGGCGTGCGTCTGGCGTTGTCGGCACCGCAGCGGATCAACGGTCTGGTGTTGATGGATACCTACGTCGGCGTCGAACCTGAACCCACCCGTCAGTATTACTTTTCGCTGTTCAAGCAAATTGAGGAAACCGGCGAAATCTCCGAGCAATTACTGGATATCGTCGTGCCGATCTTCTTCCGTCCGGGCATCGATCCGCAGTCGGCGCTGTATCAGGATTTCCGCGCGAAACTGGCGGCGTACTCTTCGGATCGGCTGCGCGAAAGCATCGTGCCGATGGGGCGAATCACCTTTGGCCGTGATGATTTGTTGCCACGGCTGGGCGAATTGAACGCAGCGACCACGCTGGTAATGTGCGGCGATCAGGACAAGCCGCGACCGCCGTCCGAAGCAAAAGAAATGGCCGAGTTGATCGGTTGCCCGTGGGTGTTGGTGCCGGAAGCGGGGCATATCTCCAATCTGGAGAATCCGCAGTTTGTCACCGAGGTGTTGTTTACCTTCCTCAGCGAGCGCAACCGTTAGACCGAGTAATCGTTCTTCGTCGGAACGCCGTCCGGAGACAGGCTCGCTCCCACAGTGACCGCATTGAACACAGAGTCTGTGAACACATTCGATCCCTGTGGGAGCGAGCCTGCTCGCGAAGGCGTCATTTCAGGCGCCAACAAACCCGGAATTATTTAGGCCCGAGAATCTTCGCCAACTTGTCCGGCGAAGGCGCACCTTGCTGCTGTTGCAACTCACCCTTGTCATCCATGTAGAAAATCGCCGGCGTCGCCTGCAAATCCAGGTCTTCCATCAGTTGCATGTTCGCTGCCAGTTTGCTCTGCACGGCCGCCGGAATATCTTTCAGCGCTTTCAGTGAGCTGCCCTTGCCAGCCTTCTCGTGATCTTCCAGGGCCTTGGCCGGATCTTTCGCCGCCAGCAACGCGGCCGACTTGCCCGGGCTGTCTTCGCGAATGATGCCGACCATGATGTGCCGCAACTGCACCTTGCCAGCCTTGACCCATGGCCGTGCCTGTTCCCAGAACATGTTGCAGTACGGGCAGTTCGGATCGCTGAATAGGTACACCGTGCGCGGTGCATCCTTGTTGCCGTCCTGAATCCAATTGCTCGCCTCGAATTTGGCCCAGACTTCCTTGGCCATCGGCGCGTAAACCAGTTTTTGCAGCGGCTCGCTGCTCAGATCCTTGCCGTCGGCGTCGTACAGATTACCCAGCAAAACGTGTTTGCCGTCAGGGGTCAGGTACAGCGCCATGCCTCGGTTCTGATACTGCGCCGCATAACCGCGCAGACCATCGGGCGCATCGAACTGGCCGACGATTTTCGCGCCTTTGGCTTCGATCTGTTTGATCGCCGCAGGCAACTCTTCAGCAGCCTGCACCGACGGCAAGTGCAGCAGGGCGGTGCCCAGAGTCAGCGTCAGCAGGTGGCGGAGGCGGGGCATGGCAGTTTCCTTGCAGAGGTGGCCGGTGCAGTGGCCGGGTTCGAATTCGGGGTTGGGGCGGCGAAGTTTTCCAGCGCGCGCGCCAGGCTGGCGTTGGACAGCTCACCCAGGTGGCTGGTCAGCAGCCGACCGTCAGGGCTATAGAACAGCGTAGTCGGCAATGCCATGGAACCGACGGCCTGACCCAGCCGACCACTGCGGTCGAACAGCACGTTATTGAGGCTCAGGCCCTGGGTTTCGAGAAACGTCGCCACGCTCTGCATGCTTTCGGCTTGGTTGACGAACAGGAAGGTCAGGTCCGGGCGTTGCATCTGAGCGTTTTCCAGCACCGGCATCTCGCGCCGGCACGGCGGGCACCAGGTCGCCCACAGATTGATCACCAGTGGACCGCCCTGATAATCACGGAGCTGAATGGTTTCCCCGGCCGCATTGCGCAGGGAGATGTCCGGCAGCCGGGTGCCTTGTTCGTAGAGGTTCAACGACAGTGTCGCCAACAGCCAGAACGCCAGGCCGCTGGCCACGCCAAACCCCAACGGGCGACGCAGCCCTGGACGGCGCCAGCCGCGATACAGGGCGACCAGCAACAATACGATTACCCCTGGCCAGGCGAGGAAACCACCGTCGCGCAAATCGATGATCTGCCACGGGTCATTGCGATAGTGCGACCAGTACAGCAGCACAAAAGCAATTCGCGCCGCGAGCATGCCCAGCAGAAACAGGCTGAACAATGCTGACTCGGGGTTATCACCGCCACGCTTGGCCACCCGCCAGCCGACAAAGGTTGCCAGCGCCAGGGCACTGATCAGCAGCAGGTGGTTAAGCGCGATGGCAAAGGTGCCGAGGGTGAAAGTCAGCATTAATGGGCATCTCGGGTGGCAGTCCAGTGTTGCAGGAATGTCTCGGCGTCGACTTCGCCGGTGATGCGCTGGCTGCGGCGCTCCAGACCATCAGCACCGATCCAGATGAACGTCGGCGGTCCCGGCACTTTGTAGCGGCTGAGCAGTTCAGCGCTGGCGGCATTGTCGTCGGTGACATCAAGCCTGAGCAGGCGCACGTTGCTCAGCGCCTGCATCACGTTGTCCTTGCCAAACACCTGCTTCTCCATGATCAGGCAAGACTTGCACCAGTCGGCGTAGTAATCGAGCAGCACCCACTGACCCTGAGCCTTGGCGGCATCGAGTTCGCGTTGCAGCGCCGCCGGCTCCTTGATCGTGGTGAACGCTTCATGACCCGAAGGCGCGGTGGCGCCAGCACGACCGGCACTGTAGACCTGCAACGGTTGATACGGATCATCGCTGCCGCCCGCCGCACCAATCACCAGCAAACTGCCCCACAGCCCGAGCAGCAGCGAACTGGCGCCGAACAACTGCGCAACGCGGCCAAAACCTTCGGACTGTTTCCAGGCGCAGAACGCGGCGATCAACAGCAGCGCACCGCACAGGCCCAGCCATAACGACGCATCCAGCACCGGGCGCAACATCACCAGCGCAGTGGCGAGGAAGAAGAATCCGAACACGCCTTTGAGCAGGTTCATCCACGCACCGGGTTTGGGCAGAAAGCCATTGCCAACGGTCACCAGCAACAGCAGCGGCACACCGATGCCGATGCCCAGCGAAAACAGAATCAAACCACCGTGCAGCGCGTTGCCGGTCTGCGCGATATACAGTAAGACACCCGCCAGTGGCGCGGTCATGCACGGGCCGACCAACAGACCGGACAATGCACCGAGCGCTCCGGCACCGATCACGCTGCCACCGCTGCGACTGCGCGAGGCGTGTTCCAGGCGATCGCGCAGGGCCACCGGCAATTGCAGTTCAAAGAAGCCAAACATCGGCAACGCCAACACCACGAAGATCGCGGCAAAGGTCCCCAGCAGCCATGGATTTTGCAACCAGGCCTGCAGGTTCGCGCCGAGCAGCGCGGCAATCACGCCCATCGCCGCATACACCAGCGCCATGCAAATCACATAACTGCCGGCCAATACGAATCCGCGACGCGGAGTGGCACCACTGCCGACGACCATACCGGCCAGAATCGGCAGCATCGGCAATGAGCACGGCGCAAATGCCAGCAGCAAGCCGAAACCGAAAAACGCCAGCAAGCTCCAGCCCAACGCGTGTTCTTGCAGGCTGCTGGCCAGGGCTTGATCCGGTGCCTGGTCGTTCGTTGTCGTTGTTACCGCTGTCGCCGCCGGTGTTGTCGTGGCTGGCGCTTTACCGCCCAGGTCGATGACCCGGGTTTGCGGTGGATAGCACAGGCCGGCATCGGCACAGCCCTGATAGCCGACCTTGATCTGCCCCGTGGCCGAGGCTGGAATTTTAATTTCCAGCCCTTGGCGATAGACCGGTTGCTCACCGAAAAACTCGTCGCTGTGGGATTCGCCTTCAGGCAGCGCGGGCTGTTGCTCTGCGCTCAGCCCTTCGAATTTCAGGCGTTTCTGATACAGGTAATAACCGTCGGTGATTTGCCAGAACAACTGCGTTTCACCGGATTCGAGGCGTTCGGATGTGAGCACGAATGCCTGGTCGACCGGCAGAAACTCCGGTTTTGACTCAAATGGATTGTTCCCCGCCTGGGCCAGGCTGGAGATCAGCAGAGCAAACAAAAGAAAAAAATGACGCATGGAGGAGCCTTGTCCCTGTGCAAGTAAGACGCAGAATGGGCGGCGGCGATTAACCGATAATTAACCGTATCCTACAAGGCCCTCCGGCTTCGGCCAATCAGCCGCGCAGCAGTCCGGGCCAGTTCTCGTCATTGATGGTTTGTGGGCCGGAGACTAGACGGTCGGACTGAATGTTGTAAGTCAGGTATTGGTTGTTGGTCAGGAAGATGTACCAGTAGCTGTCGGCAAAAGTCCGGTCATTTTGCGCTGCCGTGATGATCCGGTCCTTGTACGGTTGCAGCGCGCCAAGTTGATGATCCCCGAAGGATTTGTAAGTCAGGGTCTTTGCCTTGTAGTTAAACGATAGATAGTGCCCATCGTTGAGGATGAATCTGAACAGGAACGGGTGACCGGTTAGTTGAAACCAGGTGCCTGCGATGATTTTGTCGAAGTAGGGCAGTATTGGCTTCCAGATTGAATCGGAAACTTTATAGAAGGCATCGACCTTGTCTTTGTCTTGATTGTATTTACACACCACGGGTGTTGTTCCCTGATAGAAGAACAACCAGGCAATATCTTCATCGGTCGGGGTGTTCCAGCCGAATGAAGTGGTTGTCAGTCCGAAACGCAAGCCTTTGGCATAAGGACCAAAGCTGTCCCAGCTATCGGTAACCGGGGCGGGGTAGTTGGTGGATACCTTGTTGTCAGCGAGATCGAATCGAGAATAGGTGTCGCTGTCCTTGAAGAAGAAATAAATACGGTCGGGGCCGGAGCGCCAATCGATCGCGACGAAGTTTTTTAGTTGAGGCATGTTCATTAAGTCCTTTTAAAAGTTGTAGGTAATCGCCAGCTGAAAACTAAAGGATTGAAGGCGTCTTACAAAGGGAGGAATTGTTTCTTTATTCGTGGGGAGAAGTTTTTAATGCGGCGTGACTATAGGTTTGCGCAATCGGGCGGCACCGGCTTTTGCGCCCGGCTTCCCGTATGCGTCGGTGACGGCCATAATTGCGCCTTAATCCTCGCCTGTTTCACTCGCCTTTTTGTTTCCGGAGTACCCATGCACGTACTGGTTTGCGAAGACGATGAACTGATCGCCAGCGGTATTGTTGCGGGACTCAGTGCCCAAGGCCTGACCGTCGAACACGTCAACACGGCATCGAAGGCCCGCGCGATACTTAAAGTCGCCGAATTCGACGTGATGGTGCTCGATCTTGGCCTGCCCGACGAAGATGGCCTCAAGTTGCTGCAACAACTGCGTCAGAGTGGCCTGGAGATTCCAGTGCTGATCCTGACCGCGCGCGACTCGGTCACCGACCGCGTTGACGGCTTGCAGGCCGGGGCTGACGATTACCTGCTCAAGCCGTTTGATCTGCGCGAACTGTTCGCCCGCCTGCAAACCCTGTTGCGCCGGGTTGCCGGGCGCAGCGTCAACCTGATCGAGCATGGCGCGCTGACGTACGATCCGAGCAGCCGCGAAACCACGCTGGCGGGGCAACCGGTGGACTTGTCGCGCCGCGAGCAATCGCTGTTGCAGGCGCTGCTGCACAATCGTGGCCGGGTGCTGTCCACCGAGCAGTTGAAGGACAGCGTCTACGGCTTCAACGACGAACTGGAAAGCAACGCGCTGAACGTGCACATCCATCACCTGCGCAGCAAACTGGGCAAAGGCATCGTCGAAACCGTGCGCGGTCTGGGCTATCGCCTCGGCCCGGCCGACGGTGGAGATCAAGGCAAGTGATGAGCCTGCGACTGCGCTTGAGCCTGACCCTCGGTGCTGCGTTTGCGCTGATCTGGGCGCTGGCGGCGGCCTGGATGCTCAGTGACCTGCGCAATCAGATGATGTTTTCCCTCGACCAGCGTCTGGTGGCCTCGGCGCGCATGGTCGCCGGGCTGCTGGAACAGTTGCCGACATTGCCGAGCAAAGGCGAGGGCACGCATTTCAGTGCCGAACAACTGAATATCCCCGGTGGCATGGCCTGTCAGGTCAGCTCGTTGCGTGGGGAAATTCTCGCGCGCAGTCACAACAATCCCGAACAAGCGCTGGAAGCCGAGAAAATGGGCTTCCATGACCAGATGATCGATGGCGCGCCGTGGCGCAGCTTCACCCTGGCGCGGGGCGATGTGCGCATCACCACGGCCGACCGGCAGATCGAGCGCGAAGCCCTGAACATGTCGATCCTGCTGGCGGCGTCGGTGCCGGTGGGCGTGGCGCTGCTCGGCTGCCTGTGCCTGTTGTGGCTGGGCATCGGCCAGGGGCTGGCGCCGCTCAACCGTCTGCGTGAGGCGCTGATGCGGCGCAATGCCGACTCGCTCGAGCCGTTGCAGATCCAGACCTTTCCCAGCGAATTGAAGCCGCTGCTGGAAACGCAAAATCAGTTGTTTCAACGCATCGGCAAGACCATCGAGCGTGAGCGCCGTCTGACCGGTGACGCGGCACATGAACTGCGCAGCCCGCTGACGGCGATCAAGACCCACCTGCAAGTTGCGCGCATGACCGACGGCAGTGCCCGCGATCAGTCACTGGCGCGGGCCGAGGAGGGCGCCGATCGCTTGCATCGCACCCTCGAACAGTTGTTGTTGCTGGCGCGGGTCGAGGGCAGCCTGTCGTTCGATGACGGTTCGCAGTGCAGCGCCGAGCAAGTGGCACGCCTGGCGATCCAGGACGCCACCGGTGGCGAGCACCAGCGCATCAAACTGCAACTGCCGGCCGGGCTTAGCGCTGCACCGCTGCACATGCCGGCGGTGCTGTCGATCGCGGCGCTGCGCAATCTGCTCGACAACGCCTTGCGCCATACCCCTGAGGACTGCGCAGTCGAACTGAGTCTGGAAACCATTGGCAACCGCGTGCGGTTTGTCGTGCGTGATCATGGCCCGGGCATTGCACCGGATGATCTGCAACACCTGACCCAACGCTTCTGGCGCAACGGCCAGAGCACTGGTTGTGGCCTCGGCCTGGCGATTGTCCAGGCGATCGTTCAGCGCTGCGACTGCGCCCTGCATTTCGACAGCCGCCCGGATGGCCTGCGCGTCGAGCTGACCATGCCATTGCAGCCTGTCTGACCTGACCACAAATCTCCTGTGTGAGCGAGCCTGCTCGCGAAGACGGCGGCACAGTCAGCATCCAAGTGGCTGACAAAACGCTTTCGCGAGCAGGCTCGCTCCCACAAGGGCGGATGTTTTGGCACATCAAATGTAACTTTTCGACATTCGCTATCCGGCAGGGGTGGGGGTAAGGTCAACGCAGCTTTGACTCAATGGATTGAGGGAATTGCGCCATGGAAGCACCCATCTGCATTCGTCCCGCCACACTGGCCGACGCCGGCATCATCAGCCGCATCATCGAACGTTCGATCCGTATCGGTTGTGCGCTCGACCACCGTAACGATCCGACACGGGTCAGCACCTGGATCACTCAGCAATCCGCCGACTTCATCAGCGCCCGCCTCGCCGACCCGCACTTCTATTTATGCATGGCTTTACTGGCGGACAAACCGGTCGGTGTCGGCATGGCACAGGCCAGTGGTGACATTTCCCTGTGTTACGTGCAGCCGGAATCCTTTCGCCGGGGCGTCGGGCGCGCGTTGATGCACGATCTGGAAGGCTGGTTGCGGGTTCGCGACGTTGCTCAAGCGAATCTCAACAGCACGCGCACCGGCCGTACTTTTTATCGCCGTCTGGGCTATCGCGAGTCAGCGCCGCCCGTCGAATACCAAGGCGTGCAGACCCTGCCCATGCACAAGTCGTTGGCAGCRCCGGCCTGACAACACGATCACGGGCTAAATCCTCAGGCCCCTTAAGCGTTTCCAGAACAGGAAAACCTGCAAGTGCGCCCCGCGATCGGAATGCGCACCTGTCCGGTGTGCTGTTTTGGTCACTATCCATAGCCAATTGAGGGGTCGAGAGATGTCAGTCGCCACCAGCCTTATCGAAGAGTCGTCGGCCCGGGTTACCTCGGCGCCGGCCGAAACGCTGTACCAGTTCAATGAATCGCCATTGCTGGCTCGTCAGGCCCGGCAGGAGTCCAACGCGCGCAGCTATCCACGACGCATTCCATTGGCACTGAAGCGCGCCAAAGGCCTGTATGTCGAAGACGTTGAAGGGCGCACGTTCATCGACTGCCTCGCCGGGGCCGGCACGCTGGCGCTGGGGCATAACCACCCGGTGGTGATCGAAGCGATCCAGCAGGTATTGGCCGATGAATTGCCGCTGCACACTCTCGACCTGACCACACCGGTCAAGGATCAGTTCGTCCAGGACCTGTTCGGCCTGCTGCCGCCCGCCCTGGCGGCGCAAGCGAAAATCCAGTTCTGCGGGCCGACCGGCACCGATGCCGTGGAAGCGGCATTGAAGCTGGTACGCACGGCGACCGGGCGCAGCACCGTGCTGTCGTTCTCCGGTGGTTATCACGGTATGAGCCAGGGCGCGCTGAGCCTGATGGGCAGCCTGGGGCCGAAAAAACCGCTGGGTGCGTTGCTCAGCAATGGCGTGCAGTTCATGCCGTTCCCGTACGACTACCGTTGCCCGTTCGGCCTTGGTGGCGCGGCGGGCGTGAGGGCTAACCTGAGCTATCTGGAAAACTTGCTCAACGACCCGGAAGCCGGCGTGCAACTGCCCGCAGCGGTGATCGTCGAAGCGGTGCAGGGCGAGGGCGGTGTGATTCCGGCGGACATCGAGTGGCTGCGCGGCTTGCGCCGGATCACCGAAAAGGCCGGCGTGGCGTTGATCGTCGACGAGATCCAGAGCGGTTTCGCCCGCACCGGCAAGATGTTTGCCTTCGAACACGCCGGTATCACCCCGGATGTGGTGGTGTTGTCCAAAGCCATCGGCGGCAGCCTGCCGTTGGCCGTGGTGGTCTATCGCGACTGGCTCGATACTTGGCAGCCGGGCGCGCACGCCGGCACGTTCCGTGGCAATCAAATGGCCATGGCGGCAGGTTCTGCGGTGATGCGTTATCTGGTTGAGCACAAGGTCTGCGAACACGCTGCTGCCATGGGCGAGCGCCTCAGCGAGCACCTGCGCATCCTGCAACGGGACTTCCCGCAATTGGGCGACATTCGTGGTCGCGGCCTGATGCTCGGCGTCGAGCTGGTCGAGCCGAACGGCCCACCGGATGCGCTCGGTCATCCGCCGGCGTTCGCACGACTGGCGCCGCTGGTCCAGCGCGAATGCCTCAAGCGTGGGCTGATTCTGGAGCTGGGCGGTCGGCATGGCGCAGTAGTACGTTTCCTGCCGCCGCTGGTGATCACTGCCRCCGAAATCGACCGTGTCGCGGAAATCTTTGGCCGTGCTTTGGCCGCTGCCACCGCTGCGCTGTAAATTTTTCGCCGCGCCGAACGTTCTTTCTACATACCCGGCTGCACTCAGCGTGCAGCCCACCCTTATAACGATGGAGAACCAGCATGACGTCAGTATTCGACCGCGAGGACATCCTCTTTCAGGTCGTGGTCAACCACGAAGAGCAATACTCGATCTGGCCGGACTACAAAGCCGTGCCGCAAGGCTGGCGCACCGTGGGCAAGAGCGGCCTGAAAAAGGAATGCCTGGCCTATATCGAAGAAGTCTGGACCGACATGCGTCCGCTGAGTTTGCGTCAGAAGATGGAAGCCCAGACCGCCGCGCAATAAGCGGCCGGGCAAAAAGAACCCGCTGGACTGGAAACAGTCAGCGGGTTTTTTCATGGCTGGAGTTTGTGTTGTCAGGTCAGGCCTCTTCGCGAGCAAGCTCGCTCCCACAGGTGAGTTGTGAACGACACAGATCCAATGTGGGAGCGAGCTTGCTCGCGAAGAACGATAACGCGGTTTCGGCTAAAACTAAGCTCCGCTCAGCCCTTTGAGCAGCAAATCAACATTGCCTTCCAGCTCCGCCACCGGATCCGCCGCATCGGTGCTCAAAACCACCAGATGACTGCCCGACTCGGCAATTGCCGCTTTCACCGCGTCCGATGGCTGTCGATGATGCAGGACCACCGCGACATCATTGTCCTTGAGCGTCGCCGTCAGTTTTTTCAGATCCTGCGGCGTCCATTCCGCATCAGGGCGTGGATCCTGGCCAACCAGCTCCAGATTCAGACTACCGATCAGATAACCAAAGTGATCACTCAAACTCATCACACTCAGATTGTCGGCACTCGCCAACCGCGCCTCGCTGTCGGCGCTGAGCTTCAGCAAACGCTGCTTCAACGTCGCCAGATTCGCCTCGATCGCAGGCTTGGCGCCCGGTGCCAAGCGCACCAGATCCGCCGCCATCACATCCGCCATGCGCCCCATGTTGTTGCTGGCCAGCCATGGCTGACTGTTCAAGCCATCAACCTTCAGATCCGGTTGTACGGCAATGCCCGGGAGGGCGCCGTCGACCGGGCGCGCCGCATCGACTTCAACGATGCGGATGTTGCTGCGGCGAGCGATCGGGTACAACTGGTCATCTGGCCACAGCGAGCGCACGCCAATGACGGCATCGGCACCGGTTGCCAGTTTGCTCAGGGCCGGAGCTCCACGCCCCGTAAAGTAGGCACTCTGACGGCTGCCCGGCAGGTTCGCTGGCGCCGCGCGTTCGAGATTGACATCAGTGCCCTTGAGCAGCGCTTCTGCCAAGCCAAAGGTGATGGGCAATGAGGCCAGTACCTGCAGCGGCTTAGCTTTTTCGGCCGCCATCAAAGGCGAGCAGACCACGCCGCACAAGGTCATGGCCAAGGTCAGTTTGCGCAGTGAAAAAGTCATTTATCCAAGATTCCCTTTCAGACTCGGGACAACCCCGCGCGCAATGGCGGCGAGGGCGAAGGCAATGCCGGCGACCAGAATGATCGCGGCGCCGGACGGAATCGGCAGATCAAACACGATCGGCGCGAGGATCCCGCACAGTGTGCTGACCGTGGCGATCAACACCGAGCACCAGAAGAAGCCCTTGAGCGACTGGCTGAGCAAACGTGCCGCCGCCGCTGGAATCACCAGCAGCGCGCCGACCAGAATCGCGCCGATGACTTTCACCGCTGCGACGGTGATCAGCGTCACCAGAATCACGAACAGATAATCCAGAGTCTTCACCGCCACCCCGCGCACCGCCGCCAGTTGCGGGTTGAAACTGGCGAGCATGATGCGGTTGTACAGCGGCAGGGCCAACGCCATGACCAGCGAACCGACGATGGCCAATACCGCCAGATCGTTGCCGTTAACCGTGAGTACCGAACCGAACAGCACGTTCTCGAGAATGTGCACGTTGATCTTGCCCGCGAGAATCAGTAGCAGACTCGCGCCCAGTGCCAGTGACACCGAGAGGA
Source organism: Pseudomonas sp. P4_D7 (assembly GCF_056401755.1). NCBI lineage: Bacteria > Pseudomonadati > Pseudomonadota > Gammaproteobacteria > Pseudomonadales > Pseudomonadaceae > Pseudomonas > Pseudomonas sp. P4_D7. Next base: position 11,625 of record NZ_JBFUIR010000024.1, on the reverse strand, counting down.
ATACGCCGATCAAAGTGTCCGGTGCCAGACCGGTACGGTTGCGCAGGTAATTGAGCAGGATGCCGAACAGCAGGCAGTAGCCGAACAGGCTGCCGTAGGGCCCGGTGTAAGGCTCGCCGAGCAGAATGCCGATGGCTACACCGGTGAGCGCCGCATGGCCCACCGCTTCGGAAAAAAACGCGAAGCGCTTGACCACTACCAGCGTGCCTAGGCCGCCGAGTACCGGGCCGATCAACAGGCCGGCAAGCAACGCATTGACCACGAAACCGTAGGCCAGTGCTTCCGGCAGATACCCGGACGAGGCCCAGCCCTGGACCATCAAACGAAAGGCTTCGTAACTCATCAGGCAGCGCTCCGTGGATGGGTCGAGAACAAGGTCAGCAGACGTTCCGGGGTCAGCGCCTCTTGCGGTGAGGTATCAAACAGCATGCGGCGGTTTAGACCCGTGACACGGCTGGCCAGACGCCCGACCGCTTCCAGATCGTGCTCGATCCACAGCACGGTGATGCCCGCTGCACGCCAATCGCCGAGCAGACGTTCGAATACCTGAATCCCGGCTTCATCGAGGGCCGACATCGGTTCATCCAGCACCAGCAATTGCGGCGCCGGAATCAAACCTTGGGCGAGCAGCACCCGCTGCCGCTCACCGCCGGACAGCGCGCCCATGCGGCGCTTGCGTTTGTCTTGCATGCCGACGCGTTCCAGCGCTTCACCAATGGCGCCGGCGTAACGCTTGCTCAAACCGAGAAACGCCGGACGTCGCTGGCACATGGCAGCCATGAAATCGTCGACGGTCATCGGCAGACCGCGATCGAATTCCAGCGCCTGCGGTACATAACCGATGGTGCCGGGTTCGCCGGGCCATTGCAGGCTGAGCTGGCCCTGATGGGGCATTTGTCCGAGCAGGGTCTTGATCAGCGAACTCTTGCCGCCACCGTTGGGGCCGACCAGGGCGTGAACGCTGCCGGGTTGCACCTGAAAGGTGACGTTATCGAGGATTGTCGTGCGACCAAGCGTCAGAGAGACTTCCGCAAAATCCAGAGTCGGTCCCAATCCTTGTGGGAGCGAGCCCGCTCGCGAATGCGGTGTGTCATTCGATAAAGATGTTGGCTGGCCCGGCGCCTTCGCGAGCAGGCTCGCTCCCACAGGGGACTGGAGTTCGGTCGAGATCGTTTCTCTGGAAGTCATGCGCCAGACTCCTGAATCGCCCGCACCACGGTGTTGAGGTTGCCGGTCATTTCCTTTTCGTACTTGTCGGCGGTGTATTCGCCGTAGGAAATGTGCGACAGCGGATACAGCTTCACCCCGGATTCACGCTGGATTGTTTCGACGTAAGTGGAGGGGAAATCCATCTCCGAGAAGATCACTTTCACGTCCAGTTCACGCAACTGGTCAATGGTCTTCTTCAACTGGCTTGGGCTCGGCTCGATACCGTGGGCCGGCTCGACCACGGCGGTCACTTCCAGGCCGAACTCACGCAGCAGATAGTCGTAAGCCGCGTGCACCGTGGCCACGCGCAGTTCCGCGTTCGGCGCTTGCGTCAGTTTTGCCAGGGCGTCGGCGCGCATCTGCCGCAGGCGTTTGCCGTAGGCGCGGGCGTTCTGGGTGTAGGTCTTGGCGTTGTCTGGATCGAGTTTGCCCAGTTCGCGGGCAATGTTGTTGACCTGGGCAATGGAAGCGCTGATCGACAGGAACGTGTGCGGGTTCACCACTTTGCCGGCCCCGCGCGCGGCAACCCCGGTGGCCGCCAGCAACGGCACGTTTTCGTTGGCTTCGATGGTTTTGATGTTTGGCGTTTCGCTGGCGGCGATCATGCGGTCGGCGAAGTCGTCATGGCCAACGCCGTTGAGCACGATCACATCCAGCCCGCTGATGCGTTTGATGTCTTCGGCCCGTGGCTCGTAGGCATGCGGGTTGAAACCGGCCGGGATCAGCGGCACCACCTCGGCCTTGTCGCCGACGATGTTGGCCACATAGCTGTAGTAAGGGTGCAGGGTGATGCCGATGCGCAGGCGTTTGGCCTGATCGGCACTGGCCAACGGGCTCAGCAGGCAGGCACACAGGCCCAATAAAAAGAGGCGTAACAATGGACGGCGTGGCGATGAAATAGACATGAGCAAGCGGTCTTCTCTCGGAGGAGGGCGAGGAATCAATGGCGATGTTCGCGGGTAACCCCGGCATCGTATTGCGCGACGATCTGTTTCCAGCCGGCAGCGGACAGCGCCGCCGCAGTCAGTTGCGCCGGGGCCTGAGCGGCAGCATCGCGGCTGAGCCAGATGTCCGGCGCAGCCTTGTCGTCGGCGCTGAGCCGCATCACAAACGAACCGGCGACGGCCGGATTCTGGCTTTGGCCGAAATACGCGGCGTCCGCCAGCAATTGCCAGGCATGACCACCGCGGCTGACCGAACTCGCATCCTGGGCAAATGGCGCAAACCCTTCGGCGGCCAGATTCTGCGGCGTCGGCAGGGCTTGTTGTTCCTCGCGCAGCAAGCGGATTTCATCGAGGGTCACCCGCAGGTCGGCATAGATGCCTTGCTCGGCAGCACTGAGGTCGCGGCGTGCGTCGAGCTGGTGAGTCGCCACTGGCTCGGGCTCATGGGAAACCCCGCGCCACGCGACCACAGAACCTGCGACCGCGAGGATCAACAGGCACAACAGCAGCACATTGAGGGTTTCATGACCGGCACCGGCCGGGCGCACGATTTGGCTGGTGGGCGTACTCATGGGGCTTCGATATCCGCTTGGTCGATTTCCACCACGTGGCCCGGGCCCGCGTCGAACAGCACGTAAAATTCGCTGCCGGGTTTCTTGAACGTCAGTGTGGAATCGGCGCCGAGCTTGCCCGGCACCAGAATGGTTTCGTCGTAACCGATCACATCGAGGGTCACCCCCGGCGCGCCGCTGCCGTCGGAGAACCCGCCGGTGCATTTGATCTGTTCGGCGTCGATGGCGGTGCATTCGCACATCGGATTGTGGGCCAGCGCACTGACGCTGAAACCGGCGCACAGCACCAGCAGCACGGCCTTCAGGCGCAGGCGGGAAGAGCGTTGGGAACACGTCATGGTTTGACTCCTTGTTTGTTCAGCCAGGCGAAGGTGGCGGGGGAGGCCTGACTCAGGGGAATCGAAGCCTGATGCATGCTGCCGTCCCAGCCTTCCATGGTGATCCACAGTTCGGCGTCGGGTCTGGTCTTCTCCGGGATCGGCATCTGCGTGCCCATGCGGTAAGGCGTGCCGAAGAAAATCGTACCGGCGGCGCGCAGGCTGCGTGGCTTGCCGATGCGCAGGTAGGTGGCCTTGACCTGCTCGACACAGGCATCGCACAGGGCCGCGCTGAAGTCTTTCATGTAGCCGGCCGGGCCAGTGAGCACCGGCGCTTCGTTGCGCAGTTCGGCCAGGCGCAGGCTCCACGGGCCGACCTGGATATTGCCGATTTCATGTTGGCCCAGGCCGCTGTCACCGCGAAACAGCGAGGCGTCGGCGAAGTATTTGGGCATGAACCCCAGCGGGATCAACAGCAGCAGGACGTTGATGTGGAAGCGCCATGTGTGCCAGAAACGCGCGAGTCGAGAAGGCTGTGCCTTGGTGATGGATCTGCTCACAGGCTGGCCTCCGAGGTTTCACGGCTCATCGCCGGTTGTGCCTTGAGGCGGTGTTTCTTGTCTTCGCGCTTCAACGCGTTGGCGGTGGCCAGCGCGGTGCGTTTGGTCCAGATCAACAAGCCGCTGAGGATCATCATGCTCAGGATCAAACCGAAGAAGAACCAGATCAGCTTGATCCAGATGCCGCCGAAGTCGCCGGTGTGCAGTGGCCGCATGGACTCGGTGACGAACTCCAGCGACGAACGATCGGACAGAAGCCGTGAAGCGGCGATGTCGCCGTTGTACGGATTGAGCGTGGCGGTCTGGAACATCAACGGATACCAGCCGCGCCCACCGACGCTCATGTGGCTGTAGGCATTGCCCGGCAGGCTGACGAAGCTGGCTTCCAGCCCCGGAATCTTCTCTTGCGCGAGCTCGACGGCACGGTCCAGGCTGATCCGTGGCGGCGGTGTGCCGGCGGCAGAGATCGGCACGCTCTCGCGGGACATGGCCGGAATGATCGGCTCGCTGGAAATGGCGATCTGGTTGTCGAACAGAATCGCCCGAATCAGAAACCAGATCCCGGTGATGGAAATCACCGCAATGAACCAGATCGACCAGATACCGCACAAGCGATGGAAGTCACCCCAGAAGATCCGCGCGCCGTGACGCACGCGCAGGGTCGGACGCAGAAAACCTTTCCAGAAGCGCTTGTAGACCACCAGGCCTGTGATCAGCGACACCAGCATCGGCACGCCGAGGAACGACACCAGATACCAGCCCCAACTGAAACCGTTGGTGAACGGCACCAGCCACCAGCCATGCAGGGCGCGGGTGAAGGCCTTGAAATCGAACGTCGGGGCAGGGCCTTGAATCACCCCGGTGTAAGGATTGACGTAGACCGTCTGCGAACGACCGTCCGGATAGCTGACCGCAACGTCGAGGGCGAAGTGGGATTCGTCGGGACGACTGATACTTTCAACGAGGGTCTGCGGTTCGGCTGTTTTGATCGCTGCCATGATCTGGTCATAGCTGAGCAGCGGCGCATCGTCCGCAGGCTGGCTGGCGCGCATCTGCGGGTTGGCCAGCCAGACGATTTCCTGGCTGACCACCGCCAGCGTGCCGGTGACACAGACGATCAGGACAAAGAACCAGATCGGTAACGCCAGCCAGCTATGAACGAGGAACCACAGTTTGGAGCGGGATTTCTTCGACATGATTGCGCGTCTTGATAGCGGTGAAAGGGCGCGTGGCTACGGGCTTCGCAGCACGGCAGACCCCGAAAGACCGAACGTGGCTTTTGCCTACGCGAACGGCCTGCATCTCTATAGGACGAATGAGCGGGACAAATCCCGAAAGGTGATATGAAAGCAAATGTTTCCCAATTCCCCGATCACCACAAATCACCTTGTGGGAGCGAGCTTGCTCGCGAAGGTGCCGGGTCAGTCACTTCACCCGTTGTCTGATCCACCGCATTCGCGAGCAGGCTCGCTCCCACAGGGTCTCGCTGATCGGCAGATCAAACACGATTCATGGATGACGCCATCACTGTCTGCCAATTGATGGCCGACCCGCGCTCCCTATGATGGGAATCACCTGATGTCCCTGAGTGAGCGCCTTGATGACCGCCAGAACCCTCTATGACAAACACATCGATTCGCACACGGTGTGCCGCCTCGACGATCAGGGTCATGTCCTGTTGTATATCGATCGTCAGGTGATCAACGAATACACCAGCCCGCAGGCTTTCAGCGGTTTGCGCGCGGCCGGGCGCGATGTCTGGCGGCCGGGCACGGCGCTGGCGGTGGTCGATCACGTCAACCCGACCACGCCTGTGCGTATCGCAGCAATGCCCGACGCCGGCGGCGCGCGGCAAGTGTCGTATCTGGCGGAGAACTGCCGGGACTTCGGCATCGAGTTGCTGGACATCCTCGACAAGCGTCAGGGCATCGAACACGTTATCGCCCCCGAGCAGGGCTTTATTCTGCCCGGTATGGTCATTGCCGCTGGCGACAGCCACACCACCACTCATGGCGCACTCGGTGCTTTCGGTTTCGGCATCGGCACCTCCGAGATCGAACACCTGCTGGCTTCGCAGACCCTGGTCTACAAACGACTGAAAAGCCTGCGCGTGACCGTCGACGGCGGGTTGGCGCCGGGTTTGACCTCGAAAGACGTGATCATGGCCCTGATCGGCCGCATCGGTGCTTCCGGGGCCAGCGGTTACGCGATCGAATTCTGCGGCTCGACCATTGATGCCCTCAGCGTTGAAGCGCGCATGACCATTTGCAACATGGCTGTCGAGGCGGGTGCGCGCGGCGCATTCATTGCTCCGGATGACAAAGTCTTCGCCTATCTCAAGGACAAGCCGCGTGCGCCGCAAGGTGAGCTTTGGCAACGGGGCGTGGAGAAGTGGCGCGAACTGCGCAGTGATCCCGGTGCGCGGTTTGACCGCGAGATTCACCTCGACGCCAGCGTTCTGGAACCGATGGTCACCTGGGGCACCAGCCCCGATCAGGCCGCTGCAATCGGTGCGCGGGTGCCGGATCCGCAAGCGATCAGCGATCCGGTCCTGCGTCAGGACATGCGCCGCGCCCTCAGTTACATGGGCCTCGAAGCGGGCATGGCGCTCAGCGACATTGTTATCAGCCACGCCTTTATCGGCTCGTGCACCAACGCGCGGATAGAAGACCTGCGCGATGCCGCCAGCGTCGTGCGCGGTCAGCAAGTGGCCGGACATGTGCGGGCGATGATCGTCCCCGGCTCCAGCGAAGTTCGCGCTCAGGCCGAGGCCGAAGGGCTGGCGCAGATCTTTATCGATGCCGGATTCGAGTGGCGTCAGTCCGGCTGCTCGATGTGCCTGGCGATGAACGACGACGTACTTGCGCCCGGCGACCGCTGCGCGTCGAGTACCAACCGCAATTTCGAAGGCCGTCAGGGCGCCGGTGCGCGCACTCATTTGATGAGCCCGGCCATGGTCGCCGCTGCTGCGATCTGCGGTCGACTCACCGATATCCGCCAATTTGGAGAACGCCCATGAGCCTGCAACCCTTCACCCACGTCAGCGGTCGGGCCGCACCGTTACTGGCGGCCAACGTCGACACGGACGTGATCATGCCCAAGCAATTCCTCAAAGGCATTGATCGCCAAGGACTCGATCGCGGGCTGTTTTTCGATCTGCGGTTTCTACGCGATGGCAGCCCCGATCCCGATTTTGTGTTGAACAAACCGACATGGCAGGGCGCGAGTTTTCTAGTAGTCGGAGCGAATTTTGGCTGCGGTTCCAGCCGTGAACACGCGGTGTGGGGTTTACAGCAGATGGGCATCCGCGCATTGATCGGCAGCAGTTTTGCCGGGATCTTCTACGACAATTGCCAGCGTAACGGGGTGTTGTTGATCACGCTGGAGGAGGCGCAGGTGCAACGCATCGGACAACTTGTCAGTGAGCCTGAAACGGCGCGGATCGCTATTGATCTGCAGGCTCAGCAGATCAGTCTGGCGGATGGCATGGTGATTGAGTTCCAGATTGATACCCTGCGCAAAACCGCATTGCTGCTCGGCCTGGATGCCATCGGCAGCACCCTGCAACGGCGCGAACAGATCAAGATCTTCGAGCGCGAGCATTTGGCCAACAACCCTTGGCTCTCCTGACCCACCGCTGATCCCTTGTGGGAGCGAGCCTGCTCGCGAAAGCGGTCGTTCAGTCGAAATCAATGTTGACTGACTGGACGCATTCGCGAGCAGGCTCGCTCCCACATTTGATATCGGGTGTTTCAGCTAAAGGGAAAGCCCTTTGAAATGCGCCTGCAAAAACTCCACACACGCGCGCAGTTTCCCCGAGTGTGCCAGCCGCGTCGGGTACACCGCCCAGACATTGGCGCTCTGGCTGTAATCGTCGAGCACCTGCACCAAGCGTCCTTGCTCCAGCAACGGTTTCACATCCCACAACGACCGCAACAACACCCCACGCCCGTCCAGCGCCCACTGCAAAACAATCTCGCCATTGTTTGACGACAACGGCCCGCTGACCCGCACGCTCTCTTGCCTGCCGTCGCGATCCAGATTCCAGATCCCAAAGGCGTTGTCGCGCTCCTTGATCACCAGGCAATCGTGCTGTTGCAACTCGTCCAGCATTTGCGGCGTACCGCGCCGTTGCAGATAACCGGGAGCGGCACACAGCACCCGCCGGTTACTGGCCAGGCGTCGACCGATGTGCTGGCCGGGCAGGTCATCGCCGACGCGGATCTCCAGATCGAAGCCTTCGTTGATGATGTCCACCACCCGGTCAAACAGGTCGAGGCGAATCTCCAGTTCTGGATAACGTTCGGCCAGCAACGACACCGCCGGGGCTACGTGATTGCGACCGAAACCGAAACTGCTGCAAATGTGCAAACGCCCACGCGGGCTGTCGTGGGCGTCGGACAGTTCATCGTGCAACTGCTGGAAATCATCGAGAATGCGCAACGCCCAGCGCTGCACGCGCTCGCCGTCCTCGGTCAGCGAGACGCGACGGCTGGTGCGGTGCAACAGACGCGTGCCGAGGGTGGTTTCGAGAATCTGGATGCGTTTGCTGACGTAGGCCGGTGACAGGCCTAGTTCATCTGCTGCAGCGGCAAAGCCGTTCTTGCGGATTACGGTGAGCAGTACGCGCAGGTCTTCGGGCAGGGGCACGGTGTCTTTCTTATGGGACATGTCAAAAACGAACACTGGCGGCAGAAGCCGCCAGCATAGCACCGAGATCCGGCGGCTCGGCTCAGCGCAAAAAGGCCAATGCTTCGGCGAGCAACGGTTCGGGGACTTCTTCGGCAATGTAATGGCCAGCGGGCAAGGCCTGACCGCTGACGTTGGTCGCCACTTGCTGCCATTCCTTGAGCGGATCGAAGCAGCGCCCGACCGTACCTTCGGCGCCCCACAACACGCGCAGCGGTAGATTCAGCTGATGCCCGGCGGCGATGTCGGCGCGGTCGTGCACAAGATCGATGCCGGCGCTGGCGCGATAGTCTTCGCAGATGCCGCGAACGCTGCCCGGTCGTTGCAGGCAGCGCAGGTATTCGCCAAAGGCTGCATCGGTAAACGGCTTGAACCCGGCGCTGCGGCTGCCCATCACGCTGCGCAGATAGCCTTCCGGATCCGCTTCGATCAGGGTTTCCGGCAGTGGTGCCGGGCGGATCAGGAAGAACCAGTGCCAATACGCGCGGGCGAAGGCTTCGTTGGTTTGCGTATACATCGACAGGGTCGGGGCGATGTCGAGCAGCATCATGCGCTGCACGGCGTTCGGGTGATCAAGCGCGAGACGATGGGCGACCCGCGCGCCACGGTCGTGAGCGAGAATCGAAAACTGTTCGAAGCCCAGCGCCTGCATCAACTCGACATTGTCGCGGGCCATTTCGCGTTTCGAGTAATGGGCGTGCAGCTCATCAGCGGCCGGGCGACTGCTGTCGCCGTAACCGCGCAGGTCGGCGGCGACCACGGTGAAGTGTTCGGCCAGTTGTTCGGCAATCTTGTGCCAGATCACATGGGTCTGCGGGTGCCCGTGCAACAGCAACAGGCCCGGGCCGCTGCCGCCGAGGCGGTAGGCAATGTCGACGCCGTTGACGTGACGCTGGTCTTTGCGGAATCCGGCAAACATCGGGCTGATCCTTTTTCAGGGTTCTGGTTGGCTGCATCCTGAAATCGTCCGRCATTCGCGGCAAGGGGCAAAGCGTGGTCGGCAGGTTCATGAAGTGTGTTGATGGGGTTATGTGTTTTCGGTGCCGGCCCCTTCGCGAGCAAGCTCGCTCCCACAGTAGTTTCCGGTGTGACGATTATCTATGCCACCCAACGAAACCCTGTGGGAGCGAGCCTGCTCGCGAAGAGGCCAGTCCAGACACTGAAATGCTCAACCCTGCTGAAACATCTCCATCGCCCGCTGCTTGATCTGTTCTTCAGTCAGATCTTCCTTGCGCGAGGCCAGAAACCACAGATGCCCATATGGATCCTTCAACGTGCCGCTGCGATCACCGTAAAACTGATCCTTGACCTCGGACACCGTCGTCGCCCCCGCGTCCAGCGCGCGCTGAAAGGACTTGTCGACATCGGTTACATACAGATGCAAACCAACTGATACGGCTTTATCAGGATTGCTCAACGGCCCCTGATCGCACGGCGAGCCGAGCATGATCGCGCTGTCGCCTATGCGCAGTTCGGCGTGGCCGATGCCGCCGTCGGGCATGGCCAGGCGCATGACTTCGGTGGCGCCGAAGGCTTTTTTATAGAAATCGATGGCCTCGGCCGCTTTGTGGATGCCGAGATACGGGGTAATGCTGTGATACCCCTCGGGAATGGGTTTGACGCTCATGACGTTCTCCCTGAATTGTTGTTCTATGGGACAGGACTCCACCGGATTTGTGGAAGATTCACTATAGAACCGTCCTCGCCGTGCAGGTTTTTGCCCGACGAGCAGTCAATCCTTTGGAAAGTGCGGCCCCGGGCCTTGTTCGCCGAGTACATCGCCCTGATTGCGCAGCGGGCAAGCCTCCATCGACAAACACCCGCAACCGATGCAGCCATTGAGCCGGTCACGCAGTAGCGTCAATTGTTCGATCCGTTCATCCAGCTCTCGGCGCCATTGCTCCGAGAGGGTTTTCCAGTCGGCCGCGCTGGGCGCACGATCATCCGGAAGGATTTTCAGCGCCTCGCCAATCTCCGCCAATGGAATCCCCAGCCGCTGCGCGACTTTGATCAACGCCACCCGGCGCAGCACTTCGCGCGGATAACGGCGCTGATTGCCGGCATTGCGCTGGCTCTTGATCAAGCCTTTGGACTCATAAAAGTGCAGGGCGGTGACGGCGACACCGCTGCGCGCCGCGACTTCGCCGACTGTTAACTGCTTGTGCACATTTTCTTTGCTGATCATCTGCAGACAGCTCTTGACCTTGACTTAACTAGAGGTTTTACCCTGCAGGTCTTCGAGTCGCAAGGCTCGTCTTACACTGAGTGGGGGCATTCCATGAACAACCGCAGTTTTACCCAATTGATCGAATTTGAAATCGAACCACGCCAACAACCTGCGCTGGTGACTGCACTATCGAGGCAAACCGAGCGTCTGGCTCAGCGCTACGACGGTTTTGTCAGTGCCAGTGTGCAGGCCAGCGATGACGGCCGGCGCGTGCTGAGTTTTCTCCAATGGCAGACCCGCGAGGCAGGGGAGGCGGCGTTTCGCAGCTTTGAAAGCGGCGAGCAGGATTTCTGGCAACTGATTCACACCCATCAGGCGAAAACCATCACCTTCAATTCGTTTCAGGTGTTGAGCAGCATCGCCCGTAGTCCCGACGATGCGCTGCACTGCCATCTGGTTGGCTAGATCGACAACTGGATCAAGCGCTCGCCTTGCAGGTTTTCCGTGAGTCGCCGCTTGTTCACCGCCAGTTCGCCGATCTTGATCAGTCGCGTGCGGGTGACGTTGCGACTCAGACCGAGCAACGCGGCGGTGTGCACCTGGTTGTAATGGCAAAAGCGATACGCTGCGCGCAGCAAGGCGTCCTCGACTTTCTCGTGCAAAGCACCGGCCTGTTGCGCGAACAGTTTTTGAAAGGCCTGTTCCAGCAACGCTTCCGGTGAATCATCGGCGCTGCTGTGATGATCGTCCGGGCGCTCGATACGCAGGTTCGACAGGCGCAGATCATCGCGTTCGATCACGCCGTTGCGGCAGATCAGCAGGGTATGATGGATGACGTTTTCCAGTTCGCGAATGTTGCCCGGCCAACTGTAGCCACGCAGTTTGTGCTCGGCACCGGGGCTGATGCTGACGCGGCCATAACCGAGGCGCTGGCTGTAGGCCTCGATGAAATGGCGCGTGAGCGGGAGGATATCGCCGGGACGCTCACGCAACGGGCTCAATTCCAGATTGACCACGTTGAGGCGGTAATACAGATCCTCGCGGAAATGGCCGGCATTGATGGCCTTTTCCAGCTGCACGTTGGTCGCTGCCAGCACCCGCACATCGATGGGAATGCTTTTGCGCGAGCCCAGCCGCACCACTTCGCGCTCCTGCAACACCCGCAGC
>NZ_JBFUIR010000023.1:0-70186 GCF_056401755.1 Pseudomonas sp. P4_D7 | reverse complement strand
CCGACACACAGACGCGGGATGGAGCAGTCTGGTAGCTCGTCGGGCTCATAACCCGAAGGTCGTCGGTTCAAATCCGGCTCCCGCAACCAAACATCAAAAAAGGCTACTCGAAAGAGTGGCCTTTTTTGTGCGCGTCTGTTTTGTCGATTTCCGCTTCTTATAAAGAAGCGATCGCCAAACAGGAATTCTTTGCATTTCCGAAACTTAACGCACCACCTGCGACCGTTTGACGCGAATGCACACTTATTTGACCCTTTACGGGATTAGCGGTTGACACCTCGCCGTTCGCCTGTAGAATGCCGCCACACAGACGCGGGATGGAGCAGTCTGGTAGCTCGTCGGGCTCATAACCCGAAGGTCGTCGGTTCAAATCCGGCTCCCGCAACCAAACATCAAAAAAGGCTACTCGAAAGAGTGGCCTTTTTTGTATCTGTTGAAAAAGTCCTTTCGCAACAATGATCTGTCACTGTGCAGTGAACCGCTTGGGATCTTCAGAAGTCCTCACTTGCGACTATGCTTGAGTCGCAGGCAAGGCCTCTGCAATCCAGGAACTGCCCTCGCCGATACCCGGTGAGAGGCGTAGTATTTTGTGATTATTTTTTTCTACAGGGATTGGTAACTTGGCTGGATACCTCCATCCTGTCGCGCACAATCCAAGAGGTGATTGATGCGCGCCAACTCGTCTGATCCACAAGACACCGTCACAGCGGAACACCCGATCAAACCCGAGCGCCTGCGCTTGCTGGATCGGTTGAGCAAATACCGTCAGCCCATCGGGCTGGGGGTCACCTTGCTGTTGTTCGCCATTGCGCTGATTGCCTGTCGTCATCTGCTCGCCGAACTCGATCTCGATGCGTTGCACGACTCGATTCTTGACGTGCCGAAACCCGCCTTGCTCGGCGCCTTCGGTGCGACCGTGGTCGGCTTCATTATTCTGCTTGGCTATGAATGGTCGGCCAGTCGCTATGCCGGCGTGACCTTGCCGCCGCGCACATTGGCGCTGGGCGGCTTCACCGCGTTTGCGATTGGTAATGCGATCGGTCTGTCGCTGCTGTCCGGTGGCTCGGTTCGCTACCGTTTATATGCACGACTGGGTCTGGGGGCGTCGGAAGTCGCGCACATGACCTTGTTCGCCAGTTTGTCGCTGGGCTGCGCCTTGCCGCCGCTGGCTGCACTGGCAACGCTGAGCGACCTGCCTGCTGCCTCTCAAGCCCTGGGTTTGTCCGAAGGTCTGCTCGGCACGGTTGCCGCTGTTGTGCTGGCGCTTGGCGCAGTACTGGCTGTTGGCATCTACCGTCGGCGCCTGCCGGAACAACCGTTGCGCGACAACCTGCTGGTCAGGGTTGGCCGGCGCACGCTGCGCCTGCCGGGCCGCCGCCTGACGTTCCTGCAACTGATCATCACCGCGCTCGACGTTGCCGCTGCCGCTACTGTCCTCTATCTATTGCTGCCGGAGGCGCCGCCGTTCGGCGCATTCCTACTGGTGTACCTGTTGGCATTGGCTGCCGGCGTACTCAGCCATGTGCCCGGCGGTGTCGGTGTGTTCGAAGCGATTCTGCTGGCCGCTTTCGCCGACACGCTAGGTGCTGCACCACTGGCCGCGGCGCTGCTGCTGTATCGCCTGATCTATGTGGTGCTGCCGCTGCTGGTCGCCTGCGTATTCCTGCTGATCAACGAAGGCCAACGCCTGTTTCAAACCCAGACCATGCGCGCGGCGTCCGGCCTGGCGGCACCGATTCTGGCGGTGTTGGTGTTCCTGTCCGGTGTGGTGTTGCTGTTTTCCGGCGCGACGCCCGAGATCGATACACGTCTGGAGCACATCGGTTTTCTTATCCCACATCGTCTGGTCGACGCCTCGCACTTCGGCGCCAGCCTGATCGGCGTGCTCTGCCTGATGCTCGCTCAGGGCCTGCGTCGGCGCTTGTCGGCGGCGTGGATGCTCACCACCATTCTGCTGCTGGTCGGCGCCCTGCTCTCGCTGCTTAAAGGTTTCGACTGGGAAGAAGCGACGCTGATGACCCTCACCGCAGCCCTGCTCGGTGTGTTCCGTCGCTCGTTCTATCGCCCGAGCCGCCTGACCGAACTGCCCTTCTCCCCCCTGTATCTGGTGGCCAGCCTCTGTGTGCTGGGCGCTTCGACGTGGCTGCTGCTGTTCGCCTATCAGGACGTGCCGTACAGCCATCAACTGTGGTGGCAGTTCACCCTCGACGCTGACGCCCCGCGTGGCCTGCGCTCGCTGCTCGGCGCTGCCGTGCTGTTGCTGGTCATCGCGCTGACCTGGCTGCTGCGCACCGCGCGCCCGGTCATTCACCTGCCGACGCCTGACGAGCTCGATCGCGCGGCGAAGATTCTGATGGCGTCGTCGCAACCCGACGGTGGCCTCGCGCTGACCGGTGACAAGGCGCTGCTGTTTCACCAGAACGACGAAGCGTTCCTGATGTACGCACGCCGTGGCCGCAGCCTGGTGGCGCTGTACGACCCGATCGGCCCCGGCCAGCAGCGCGCCGAGATGATCTGGCAGTTCCGCGACCTCTGCGACATTCACCACGCTCGCCCGGTGTTCTACCAGGTGCGCGCGGAGAACCTGCCGTACTACATGGACATCGGCCTGACCGCGATCAAACTCGGCGAAGAAGCCCGGGTCGATCTGCTTCGCTTTGACCTGGAAGCCAAGGGCAAAGAGATGAAGGACCTGCGCTACACCTGGAACCGTGGCACACGCGATGGCTTGTCGCTGGAGATCCACGAGCCGGGCCAAGCGCCGATGGACGAATTGAAAGTGATTTCCGATGCGTGGCTGACCGGCAAGAACGTGCGTGAGAAAGGCTTCTCCCTCGGCCGCTTCAGCGACGATTACCTGAAGCATTTCCGCATCGCGGTGATTCGCTTCGAAGGTCGCCCGGTGGCATTCGCCAACCTGCTCGAGACTTACAGCCATGACCTGGCCAGTCTCGACCTGATGCGCGCGCACCCGGACGCCCCCAAGCTGACCATGGAATTCATGATGGTCGGCCTGATTCAACACTATAAGAGTCACGGATACGCGCGCTTCAGCCTGGGCATGGTGCCGTTGTCGGGGTTGCAACCCCGGCGTGGTGCACCGCTGACCCAGCGTCTGGGCTCGATGGTTTTCCGCCGTGGTGAGCAGCTGTACAACTTCCAAGGCTTGCGCCGCTTCAAAGACAAGTTCCAGCCTGACTGGGAACCCCGTTATATGGCCGTGCCCGCCGGACTCGATCCGTTGGTGGCGCTGGCCGACACTGCTGCCCTGATCGCGGGCGGCTTGACTGGATTGGTGAAACGCTGATGATTCAACGCTCCCTGAAGTACATCCTGGCCGCACTGATCGTGCTGGCCGTGATTGCCGGCGGCGGTTTCTGGTACCTGAAACGCCCGGCACCGGAACCGACCGTCGAACAGCTGACCCCGGCCGACGGCGCCGCCATGACCCGCATCATCCCCGGCACCAAGCCCAAGGCGCAGGTCCTGATAGCGGTCAACGACGACCAGAAACTCAGTGAAAAACAACTGACCACCCTGAGCCGCAGCGCTTCGGCGCAGATCGTTCAGGTGATTCTGCCCAAGGACTGCCTGCTGCAAAGCCGCGCTCTGCAATCGGGCCTGCGTGAACTGAATGGCCCCGCTACCTTGGTCAGCGGCATTGGCCCGGGCGCCGTATTGGCCTGGCGCTGGTTGTCCGAGCAGAAAGACGACAAGGCCCAAGCCGTGTCCGTCGACCTCGCGCTGGAAAAGGGTGGCTGCACCCACCTGCTGCCGAAATCCGCCGCCCACGGCCACTGGCTGGTGGCGTGGAACGACAACCCGGACGACGCCAGCGCAGGTTTCGTGCGCGATCAACCGAACGCCGAAACCAGCATCAGCGACTACGACATCAACCTGCCGCAAGTGCTGAACAATGAACTGCGCAAGATCCTCGTCGGCGGCGACAAGGCCAACGGCGGTCTGGCGATCCCGGTGGTTGAAGTGCCGGCCGGCCAAGCCAAAGACACCGTGACCCTGTTCCTTTCCGGTGACGGCGGCTGGCGCGACCTCGACCGCGACGTGGCCGGTGAAATGGCCAAGATCGGCTACCCGGTCGTCGGCATCGACACCCTGCGCTACTACTGGCAGCACAAGAGTCCGGAGCAAAGCGCACTGGACCTGACCGAACTGATGCAACACTACCGGCAGAAATGGGGCACCAAGCGCTTCATCCTCACCGGTTATTCGTTCGGTGCTGACGTATTGCCAGCGATCTACAACCGCCTGCCAGACACCGAGCAGCAACGCGTAGACGCAATCATCCTGCTGGCCTTCGCCCGCACCGGCAGCTTCGAAATCGAAGTCGAAGGCTGGTTGGGTAACGCCGGCAAAGAAGCTGCAACCGGCCCGGAAATGGCCAAGCTGCCAGCGGCCAAGGTCGTGTGCATCTACGGTGAAGAAGAGACCGATGAAAGTGGCTGCACGGACAAGACTGCCGTTGGCGAGGCAGTGAAACTGCCTGGTGGCCACCACTTCGACGAGAACTACCCGGCGCTGGCCAAGCGTTTGGTGGACTTGATCGAGAAGCGCCAGAGCAAGGACTCGGTCGCCGAAGAGTGATCTGAGCCACGCCCACAAAAAGCCCCCGCAACTTCGCAGTTACGGGGGCTTTTTACATCTCGGACGATGAACCCGTTCCCCTGTAGGAGTGAGCCTGCTCGCGATAGCGGAGTGTAACTGACACACCGCTATCGCGAGCAGGCTCACTCCTACAAGGGAATTGCGCTGGTTTCAGAAAACTCGTCAGTCTTGCTGGCCAAGCTGAACATCTATCCACGTGACATCATCGTCGCCAACGCTAATGTCGCTATCCGGCGCCGCCAACAAACTGCTTTGCTGCGCTTGCGTCAAGTCCGCCCAAAATCCATCAGTGACAAATACCAAGCGCTCAACAGTGTCCAGAGCACAACAAACAAAGTCAGGGTTCGGGACCCGATTGATCTTCAAGCATCGCGTTACCGAATTTCGCGCGGGGTCTTGCGCCAACTCACAGTGCGAACGGTCGCGCCGCCAATTGGCCTTGCAGTGAGGTGGCGTAATCCACTCGATGGCACCCGCCAACGTCACAATGCCGCATGAACAGTCTCCCTCGTATGCAACGGTAAGTCGGCCATGGGCGACCAATCCAATCAGGTAACAGATGGCTCCCGTCTGACCAGCAGGCAACGACGCATGAAAATCCGCAAGTATTGAACCCAATAGACGCTCAACAGCTGCGGGGTCTGCAGGATAGCTCCCCTGCTGCATCTGTGTGGAATGAGCCGCCAACATGCCGCTTACGAAGCTTTCAGCCAGCTGTCCACTGCCGCGCTTGGAAGTGCCATCCGTGACGACAAAAAAACCACCGTCCCCCTCACAGGTCGCTCCGGCATAGTCATTATTTGCCTTACTGGCTCGCCCAGTGATTGATCGGGAGTGGTATCTCATGCGTTGGCCAGCACTTTCATACGCCTGTGAATAATCTGTCCTCTGCCCGGATTCGCCTGCACCGCGCCTGAACTTTCGATCACGTAGCCAATCCCATCGAGCGCCATCAGTTTGTGGATTCCATCTGTGACGAACGCCTTGAGGTCGCTGTCAGCCTGGCGCACCTCCTCCAACAGCTCAGGCCGACCATCGATCAAGATGATCATGTCCTCGACATCCTTGTGATAAGGATCACCATTTCCCCGACCAGCGAAAGCTTCCAGTTTCGTCGCGAGAAAATACGCGGGCTGGAATATCTGGATGGCAGTGCCGCTGGGCAGGGTGAATTTATCCGCCCTCGCCAGCCCTTCGACGAACCAGCGGTTGGCATAGCCGAGCACTGCAGGGTCGGAAGGCATGACATCCACGACAACGTCATTGAAGCGAAAACGACAATTGACCTCGTCTTCCCCCGTGATCTTGAACCCCTTGACGGCCAGCCGTTCGGTGAGTTGGTTCCAGGCGCTGATACCGGCCAACTCGATCACAAGATCAACGTCATCAGTGAAACGAATGTCGTCCAGCACGGCTGTATCTGTGACCAGCATGGCTGTTGTGCAACCGCCAACAAAGGCAACTTCGGCGAGAAACGCCTCGCCCAAGCCCTCAGCCACAAACTCTATGAGCTCGTAATTGTGATCCGCGTTTGACGACATGTTATTTCAGCCCCATCCCTGCCTTCAGAATACTGATTGCCACACCACACTCACGTGGACCGCCCAGACGGATTGCATCAGCGAGTGCCAGATAGTGGTAAAGGATCCGGTCTTTTTTCACCGCTTCCGGCACTGTTTTGTAAAGTGGCGCTATCGCTTGGCCTCTCTCGGTTCCATGCGCATCGGGCCAGACCGGAATCAGACCACCCGCACTCTTGATGCTTTTGGACAGCGCAGGTGCCGCAAAGCCCGTCGGTATGCCACGAACCATCGCGCCTGGCTTGACCGGGAAGAAGTACTTCAGCGCGTGCTCGGTAATTTTCAGCAGTTCCCGGCGGTTCACTTTGGCAAGGCCGGTGTCGTAGTCATGGATGAGCAATCCGGATTCCCGGCATCGGGCGAGAGCATTTGAGACTTCGCTTTTGCTCAGTCCGAGAGAGGCAGACAGGGCACGCAGAGAATACCGATCACTCCAACTGGTCAGAGGTGTATCAGCTGCTGGTTCTGCCCATCCCTCCCAGCCTGACCCATCAGCGAAAGGCGAGTCGAATTCGCGGCGATGAAAGATTGCGTCTTCCCCATCAGTGGAATACGTGACCAATGGCTTCCCCACACTCTCCCCTGCGGTCATTCGGCTGACGACATAAGGCCTGAGCAGCTCTTCGACCCTGTCCGAATTCGATTCGGCCTCCATCTCCCCCAAGAGGTTCTCTTCCTGAGCGTGGAGACTGGCCATTTTGAACAAAAGTAAAATGTCTTGACTCTTCATTTAGCTCAAAACCTCAAGTGTCCACATTCCATAAAACGTGGACACTTGTCTCACTGCCGAGGTCGGGTCGTCAAGCCCTTGGGTCGATCACTAATCGCTGCATACCTTGCCCGCATATCGTCATGGCTGATTGCGCGGACCAAATCAAAGACGAGCAATCGTTCACTGGCCTTCTTTTCGATCCGAAGCTCCTCTGGTTCATCCTGTACTTCTTGTTCCGCTGATGCCGTCATACGTACCTGAATGCTTTGCACACGTCAGTTCGTGCGTGACGTTTAGTATCGTTTACTTCCAGTCTCGCAATATCAGATGACGCCCACAGACCTTGTAGGCAAACTCCGAAACTCTTGCTGGGGCGCTGTGCCGCTCTATTGCGCTGTTTTTCGACGGGATACTCTCCGGACGTCGCTGACCCATTCAGCGATCGGGCTTGGTAACCCGGTGGAATAAGGCGCAACAGCGCACCCGACACGACTCAGGCGAAATCCCGTCCGAGTCCCTGTGTTATGGCAGCTGTGCGTGGGACGCTTTCGGGCGTGCCGGTTTCCTTGATTCCCCGGTTTACCAACCTGCGCACAGCTGCCACCCATTCGCTTGGTATCGGATGCGGCAGCTCTCGAAATCAAGGGAACTGACCATGAACAATCCACCTGATCTTAAAACCATCGGCTTCACCCCCTTCCTCTACAACTCGGATCAAGCGTTCTTCAACGTCCGCGCCGGCATCCCGATCATCGATGCCTTGTCCCAATCCTCCGACCTGCTATCCCTCGCAAAATCCTTCGCCGAGGATGCAGCCTTCATCAAAGACACCGACCGCCATGCCTGGGCCGCGCATTATCTGACAGTGATGGGCAAAGCCTTGATTGATGATGTGATCCAAGCGCTGATCCCACGACCTGCTCGCACAAAGACCGAATCCGAAGAAGAATTGCCTGAAAGCCACTAACACCACAGAACCCTTGTGGGAGCGAGCTTGCTCGCGAATGCGGTGGATCAGCCACCATATGTCTCGACTGACACTCAGCCTTCGCGAGCAAGCTCGCTCCCACATAGGATTTGCAGTGGATTGGAAGTTTATGTGCGGGCACAAAAAAGCCCCCGGCAGCCTTGAAGCTGACGGGGGCCTTTAATTTGAGGCCTGGCTTACATTTCCACCTGCGTCCCCAATTCAATCACCCGGTTCAACGGCAGATTGAAGAACCGCAAGTTGCCGTTGGCATTCTTCAACATGAACGCAAACAACGCTTCACGCCAACGCGCCATGCCCTCTAGCTTCGAGGCAATCACCGTTTCCCGGCTGAGGAAGTACGTGGTGCGCATCGGGCTGAAGTCCAGATCATCCAGATGACACAGCTTCAGCGCCTGCGGCACGTCCGGCTCGTCGGTGAAGCCGAAGTGCAGGATCACCCGGAAGAAGCCTTCGCCGTGGGCCTCGACTTCGAAGCGTCGCGATGGCGGCACACGCGGGATGTCTTCGTAGACCACGGTCAGCAACACAACTTGCTCATGCAGCACCTGGTTGTGCAGCAGGTTGTGCAACAACGCATGCGGTACGGCGTCGGAGCGCGCGGTGAGGAACACAGCAGTGCCCTGCACCCGATGCGGCGGTTGCACGCGGATGCTGCTGATGAAGATCGGCAGCGGCAGTGCGCCTTCGTCGAGGCGATCGACGAGTAGTTGTTTGCCGCGCTTCCAGGTGGTCATCAGCACAAACAGCGCGATACCGGCGATCACCGGGAATGCGCCGCCCTGAACGATCTTCGGCACGTTGGCGGCGAAGTACAGACCGTCCACCAACAGGAAGCCGATCAGCACCGGCACGGCGAGGATCGGTGGCCATTTCCACAGCAGCAGCATCACCGCCGACACCAGAATGGTGGTCATCAGCATGGTGCCCGTCACTGCCACGCCATAGGCCGAGGCCAGTGCGCCGGAGGATTCGAAGCCCAGCACCAGCAGCACAACGCCAACCATCAGCGCCCAGTTCACCGCGCCGATGTAAATCTGGCCCTGCTCATCACTGGAGGTGTGCTGGATGTACATGCGCGGGATGTAACCGAGCTGAATCGCCTGACGTGTCAGGGAGAACGCGCCGGAAATCACCGCTTGCGAAGCGATCACCGTGGCCAGCGTCGACAGTCCGACCAGCGGAATCAGCGCCCAGCTCGGCGCCAGCAGATAGAACGGGTTACGCGCCGCTTCCGGGTTGTCCAGCAGCAACGCACCCTGGCCGAAGTAGTTCAGCACCAGCGCCGGCAGCACCAGCAGGAACCACGCCCGGGCAATCGGCTTGCGACCAAAGTGGCCCATGTCGGCGTACAGCGCTTCGGCACCGGTCAGGGCCAGCACCACGGCGCCGAGGATCGCCACGCCCATGCCGGTGTGGACCATGAAGAAACGCACGGCCCAGACCGGATTCAGCGCATGCAGCACTTCTGGCGTGTGGCTGATGCCATACACACCGAGGGCGCCGAGGACGAGGAACCAGGTGACCATGATCGGCCCGAACAAGATGCCGATCCGCGCTGTGCCATGGCTCTGGATCAGGAACAGCCCGACCAGCACCACCAGCGACAGCGGCACCACCCAATGGTCGATACCCTCAAACGCCAGCCCCAGACCTTCAATCGCCGACAGCACGGAAATCGCCGGGGTGATCATGCTGTCGCCGTAAAACAGCGCCGCACCGATCAGTCCGCACACCACCAGCAACGACCGCAGCTTCTTGCGATGCCCGGCCGCGCGACGGGCCAGTGCGGTGAGCGCCATGATGCCGCCCTCACCCTGGTTGTCGGCGCGTAGCACGAACATCATGTATTTGATCGACACGACCCAGATCAGCGACCAGAAGATCAACGACAGAATGCCCAGCACGCCGTCGTGATTGACCGGTACGCCGTAACCGCCGGAAAACACTTCTTTGAGGGTGTACAACGGGCTGGTGCCGATGTCGCCGTAAACTACCCCGACTGCCGCGACCAGCATGCTCAGCGGCTTGGTTGCCGAACCCTCGGCGCCTGCCGCATGACTACTTGCCTGACCCATCCAACACTCCTACTTCTCAGAACCGGCTTCTTTGAATGAAGCACTATGCTTTGTGGTGCAGCATGCGCTGTTTTACCTGTTGTTACAGACGTTTTGTTGACTGTAAAAAATTGGTAAAGCTCAACGGCGCGAAGCATAGCGCAGCACTCGTCGTATTTCCCGGCATAAAGCTGGTCAAGTGCGCTCCTCACCGCTAGAATTGCGCACTTTTTGATCAGAGGCGCGCCCTAAGCGCCCATCCGTCGGCTTTCGCACCAAGAAAGCGATGTCACAAAATACCGAGGTTAGACATGTCCACCACTCCTGCGCCGGCCAATCCAAAGGTTGGCTTTGTATCTCTGGGTTGCCCGAAAGCACTGGTCGACTCCGAGCGCATCCTGACCCAGCTGCGCATGGAAGGCTATGACGTGGTGTCCACCTATCAGGACGCCGACGTGGTCGTGGTCAACACCTGCGGTTTCATCGATTCGGCCAAGGCTGAGTCGCTGGAAGTGATCGGCGAAGCGATCAAGGAAAACGGCAAGGTGATCGTCACCGGTTGCATGGGCGTGGAAGAAGGCAACATCCGCAACGTGCACCCGAGCGTGCTGGCCGTGACCGGTCCGCAGCAGTACGAGCAAGTGGTCAACGCCGTGCACGAAGTGGTGCCGCCGCGTAAAGATCACAACCCGCTGATCGACCTGGTGCCGCCGCAAGGCATCAAACTGACCCCGCGCCACTACGCCTACCTGAAGATCTCCGAAGGCTGCAACCACAGCTGCTCCTTCTGCATCATCCCGTCGATGCGCGGCAAACTGGTCAGCCGTCCGGTCGGTGATGTACTCGACGAAGCTCAGCGCCTGGTCAAATCCGGCGTTAAAGAGCTGTTGGTGATCTCGCAAGACACCAGCGCCTACGGCGTTGACGTGAAATACCGCACCGGCTTCTGGAACGGCGCGCCGGTGAAAACCCGCATGACCGAACTCTGCGAAGCGCTGAGCACCCTCGGCGTCTGGGTCCGCCTGCACTACGTTTACCCGTACCCGCACGTTGACGAGCTGATCCCGCTGATGGCTGCCGGCAAGATCCTGCCGTACCTGGACATCCCGTTCCAGCACGCCAGCCCGAAAGTGTTGAAGTCGATGAAACGCCCGGCGTTCGAAGACAAGACCCTGGCGCGGATCAAGAACTGGCGCGAAATCTGCCCGGATTTGATCATCCGTTCGACCTTCATCGTCGGCTTCCCGGGCGAAACCGAAGAAGACTTCCAGTACCTGCTGAACTGGCTGACCGAAGCCCAGCTTGACCGCGTCGGCTGCTTCCAGTACTCGCCGGTGGATGGCGCTCCGGCCAATGATCTGGATCTGGAAGTGGTGCCGGACGAGGTCAAGCAAGATCGTTGGGATCGCTTTATGGCGCACCAGCAGGCGATCAGCTCGGCCCGCCTGCAAATGCGCATTGGCCGTGAGATTGAAGTGCTGGTTGACGAAGTTGACGAGCAAGGCGCGGTTGGCCGCTGCTTCTTCGATGCACCGGAAATCGACGGTAACGTGTTTATTGATAACGGCAGCAATTTGAAGCCGGGCGATAAGGTCTGGTGCAAGGTGACTGACGCTGACGAATATGATCTGTGGGCTGAGCAGATCTGATCTGAACGTCAAAAGCCCCTCACCCTAACCCTCTCCCGGAGGGAGAGGGGACTGATCTATGTGTTCTTTCGAATTGCGGCGACCTGAAATATCGAGTCGGACTCAGGCTTTGAACAGCACGGAGATCAGCTCCCTTCCCCCTCGCCCCCTTGGGGGAGAGGGTTGGGGTGAGGGGGTGAGCTCTTGCTGGCGACAGAAACAGCCAGCCAGACACCGCAAAAAATACAAAAAGCCCCGCTCTTTTTACGAGATGCGGGGCTTTTTTACGGCTATCGTTTAGCGGGGGACGGACTCCCTTGAAACGGACAAGAGGCAGACGGGCATGCGTCACCATTCGGTCATCCACACGCCGAAACTCAGCGATTACCAGGAACTGACCCGGGTCTGGGAGGCCTCGGTTCGCGCGACACATGATTTTCTGCCGGACAGCTATATCGAACTGCTGCGCAATCTGGTGCTCACCCGCTATCTCGATGCAGTAATGCTGATCTGCACCAAGGATGCTAACCAGCGCATCACCGGATTTGCCGGAGTTGCAGCGGGCAAGATTGAAATGCTGTTCATCGATCCCGAACATCGTGGCCAGGGCTTGGGCAAGAAACTGCTCACCTACGCGATGCAGCACTTGAATGCCGATGAACTCGACGTCAACGAGCAGAACCCACAAGCCTTGGGCTTTTACTTCAAGCAGGGTTTTGAGGTGATCGGCCGTTCGGAGGTGGATGGCATGGGCCAGCCGTATCCGTTGCTGCACATGCGCCTGCGACAAAATCAGCAACGCTCAGGCAACGGCTGATACAACACAACCCCATGTAGGAGTGAGCCTGCTCGCGATGCATGCGCCGCGGTCAGTCAGATACACCGCGGTGATGCAATCGCCAGCAGGCTGGCTCCCACAGGGAATTGCGAACAGCCTGTAAATGGAACCGGGCTTAACCGGCGCCACACAGGTACAATGCCCACCCCTTTTTTGTTACGGCCCTGTCATGACTGACCCGATTCGCCTCTCCAAACGCCTCATCGAACTGGTCGGTTGCTCCCGCCGGGAGGCCGAGCTGTTCATTGAGGGCGGCTGGGTCACCGTTGACGGCGAAGTGATTGACGAGCCGCAATTCAAGGTCGGCGACCAGAAGGTCGAGCTCGACAAGGACGCCAAGGCCACCGCACCGGAGCCGGTGACCATCCTGCTCAACGCGCCGGCTGGCATGGATGTCGAGACCGCCATGCAATCGCTGAGCGCCGAAACCCTCAGCGAAGAACACCGATTCAGCAAGCGCCCGTTGCGCGGGCACTTCCTGCGCCTGACCGCCAGCGCCGACCTGCAAGCCAAGGCTAGCGGCCTGCTGGTGTTCACTCAGGACTGGAAAATCCTCCGCAAACTCACCGCCGACGCCGCGAAGATCGAGCAGGAATACGTGGTTGAAGTTGAAGGAGACATGGTCGCCCACGGCCTCAATCGCCTGCAGCACGGCCTGACCCACAAGGGCAAGGAGCTGCCGCCAGTCAAGGCCAGCTGGCAGAACGAAAACCGGCTGCGCTTCGCCATGAAAAACCCGCAGCCCGGCATCATCGCCCAGTTCTGCGAAGCGGTGGGCCTGAAGGTCATCGGCATCCGTCGCATCCGCATCGGCGGCGTCTCGATCGGCAAGGTCCCGGTTGGCCAATGGCGCTACCTGTCCGGCAAAGAGAAGTTCTAAGACTTCCACTGCCGCCACACATTCCGGCAGCGCGCCCGCGTGCTGCCCACAACGCTTATCAGGATTACTCACATGATTCATAACGACGTACTGCGCAGCGTGCGCTACATGCTCGACATCAGCGACAAGAAAGTTGTCGAAATCATCAAGCTCGGCGGCATGGAAGTAGCGCTCGCCGACGTAGTGACCTGGCTCGACAAGAAAGAAGAAGACGAAGAAGGTTTCGTGCGCTGCCCGGACGAAGTCATCGCGCACTTCCTCGACGGTCTGGTGATCTTCAAGCGTGGCAAGGACGAAAGCCGTCCGCCGCAGCCGATCGAAGTGCCGGTGACCAACAACATCATCCTGAAAAAGCTGCGCGTGGCCTTCGAACTGAAAGAAGACGACATGCACGCGATCCTCAAGGCCGCCGAGTTCCCGGTGTCCAAGCCTGAGCTGAGTGCGCTGTTCCGCAAGGTCGGCCACACCAACTACCGCCCGTGCGGCGACCAGTTGCTGCGCAACTTCCTCAAGGGTCTGACCCTGCGCGTTCGCCCGGCCTGATCCCCTTCTGCGGTGGCGACTGATGGTCGCCGCCGCAACGCATGACCGCTCATTCCCTCTGAAAATAGTGGCTCCGCTTTTCGCGGCTGACGACTAGGGTGTATTGATCCCTAGCACTCAGGACTCGCCATGCACCCGTATTTCTCCCTGCAAGGCCGCACCGCTCTGGTGACCGGCGGCACCCGTGGTATCGGCAAAATGATCGCCAAAGCCTTTGTCGAGGCTGGCGCGCGCGTCTATGTCTGCTCGCGCGACGCCGAAGCTTGCCATCAAACCGCGGAAGAACTCAGCGCCTTGGGCAAGTGTCACGGCGTGGCGGCGAATCTGGCGACGGAAGAAGGCGTGCAGGAACTGGCCGCGCGCCTGGGCGAGCAGATCACGCATCTGGATATTCTGGTGAACAACGCCGGCACTACTTGGGGCGCGCCGCTGGAGAGCTACCCGGTCAAGGGTTGGGAAAAAGTCATGCAGCTCAACGTGACGTCGGTGTTCAGTTGCATCCAGCAGTTTCTACCGTTGTTGCGCAAAGCGGGTTCGGCGGCGAACCCGGCGCGGATCATCAACATCGGCTCGGTGGCGGGGATTTCTTCGTTTGGCGAGCAGGCGTATGCCTACGGGCCGAGTAAGGCCGCCCTGCATCAGCTGTCGCGGATTTTGGCGCGGGAGCTGGTGAGCCAGCACATCAACGTCAATGTGATCGCGCCGGGGCGCTTTCCGAGCAAGATGACTCAGCATATTGGCAATGATCAGCAGGCGTTGGCCGAGGATACGGCGCTGATTCCGATGAAGCGTTGGGGGCGTGAAGAGGAAATGGCGGCGTTGGCGATCAGTCTGGCGAGTACGGCCGGGGCTTATATGACCGGGAATATTATTCCTCTTGATGGCGGATTCAGCCTCTAGGTCGGCGGTGAAGCTATCGCGAGCAGGCTCACTCCTACAGGGATTTTCAGCGAACAGAGATTTTGTATACATCCACAACCCTGTAGGAGTGAGCCTGCTCGCGATGGCGTCCGCCCTGCCACCACCAGACTTGAGACGGGACGGGTTATCATGCCCACCCTGCCCCGCTTCGAATGCAAACCATGACTTACAGCGTCTCCCCCATCGGCTTCGTGCGCTCCTGCTTCAAGGAGAAATTCGCCATCCCCCGTCAACCGCAACTGGCCCCCGCCGCCCGTGGCGTGCTGGAACTGGTGGCGCCGTTCGATCAGGGTGACGCCGTGCAAGGGCTGGAGCAGGTCAGTCACGTCTGGCTGCTGTTTCTGTTCCATCAGGCACTGGAAGACAAACCACGGCTGAAAGTCCGCCCACCGCGACTGGGCGGCAACAAATCCATGGGCGTATTCGCCACCCGTGCCACCCATCGACCAAACGGCATTGGCCAATCGGTGGTGAAACTGGACAAGGTTGAAGCCAATCGGTTGTTCATCTCCGGGATCGACTTGCTCGACGGCACGCCGATTCTCGACATCAAGCCCTACGTGCCTTACGCCGACATCATTCCCAACGCCGCCAACAGCATCGCCAGCGCCGCGCCGCAGTTGATTGACGTGCAGTGGAAGGACTCAGCACTGAAACAAGCGCACACACACGCTCAGCGCCTCTACGAGCCTTTGGTTGAGCTGATCGAACAGTGCCTGGCGCAAGATCCTCGCCCGGCGTATCAAACCCCGGCGCCTGAACGCGAGTACGGTGCGCAATTCTGGGATCTGGATGTGCGCTGGCATTACCCGACGCCAGAGCAGATTCGTGTGCTCGAAGTCATTCCTGCCACAGCCTGAGGCCGCACCCACATGGATCGTGGCAGGCATGAAGGAAATGTTTCGGGCATAAAAAAGCCCCCATTGCCTGCATAGGCAATGGGGGCTTTTTAAGGGGGGCTTACTTCTCGACGAACGCACGCTCGATCAGGTAATCACCAGGCTCGCGCATCCGCGCCGAGATCTTCAGGCCGAAGCTGTCGAGCACTTCGCTGGTCTCGTCGAGCATGCTCGGGCTACCGCAGATCATCGCGCGGTCGTCCTGCGGGTTGATCGGTGGCAGGCCGATGTCGCTGAACAGCTTGCCGCTGCGCATCAGGTCGGTCAGGCGACCCTGATTCTCGAAAGGCTCGCGGGTCACGGTCGGGTAGTAGATCAGCTTGTCACGCAGCGCCTCGCCGAAGAACTCGTTCTGCGGCAGGTGCTCGGTGATGAATTCGCGGTAGGCGACTTCGTTGACGTAGCGTACGCCGTGAACCAGGATCACTTTTTCAAAGCGCTCGTAGGTTTCCGGGTCCTGAATCACGCTCATGAACGGCGCCAGACCGGTGCCGGTGCTCAGCAGGTACAAGTGCTTGCCCGGGTTCAGGTCGTCAAGAACCAGGGTGCCGGTAGGCTTCTTCGAGATGATGATCTCGTCGCCTTCCTTCAAGTGCTGCAGTTGCGAGGTCAGCGGGCCGTCCTGCACCTTGATGCTGAAGAACTCCAGATGCTCTTCCCAGTTCGGACTGGCGATCGAGTAAGCGCGCATAAGCGGGCGGCCGTTGGGCTGTTGCAGGCCGATCATCACGAACTGACCGTTCTCGAAGCGCAGGCCCGGATCGCGGGTGCACTTGAAGCTGAACAGAGTGTCGTTCCAGTGATGAACACTGAGGACACGCTCGTGGTTCATGTTGCTCATGTACGTTTGACTCCTGGAGATTGGGTCTGCGCTGGCTTTTGAAGGCGACGGTGCGCAATTGCATCGCATTCTAATAGCGACGACAATATCTGTTAACTGGATTATTAAGATAAGGGTTATCGGTTATATCGATATGCGATTTACTCTCCGTCAACTGCAAGTCTTCGTCGCCGTCGCCCAGCAAGAAAGCGTATCCCGTGCTGCGGGTCTGCTCAACCTCTCGCAGTCGGCCGCCAGCACGTCGATCACCGAACTCGAGCGCCAATCCAGCTGCCAGCTGTTCGACCGCGCAGGCAAACGGCTGAGCCTCAACGCCCTCGGCAAACAGCTCTTGCCGCAAGCGGTGGCCCTGCTCGATCAGGCCAAGGAAATCGAAGACCTGCTCAACGGCAAATCCGGTTTCGGCTCGCTGTCGGTGGGCGCGACGCTGACCATCGGCAATTATCTGGCGACCCTGCTGATCGGCAGTTTCATGCAGCGCCACCCGGAAAGCCAGGTGAAGCTGCACGTACAGAACACGGCCAATATCGTGCAACAAGTCGCCCACTACGAAATTGATCTGGGTCTAATCGAAGGCGATTGTAGCCACCCGGACATCGAAGTGCAGAGCTGGGTTGAAGATGAGCTGGTGGTGTTCTGCGCGCCGCAGCATCCGCTGGCCCAACGCGGCAGCGCGACCATGGAAGAACTGACTCGCGAGGCATGGATTCTGCGTGAACAGGGTTCCGGCACGCGGCTGACCTTCGATCAGGCCATGCGTCACCATCGTAGCGCACTGAATATCCGTCTGGAGCTGGAACACACCGAAGCGATCAAACGCGCGGTGGAATCAGGACTAGGGATTGGCTGCATCTCGCGGCTGGCGCTGCGTGATGCGTTCCGCCGCGGCAGTCTGGTGCCGGTGGAAACGCCGGATCTGGATCTGGCGCGACAGTTCTACTTCATCTGGCACAAACAGAAATATCAGACTTCTGCCATGCGCGAATTTCTCGATCTGTGCCGCGCTTTCACCGCCGGGGTGCAGCGCAGCGACGAGATCGTTTTGCCGACAATCGCTTAAAGCAGAATCACTGCCCACACCAGCGCGATCATGCTCAATGCCACGAATTGTGCGGCGCTGCCCATGTCCTTGGCATTCTTCGACAGTGGATGCAGTTCCAGCGAGATGCGGTCAATGGCCGCTTCTACCGCCGAATTCAGCAACTCGACGATCAGCGCCAACAGGCACACAGCGATCAACAGCGCTTGTTCGACACGGCTGACACTGAGGAAGAACGTCAGCGGAATCAGCACCACATTGAGCAGTACCAGTTGGCGGAACGCCGCTTCACCAGTGAAAGCTGCGCGCAGGCCATCCAGCGAGTAACCGGAGGCATTGAGGATACGTTTCAGGCCGGTCTGGCCCTTGAAAGGTGACATAAAGTAGAAACCAACCAAAAAGGAGTGGGAAAGCTAGATCAACAAAAGTCAAAAAAGCGTGAAGACGCCAGCCATTATTGGCTCGGAATTGACTCAAGTTGTTGCAGCAGTAAAGCCGCTTGCGTGCGAGTGCGCACATTCAGCTTGCGAAAGATCGCCGTGACGTGGGCCTTGATGGTCGCTTCCGACACGCTCAGTTCATAGGCAATCTGCTTGTTCAACAGGCCTTCGCAGACCATGGTCAACACGCGAAACTGCTGCGGCGTCAGGCTGGCGAGGCCATCGCTGGCGGCTTTGGCTTCGTCGGAAACACTGACCGCCTCGAACGCTTGTGGCGGCCAGAACACATCGCCATCGAGCACTTTGCGCACCGCTTCCTGAATCACGCTGAGGTCGCTGGACTTGGGAATAAAACCACTGGCGCCGAACTCACGGGATTTGACCATCACCGAAGCTTCTTCCTGCGCCGAAACCATCACCACCGGAATCTGCGGGTACTGCCCGCGCAGCATGACCAACCCGGAAAACCCGAAAGCGCCGGGCATGTTCAAGTCCAACAGGACCAGATCCCAATCAGCCTTTTCGGTCAGACGCGCTTCCAGCTCGGCGATGCTCGCCACTTCCACCAGCCGTACATCCGGGCCAAGGCCCAGCGTCACCGCTTGATGCAGGGCGCTGCGAAACAGGGGGTGATCATCGGCAATCAGGATGTCGTATGTGGCCATTTTTCAAATGATCCTGTTTTTGATGGCAGACCCGGAGCATTCCGGTCTGGCCAAAGCAACTCAAGATGCCGCTTTCAAGCGATATCCACAGGGGCACGTTCAACGCCAATCATCAGCAAACACGGCGTTTCAAACCTTGGCCGCACCCTAATCGGCGCCAAGCATGCCCAGCGAAGACGGGGTGGTCAAGCAGCACGGCCGCTGGCTTGTACAGTATGGGCCACTATTGGGCCAACTCCGGCTGCGGCTTTCGTATATAAGGCAACAACTCGGCGTGGGCCGGCGTCGCTTCATTCATGTCCAGTTGCTGTTTGGCGCCGAGGTAATGCTGGCTGAACACGTCGAAATAGGCGTCCAGAGCCGAGGCGGCGTCGCTGTCACCGGCCAGCTCCAGGCACAACGCCGCGACTTCGGCGGTGCACAGGTGCTCACTGCGGGTCGAACGGCGCAAGCGGTAGCGCGAGAGTTTATCGGGCAGCAGACTGAGAATCGGCAAGCGATCGAAATACGGGCTCTTGCGGAAAATCTTCCGCGCTTCGGTCCAGGTCGCATCCAGCAGAATGAACAACGGGCGCTTGCTGCTATCGATCGCGACAGTATTGGTCACTCGCGACGGCTCCACGTATTCGCCGGGAAACACCAGGTACGGTTGCCATTGCGGGTCGTTGAGCAGCGCCAGCATCTGTGGATCGGGCTCGGTGCGCGACCAGATGAACGCGTGGTTATCGCGCACGACGTCGGCAATCAGCCAACCGGTGTTGCTCGGCTTGAACACTTCCTTGCCGGTCATGATCAGACACACGCCCGAACGCGTTTCGACACTCGGCCGCCAGGCGCACAGGCAATGGCTGATGATCACCCGGCAATCGCGGCAACGTTCGGAGCGAAAGCCACGGGCCTGAATCGGCTTGATGCCCTCGTCCTCGCGCTGATCGCGCAAGCGGGCTACGGCGTTGGGGGCATGATGGGTCACGGGCAACGCCTTACGGCAGGAAAACTCGACACGCACAGCACTCGGCAAGGCTATAAAGGCCGGCAGTTTACCAGAGCGGCGAGTGCAAACCTGTACCGTCCCGACCGGCTCCCCTATAATCCGGCGCCACTGAACGCACAGCCACAGGGCTGGTCGAACCACCAGTCACTGAATCAGGAGAGTTTCATGCTGCGCCTTATCGTTCCTACCGCTGCCATTCTGCTGGCGTCGTCCTTCACCGCTCAGGCTGCATCCCTGAGTGAGCAGAATCTGAACCGCGAGCTGCGCAACGTCGCCGCACAAAGCAGCGTCGGCACGCCACGCGCCATCAGTGAAGACATTCTTGATCAGGGTTTCACCGTGGAAGGCACGCAGTTGATCAACCACCTGAGCGTGCAGAAGAGCCACGCCGACAAAATGCGCGCTGACCCTAAAGCCGTGTATTTCCAGTTGGGCGCCTCGGTGTGCAACAACCCGTCGTTCCGCAAGCTGATGGCCAAGGGTGCGATCATGCGTTACGACTTCACTGAAGTGAAAACCAACAAAGCGATCGGCTCCGCCAGCTACCAGGAATCGGATTGCCCGAAAGCCGCCCCAGCGAAGAAGAAGTAATCATCGCGAATTGGCGCGCCGCTGTTCATCCTCGGCGCGCAGTTCGGCCAGCAAGGCCTGCAGATAGTGTGAACGGCGCTCGCCGCCCGCCAACCGCCGGCAGCACTCCTCTTCGAGACTGAGTTGATTGGTCTCGGCTGCCGCTTTCAACATCCGATACAACTGCGTATCGATCTCCAGAATCACTCTGGCCATATGTCCCGCCTCCTTGCCACCCACGAATCCTTGAATTGCATGCGCCTGGCCTACGGTCGTTGACGCAAAGCTGTCGTAC
Source organism: Pseudomonas sp. P4_D7 (assembly GCF_056401755.1). Classification (NCBI taxonomy): domain Bacteria; kingdom Pseudomonadati; phylum Pseudomonadota; class Gammaproteobacteria; order Pseudomonadales; family Pseudomonadaceae; genus Pseudomonas; species Pseudomonas sp. P4_D7. The sequence goes on along the minus strand of NZ_JBFUIR010000023.1, from coordinate 49,673 downwards.
GGCGCCTGTACGTTAGTTAATCAGAGGGATTGCCGCTTGGCGCACGTTCGGACGAGCGGTGAAGCAACGCGCGGAAAATCAATAAACGATTGCCAGCCAAAACTTTACGGCGCAATGATCAAGTCAGCGCAAATCCGTGCGAGGGTCTAGATTCAGTGTATTCCCGATCTTTTTTCAACGGCAGGCAAGGAACTGCCGATCGTGTGTTTTTTGCAGCGCGGCACTGACGCCGCTCGTCAGGGCCGACGCCCTGTGCAGAAGGAGACGTTGAATGCCTTACCAACCGAATGACTTGCTCAGTCGTCATTTTCAGGAAAGCGGCCCCGACCTCATCAGCAAGGTCGAAGAACAACTCAACCGTGTTTCCCCCAACAGCCCGAATATCCCTATCTACCGCGACATGATCCTGACCGTGCTGCGCATGGCCCAGGAAGACCACAATCGCTGGAACGCCAAGATCACCTTGCAAGCCCTGCGCGAACTGGAGCAGGCGTTTCGGGTACTGGAGCAATTCAAGGGCCGACGCAAAGTCACCGTATTCGGTTCGGCGCGCACACCGGTCGAACATCCGTTGTATGCGATGGCTCGCGAACTCGGTGCAGCCTTGACCCGCTCGGGAATGATGGTCATCACCGGGGCTGGCGGCGGCATCATGGCCGCCGCGCACGAAGGTGCCGGCCGCGATCACAGCCTTGGCTTCAATATCACCCTGCCCTTCGAACAGCATGCCAACCCGACGGTGGACGGTACCGGCAATCTGCTGCCGTTCCACTTCTTCTTTACCCGCAAGTTGTTTTTCGTCAAAGAGGCCGACGCACTGGTTTTATGCCCCGGTGGCTTCGGCACGCTGGATGAAGCGCTGGAAGTGCTGACATTGATCCAGACCGGTAAAAGTCCATTGGTGCCGGTGGTGCTGTTGGATGCGCCGGGCGGCACGTTCTGGCAGGGCGCGATGGACTTTATCCGCCAGCAACTGGAGAGCAACCGCTACATCCTGCCGACCGACATGAAACTGATGCGACTGGTCTACAGCGTCGACGAGGCGGTGGAGCAGATCAACCAGTTCTACAGTAACTTCCACTCCAGTCGCTGGCTCAAGCGCCAATTCGTAATTCGCATGCATCACAAACTCAGCGATCAGGCGCTGGAGCACATGCAGGAAGCATTCGCCGATCTGTGCCTGAGTGACCAGTTTCATCAGCACGACTACGCCGGCGAGGAACACGATGAAGCGCAGTTCAGCCATTTGGCGCGACTGGCCTTCACCTTCAACGCGCGCACTCACGGGCGTCTGAGGGAGTTGATCGATTACATCAACCTACCGGAAAACTGGGCAGATTCCCAACCGCAAACAGCGCAACGCAGCCGCGAACCGTCAAAGGTAATTTGAGGGCAAAAAAAAAACGGCCCGCTATTTTCATAGCGGGCCGTTTTTATTGAATCGGTTTAATCGTCCATCCCTCGACCGCTGAACAAGCGGTTGATCATCTCCATCGAGAACCCCCGATAGGCCAGGAACCGGCCCTGTTTGGCCCGTTCTTTCGCATCAATCGGTAAATGCCCGGAGAACTTGCGTTGCCACGTCTCCTGCAATTGCTCCTGCCAACTGATACCGCTTTCGCGCAGGGCGAGTTCGATATCGGCGCGCTGCAAACCGCGATGGCTCAGCTCTTCGCGAATCCGCAGAGGGCCATAGCCGGAACGGGCACGGTAGGAAACAAAGCTTTCAAGGTAACGGGCTTCGGAAAGCAGCCCCTCTTCCGTCAAACGGTCGAGGGCTGTTTCGATCATCTGCGCCTCGGCGCCGCGCTGACGCAATTTGCGCGTCAGCTCGACTCGACCATGCTCGCGACGTGCGAGCAAGTCCATGGCGGTTCGTCGCACCGCGACGAGGGTATCGAGTACTGCAGTGGTCATCGCTGCAATCAGATGTCAGCGTCGGCCAGGTCGTCTTCAGTCTCTTTGACTGCTGAGGCCTTGGAGTCGATCACGGCTGGAGTAAGCAGCTTGTCACGCAGTTGCTTCTCGAGCTTCGCGGCGATTTCCGGATTGTCCGCCAGGAACTTGGCCGAGTTGGCCTTGCCCTGACCGATCTTGGTGCCTTCGTAGGCATACCAGGCGCCGGACTTCTCGACGAAACCGTGCAGCACGCCCAGGTCGATCATCTCGCCATTGAGGTAGATGCCTTTGCCGTAAAGAATCTGGAACTCGGCCTGACGGAACGGCGAAGCGACCTTGTTCTTCACAACCTTGACGCGGGTTTCGCTGCCGACCACTTCGTCGCCTTCCTTCACCGCGCCGGTACGGCGGATGTCGAGACGAACCGAAGCGTAGAACTTCAGCGCGTTACCACCGGTAGTGGTTTCCGGGCTGCCGAACATCACGCCGATCTTCATACGGATCTGGTTGATGAAGATCACCAGGCAGTTGGCGTTCTTGATGTTACCGGTAATTTTACGCAGCGCCTGGGACATCAGACGGGCTTGCAGGCCCACGTGCATGTCACCCATTTCGCCTTCGATTTCAGCCTTCGGTACCAGGGCTGCCACGGAGTCGACGATGATCACGTCAACAGCGTTGGAGCGCACCAGCATGTCGGTGATTTCCAGCGCCTGTTCGCCGGTGTCCGGCTGGGACACCAGCAGGTCGTCGACGTTGACGCCCAGCTTGCCGGCGTATTCAGGATCGAGGGCGTGTTCGGCGTCGACGAATGCGCAGGTCGCGCCGGCTTTTTGCGCCTGAGCGATCACGGACAAGGTCAGCGTGGTTTTACCGGAAGATTCAGGACCGTAGATTTCAACGATACGGCCTTTTGGCAGACCGCCAATGCCGAGTGCGATGTCCAGACCCAGAGAGCCAGTCGAGATAGCCGGGATCGCCTGACGGTCTTGATCGCCCATACGCATCACGGCACCCTTGCCGAATTGACGTTCGATCTGACCCAGGGCCGCAGCCAAGGCTTTCTTCTTGTTGTCGTCCATTAAAGTCCTCACGTAATCAATAAGGCCTGACGGCCAACACCTGTATAAGTAGCCAGTATTATTCCACAGCGTTCGCGGATCGCCTACCCCTGATTTTCGATTTCTCGTGCCGCTAGTCGCAAGAGCCCCTCTAGCGCGGCCTTCACCGTTTGTCGGCGGACTTCATCGCGGTTGCCGGGAAAGTGCTGAACCTCAGTGGTGACCATCTCGCCAACGCCCCACGCCAGCCACACCGTACCGACCGGTTTGTTCGGCGAGCCACCGTCCGGCCCGGCGACACCGCTGACCGCTACGGCAAATCGCGCCAGGCTTTTGTCCTGGGCACCACGTACCATCGCCTCGACCACCTCGCGGCTGACCGCCCCGACTGTTTCGAACAGCTCGACCGGCACATTCAGTTGCTGAGTTTTCTGCCGGTTGGAATACGTGACGTAGCCAGCCTCAAACCACGCCGAACTGCCCGGGATACGCGTGATCGCTTCGGCAATCCCGCCACCGGTACAGGATTCAGCGGTGGTGACGTGGGCATTGAGCAGTTGCAGACGTCGGCCAAGGTCGGCGGCCAGTTGAGTGATCTCTTTCACGGCGTGCTCCGGATCGTGTGGAATGCCTCCACCGTACACGAGCCGGTTGCGCTTTCAATACACAGACTCATTCAAAATGTTCGGGCGCCAGCGCTCTGATATACGCCTGACACGCCTGCAAGGCGATCAGTCCACGGTCGCCGGTGTCGGTGATGGCGATAATTCGTTGAGCATGCGCCGGGTCAAGTCGGGCGCGTACGGTTGCATGATCCACGCGGCCGGCGCCAGCGGTGGCTGGCACGTTGCAGCCTGGGGCGATGTCGCTGGCGTCGAGAAGGACTGACAGGCGCACATCAGCAGTGGCAAGACGATCGCGCAGGCGATCCTGATCACGTTGGGCATCGCTCAGCGCTCGATAATGGGTTTGTTCGCTGGTCGCGAGCCGCTGCTCCAGCGCCAGGCGTTTATCCTGCTCGGCCTGTTGCGCGGTGGCGGCGGTCTGCGTCAGTTGATTAAGGGTTTCGGCGTTTAACCGGGCCTGCTCGGCCAACTGTCGGCCGTAGCGCCAGTCCTGAAACTGCCAGGCCGCAGCAAAAGCACCAGCGGTCAGCAATAAGATGCCGATCATTCGCCAGGGGATTGGCATAGCACCGCCCTCGCCCGCGCCCAGATTTCCAGACGATCCTGCAGGCCGTTCAACCCGCCGTTGATGCGACGGGTAATGGTGTTGAACTGATCGCGATCAGCCAGTTCGTTCAAGCCGTTCTGTTCCCAGAACCATGCCGCAGACTCGGCGGCCCATTGTGGCTGTTCGAGCAGTTCGGGCAGGGACAACAGACGTTCATCGCCGAACAGGCCAACGCTGCACTGGCGGTAATTCGAACGGCCAGTAATCTGGATCAACCCGCGTCCGCGGTATTTTTGCCCGTCGCCGTCAGCCTCTGGTGTGTTGCCCAGACGCAAGGCCAACGTACCGGTGTCGTATTTGCTCAGGTATTGGTTGTTGCCCAGTTCGCGCACATAGCGCAATTGCCCGGACTCGTGACCGACTTGCGCAAGGAACGCCGCGACGCGTTTGGGCGAGTCGATATGACGGCGAGCCATGGCACTGTTGAGTGCAGAAACAAAAACGCCCGCTTGGGAGCGGGCGTTGGGCATGATGTCGATAAGGTTGCTTTCAGTTATTTGCATAATGCTTGATCCTCCCTGGATATTGCCCCGATTGAATCACGGTTGACGGTTAATGCCTGTCAGCCATTTTTTTGCCAGAGTTTTCAGGGTGCCGTCCCGCGTATGTTCTTCGGGTAATGCAAACACCCAACCGAGGGTGCCGAAGTTGGCGGTCCAGTCGATTTGCGGTGCTGGAGTGATTTCAGTGATGTCGACCCAAAGCAGATCCGGGTGAAACATCTCGGCCATATTGCCTTCGGTGGAGAACAGTTCGACCACAGTGCAGTTGACGATGCGTGCGTAGGTTTTCATCAGGCGTACTCGTAGATGATCACGGCGCCTGAAGCACCTGCGCCACCAGGTCTGCCAGGTTGACTGGGTGCGTTGGCAATTCCTCCCGCACCGGAACCGAAACCGGAGCCTGGTGCGGCCAGAGAGCCTGCTGCGCTGTTGCCAAAACCGCCTCCACCCAACGGCGAGCTGCCACCGTGCCCAGCAAGGGTCGAGCCGTTGACAGAGATCCCGGGAGCGCCCGCGTTTCCCGCGTTGTTGACGATGTTGCCTCCACTGGCCGACTGGCCGGGATAGCCTCCGGTATAAAGTCCCATCCCCTGGTTCGCAACAAAGCCAATCCACGGCGACCCTCCACCACCGGCAGCCGAAACCAGCGAGCCGAAAGAGCTGGTGCCTCCTCCCCCGGCATTCGCCGCGGCCTGTCCCGCGCTTCCCCCAGCCCCCACAGTGACAGCCTGACGAGAACCAAGCGCCTCGGAAGGTAACCACGCTTCAGCATAACTACCGGAGGCGCCGCCACCCACGGTTGCATATTGGGAAGTTGTGGTCGCCCCGACTCCCGCACTTCCACCACCACCGCCCACAACCTTGACCAGAACGTGCTTCGTCCCGGCTATCGGCTCATAGGTGCCGGATACGGTAAACGTCTTTACCCCCAACAACCGGCCGCTCGCAGCATTACCACCGCTCGCATACACCAGCACCCAACTGTCCAGCGCCGCGCTGTACACCACCGAACACACACTGCTGCCGACAATCTCCGCTGGCCGCAATGCACTCTGTCCAAGGCTCAATAACGGCTTGGGCAGCAAGCCATTCGGTGCGAACGTGCTGGCTCCAGTGTTGGCATTACCAGCGGTAAAGCGCAGCGCCAGACCGTCCTTCAACGTAGTGATGACCGGCACGTAGTTGGCCATGTACAGATTGGCGGCGCCGATATCGGTCGCATGCTTGCCTTCACCGGCCTGACTGATTTTTTTCAGCGCCTGCAATAGCTGCGTCGCATCGGTTTCGTTTGGTTCAAGACCCGCAGATTTGACGACGTTCAACAATTCATCGGTAACGCTGTTGCCCCAGGTCGCCGGGATCAACGATCCGGGCAATCCCGCGACAACATCTTCATTGACGAACTTGCCGTTCACCAGCCCGACGCTGGGAGCGCTTTTTGGATAATCCATGTCGACTCCTCAGCCATTGGCCTGTAGCAAACCATCAAGCCAGTCAGGTTCGACAGGGCGCGAACGGGCATCGGGGAAGTCCGGATGATTGGGCCAGTCACGCAGTGCTTGCCGATAGGCCAGGAGTTCTTTGAACTCCTCGGTACGCAAGGTTGTGCCCTCGCCCATTTCCAGTTCTTCGGCATCGCGAAGGACCAGCCATTGAGTACGATCCAGTGCCTTGTCGCGCCAGAACCTTTCTGCGGCGTCGGTGGTTGGTCCAGCCAACACCACCCGCTCTGGACGCCCATTAGCGTTCAGCGAAAGAACTGTCCCTGCCGGAGCATTAGAGACCAACGCGCAATACTCGCCCTCGCTCAACGCAAACGCGTCAGCGGGGATATTCGCACCGTGTAGATCTGAATGATAAAAGCCAGAAGTTTGCGGAGAGAAATAATACATATTCAGTACCCTATACCGATTACGCGAGCAGCAATGGAGCCTGTCGGATAATCAGGACAGCGAACATTGATGCCCGCCAGCCGACTGATCGTCGCGTTGTTCCAGACCAGTAAAGTTGCCGATGAAGTGCCCTCATGGGTAGCAACTGCGAGAAATAATGCGTTGGGAAACATCAATGGCCATGGGTTTACATCACCATAATTACTATTGCCTGCCTGGCTGGCACTGCCACTGATCCATTGGATAATGACGCCACCCATCCACGAAGGAAAAACAACATAACCTGATGGCCCTAACCTAACCATGAACCCGAGTCTGAGCTTTTTAGGGGTCACAATAGATGTGTCACTGACACCGGCGTTGACCTCTGCCTGAGAGGCGATTTTTGCGGTTCCTACGAGGGACTCTGTGGCCTGTTGCACTTTTTTCGCAATGGCTTGAAAGACTCTTAACGGCGTCATCAACCGTGTATTGCTGGTGCCGGATTCGGCTTCGTCCTGACCGGCAAGACTCTCGCTTTGCTTCCTCGCTATAAGCGTATCAATGGCCGCTTTTAGTTGAGTGTTATCACTTTCATCAGCAGCCGCTCCTGAGACTTTGATGACTTCCAGAATTTCCTGCGTAACGGCATTTCCCCAACTTGCCGGAATCAACGAACCCGGCGTTCCAGTGAGAGGGTTTTCATCAACAAACCTGCCATTCACCAGGCCGGCGCTGGGAATATTTTTTGGGTAGTCCATCAATCTTCTCCATATTTTTAAAGCATCAACAAAACGTCTCAGGCAGAAACGCCGACCATCCACTCGGGTGCAGTCGGACGGAAAACCACTTCCGGGAAGTGGCTGGAATCAGGCCAGTCGCGCAGCGCTTGTCGGTACTCGAGCAGTTCCAGATATTGCGCAGCCTTGAGCAAAGTTCCGCGCCCCAGTTCCTGCTCATCGCGATGGCGAGTGACCAGCCATTCGGTCGCTGAAAGGGATGCCTGACGCCAGCTGCGTTCCGCTGCAGCAGCCGCTTGATCTGCAACAATCGGCGCCTGGAGGATCAACGGACTTTGCTGCGCGGACAGTGGGTCGGCAGCTGTCGGCAACTCACTGATCGGCGCGCCGATTTCGACCGCCTGACCATCCGGCACTCGCACCATCGACTCGACAAAAGACGGCGCGAACAGTTGGCTGATTGCGTAGTCACCGGCGTCGATCCGTTCGACGACTACGCCGTTCTCGATCCGTGCATAAACGGCCATTATTCGTACTCCCAGATTTCACAGAAGGCGTTGCCGCCGACACCGCTAAGGACAGAGGCGGACGCACTGGTCGAACAAGAACCGCTGCCACCCGAGCCTCGGCTCCCTGAAGTACCGGGGCCACTGAGGCCCATTAACGGGCCACCGCCATCAAACGGGCTCGCCCCGCCACCGCCGGCCAATACGCCCCAATTGGCGTTGTACATGGCGTAACCACCGCCCACTCCACGTGCGTTAGCCAGGTTGCCACCTGTGACGGCTTGCCCTCCGGCGCCACCCTGGACGAAGCCGACTGCCGTGGCTGTCACGGGGAAGGTCAGGATTTGCCCGCCCATGCCTCCCGCCACGCTCATGTAGCTGCCAAAAGAAGCACCACCACCGGCCTGCCCCATCGAGTTACGTGAAGCGCCACCCGCTCCCAGTGAAACCGGCACGCCGGCCATCATTTCCGCGCTCACGTCGTACAAACTCTCGCCATAGGCGCCACCGCCACCGCCACCGCCGATGCTGTGATAACCCGCTGCCACCGGTGCACAGCCGCCCCCCGAGCCTCCGGCTCCAACCAGACGCACACGAATGCGCCTGGCTCTTGGGTTCGGCTTGTAAACCGTGATCCCGACCGTCTCGATCTGCCGGACTGCCAGCAACCTCCCCACCGCATCGGTGATGCCATAGCCGGCCAACGTGGTTGGGGTATTTTTCAGTTTGTTGAAGTCGACCAGTGCCCCGATTGCGCTGGCCAATTGATCGGTTCTGGCTTCATCCGGCGTCAATCCGGCAGCCTTGATCGCGTTGAGAATTTCTTGCGTGACGCTGTTGCCCCACGCAGCGGGAATCAACGATCCCGGTGTTCCGGCGAGCGGGTTTTCATCGACGAAGCCGCCGTTGACCAGCCCCACCCCGGGAATGTTTTTTGGATAGTCCATGTCGGCACCTTCTAGGTTTTACAGGCAGCCGAATGCCGGCAGCACAGGGCCGTCTGTAAGGTTTTTATTGAGTGAGTGGCGAGTTACACGGTTGGCGGCGCAGGCCAGTCAATAACCGATGGATAATCCGGCTGCTGCTCGATCCGAGCCAATGTCAACGCATAACGCTTCCACGCTTGCAGAGTGGTCAACTGATCACTGCTCGCCTCGCCCAACTCATAGGCATATTGCAGAGGCGCAACCCGAATGACTGCTTCGCGCAGCCTGCTGTCCCGATCGATCTGCGCGTGCGCGATAAGACCTGTGCGCTCGGCTTCGACATCCAGTTCCCAATCGTCACTCTTCCAGAAGTGATAGATACCCGGTCTGGGCTTGGCAGTGAGGTGATCGGGTAGGCATCCCAATTGCGCCCAGTACTGGGGATTGCCATTGTCTTTGCGAAAAACCGTGCGGTTGCGCAAATCCACCGCTTGCAGGGCGCGCTGATTACGCCATACCCAGACATGTCCGGAGTCGGCCGCAGGCAACACTTGCGGCAGCTCGATTGCATTGCCCGGTACAACAACCCCCATGCCTGGGCAAACCGGCAGTTCGACGGGCCCGGTCAGTTCCCCGGTGAGTTCGTTGACATAGTAATAAGCCATAAATACCTCAAATCAGTTTAAGGCGACCTGGATACGCAATGTTTCTAGGTCGGGCCATTCCCCAATACGGGGCGCTGAAGTTTTCAGCATTAGTGGCAGTGACGTAGTACGTCAGGCCGAGGAAAGCGGTCGGATCTGCCCCGATCGTCTCCAGATTGCCGATCGCGTGAACCGCCGGGGCGGATCCGTTATCACCGGCGATGTTGGTTCCCGTCTGCCATGAGCCGGCCACTCGGCCCGCATCAATATTGCGTTGCTCATCCAGCATCCGCAGGAACTCGCCGCGAACCTCAGGCCCGCGAAAGGTCTTGATGCCGTCACCGCTGCTCCAGCCACCCGCGCGGTCAGCTTCGACACGCAACATTCCCGATTGAACAGCGTGATCCCAGAGCCACGGCCATTCGGCACGCAGAAACTCACGACCGTTGAGTGCGCCATATCCACCTGGGCTGAGCGCAGTCGACGTCTCAAATACAATTCGTCCCAACGCACTGCCATCGAAGCGCCCCACCGGCCACCAGTTACCCGAACCATCGCTGCGCAAGTGCCACCAGTCGCCCGCCCCCATCAGCACCAGAAACGGGTAGCCGTTTGCCGACAGATGAGTATGAAAGCGGACTCGATCATTGCCGGCGGCTTGCACTACCAAGCGGTTAGCGCTGTTGTCGGTTCGACGGACAATGACGTCGCGCACACCGGAAAGAGCGTTCACCGGCGGCAAAGTGATCGTTACATCGGCCCCATTGGCACTGATCAAGACCAGCCCCAGCTCATCGGCAATCAATGTCTTGGATCCGGAAACTTCCGTCACCCGTGATGCCATGGGACTGGCCAGGCTTAGAAGTTTTTTGAATGCCGCCAACAACTGATCCGTAGCGGCTTCGGCCGGGGTGATTCCGGCCGCCTTGATAACGCTTAGCAACTCTTCGGTGACGCTGTTGCCCCAAACCGCCGGAATCAACGACCCCGGCGTACCCTCCACCCGGTTTTCATCGACGAAGCGGCCATCGACCAGGCCGACGCTGGGGACGCTTTTTGGATAATCCATAGCTTGCTCGTTCCTTTGAAATGACAAATGACCGGCGTCGACACAGCTTCTTCTGCGTGCCTGTCCACGGTCCGTTTTCTGAAAATAAAAAGCCCACAACGAAGTGGGCTTGGGTGACGCTGAACGGAGGTTTTTCGGCTTAGCTGGAAAGGCCACTGGCCAATTCGCGAATGGCGACCAAAGCTTCGTCACCAGCGCTGCGCGCCAGATCCATGTTGCCTTTGGCAGCCTGTGCGCGAATTTGCGCTTTGGCCTTCAGGCGCAGCGTACGCAGCGCCAGCAGATGGTCGGTCAGTTGATCGGCCTTGCTCAGAATCTGCTCGGCGGCTTGTTTGGCAGTGCGTCCTTTGCCCACCCACGCCGCGACCGACAACGGCACTTCCTTTTTCGGGTAACCGGCGTCCTGGTAGGCCTGAGCATCGGCGGCTGCCTGGGCGTATTCCATGGCTTTGAGCGGGTCGCCGGCCAGTGCAGTACGAACATTGTGAGCGGCGGCATCGACTTTGCTGCACAGGCGTTCGGATTCCTGCTGTTCCAGCTCGGCGACTCTGGCGGGATTCAGCTGCCACTTTTCGCCATCCCAATCATGAGCAACAGATGGTTGTGCCGGGCGCAAGCCGTCCTCGAACTGATGCAGTTCTTGAAGGATGATCATCGAATCAACTCCCAGGAAAAACTGATGTTGACCGCTGCGGTGAAATTGACAGCGATACCCGATGCATAGTCAGACAAACCGTGACTCTTGAGCCCCATGCTGAACAGCAGTTCATCGCTTGCGGCGTTGCTGGCGCCCCAAGTGTGTTCTGTCTGGTAGCTCTGCCAAAGCGAGCGCAATTCAGAGTGGTCAAAGCTGGCAGTGAGGGTCGAGACAGTCGTGTCGCTCACGACGTTGCTGGAGAAAATCAATACAGGTGCATTTGCAGTTGCCCAGCCGTCCCAGTTACTGGATGTTCCAATCGTCGGGTTCAAGAAACAGTAATTGCCGCCGAGCCACCCTGCGGGTGCAAACCCGACAGAACTGATAGCCGTCGGATGCGGCGTCGGATTGCCCACCACCAGCCGCGCCGCACGCGCATGTGGATCGAGTGGAAGGTAAACCACACCATTGCCGTTAACTGTCTGCGTCCACGACAAGCGACTGCGGTTATAAATCGGCCGGACAATCGGCACCGAGCCGGGACCAGCCGTCACCACCCACGCCAGACAAAGATCCAGCGTCGTCGATTGGAAACCGCCTCCCGCCGCTCCATTGATCGTGCCTTTCAAACCTTCCGGAGTAGCGTCATAGATCGTACCGCGCTGCATGTAGAAGGTCAGCGCGCCGGCAACCACTTGCGCACGCAGAAAGTAACCAGAGTTAGGCAACAGATCGGCACTGCTCCAGGCTTGTGTCGTAAACGTACGCGGACGACCCAACTGACCTGCCAGCACTTCCTGGCCCAGGCTGATCAGTACACCGGGCAGAATCGATAACCGCCCGCCGCTGGTAGCAAACGCGGTCGGCGTGATGGGCAATCGCCCGTCTGCCGTAGCAACGGTAGCGGTTGGCAAGGCGCCAATCGGCAACGCCGAATCCAGATTCCAGCCCTTGGCCGAAACGCTCTGAATCGCCTGCAACAACTGATCGTATTTCTTCTCGTCCGGCGTCAGGCCCGCCGCATTGATCACATTGAGAATTTCCTGGGTAACTCCGTTACCCCAATCCGCCGGGATCAGCGATCCCGGGGTTCCGGTCATTGGGTTCTCATCGACAAACTTCCCATTCACCAAGCCGGCGCTGGGCACACTGTTCGGATAATCCATGGCTCATGCCTCCCTAGTCATAATTGATGTGCACCTTGGTATGCGCCGGTGCGCTGCGATGAATCAGGCATTCCAGTGCCGACCCCGGATTGACGCCGAAACGCTCGCCCCAATAGCTCGCGCCGAAACGCCGGCCGAGCAGCAAGCGGCCGCCGGTGTTGAGCGTCCACATGAACTGCGCCTCCCACGTGCCCCAGTGCGCCGAGCCGAAACGCGAGCGGCCCATGCGCGGGGCTTCGAGTTCGGTGATGGTGGCGTTGGGGTAGCCCTGGCTTTTGGCGATATCGAGGTAGTAACCGACGGCCTGGCTGCCGACCGCGAGCAAGCGGCGGCGTACGGCGAGGCGGCGGTCGTCGAACAGCGGCGTGGCGCCCAGGCACGGGTCGGGCAGGTTCATCACCCGTTCCCAGTCCGGCACCAGTTCGCTGACGCCGGCCGGGTCCATCTCGTTGAGCAGGTCGGCGGCGCGGGCATCAAGGCGGGCCAGTTCGACGGCGACGCCTTGCAGCACTTCTTCCAGTTCCGGCACCCGTTCCGGGTCCCACGCCGGGCCAGTGGGCAGCAAGGCGCGCAGTTGCGCCTGATATTGCGCGGCGGTTCTTATGCCCCCCATACGCAACCTCCGAAGGTCAGCAGTTCGCTTTGCCCGGCAGGCACGTCAGCGGCCGGCGCGGTCAGGGTGTGATCGTACTCACCACCGGCGCTGCTGATGGCTTCGCGGATATGGCTGATCAGCAACGGCACACCCAGATCGGCCTCACGGTTGTGCAGGTCGCGCAATTGCGCTTCAACGGCGGCACGCACGGCGGTGGTGTCCGGGTTGACGCTCTTGAAGCGATACACCACCGGCACCTGAATCGGCCGCTGCACGTGCACTTCCGCAGTCACCGGACGCAACGGTTCGATGTAGTCCTGAACCTCCGCCAATTGCTCATCGTTGGGCACCGGTTGCGGGTCTTCATCACGCATGATGAACACCGTCACTGTGCCTGGCCCGAGCAGGCCGCCACGACACCAGGCGCGCGTTACGCCCGGCACTTCCAGCGCCCACGTCTCGTAGTCACTGGCCGAGCCACCGTGGGGAATCACGCGGTAGGAACGAATCACCCGCGAGCGCAGCGACTCCAGACTTTCCCGCGCCACGCCGCCGCTGAGACCCGGTGTCAACACCACAAAACTGGTGCCGACCACGCCGGCAATCGGTTGCACCGGTGTCAGCGCCAGACCGGCGTCGGCATTACCGAGGCTGCCGGCATCCAACGCCGCGATGGTAGTGGTGTTGCTGCCATTGACGGTGGTGCGTGCGGTGGTGACTTTGTAGGTGCGGCCATCGCTCGCTTGCAGCAGCGTGTCGACATCCAGCACGGCACCGGCAGTGGCGGTAAAGCTGACGCTGCCGGTGGCGACTTGCGCAGGTTTGCGCGGCTGGTTCAAACGCAGTGCGGCGATGCGCTCCAGGGTCGACTCATCGGCCTTGTCGGGCAGGATCTGCTCGGCAATCCAGTCAAGATAACCGTACAGACCATAAGCCGCGCCACCGAGGGTACGGGCCAGCACTTGCGCATCGGACTGGCGCAGCGAATCGCCGGCCAGGTCGCTTTGGGTACGCTTGATCAGCACCGGCAGCGAAGGGGTTTCAAACGGCATAGATCACCTGCCAACTGTTATCGGGGTTGATGTCCAGACGTTCGCCGTCGGCCAGGGTCAGGACCGTGCGCAGGTTCAGGCGCTGGGCGTCGAGGCGTTCGCTGATAATGTCGATGGCGCTGCAGTGGCCGTCGTCGATCAGCCATTGCAAGGCTTCGCGGGCATAGAACTCGGCGTCCATCTGCGTTTGTCGGGTCAATTTCACCCGCCTCAGTAGCCATAGCCGCGAGCCGATGCGATCGTCGGCGACGGTGGGAAAGGTATCGCCCCACCAGCCAAAACGTTCTTCGTCGTCGAGGGCGTCGTCATCGGCGGCGCGGCGCCAGGTGAACAGGCTGATGAGTACGGCGCGGGTCAGCGCGGCGTGGAGGTTCGGGCTGATCAGCATCACTTGCCTCCTGCCGGCGCGCCGGTCTGGCCGCTGCCGGCCTGTACGCCGACGTGCACGTGTTTGATCTGGCTGATGCCGCCGGCAATCTGGTCGCCGGCGGAGACGATCTTGCCGGTCTGGTTGATCACCGGCGTATCGAAGTTCACCGCGCTGCTGGCGCGGATGTTCAGCGTGGCGGTTTCGATGTCGATGATCCGCCCGCGTTTGAAATGAATTTTGTCGCCCTCGTCGGTGTAGATCGCCACTTCGCCCGACGCCAGCGATTGCAGGCGATAACGGCGGTCGGCGATGACCAGTGCGATGGCGTGGGAGCGGTCGCCACCGAGAAAAGTGACGACACCTTCGGCGCCGGCCAGCGGGTTACTGGTGAAGCCGTAGGGTTCGAAATGCTCCATGTCGTCGTTCACTTCGCCGGCGGTGAGGCGCATTTGCAGCGATTGCAGCTTGGATGCCGAATTGGCGAGCACGACAGTGCCGCGCGCCAGCAGGCGTGTCAGTAGGCTCATGAATTGTCCTCAAGTGGTGAGGTTGACGCTGATCCCTGTGGGAGCGAGCTTGCTCGCGAAAGCGTCCTGACAAGCACCAGAGCGGTGTCTGATCTGACGCCTTCGCGAGCAAGCTCGCTCCCACAGGGTCGGGTGTCAGGCTGAAGTTTTCTTAGGGGGTGTCGGATTGGCATCGAAGGTATGCGGCGGCGCCACTTGCAGCGTGGTCACCGAGCCTTGCGCCGACAGCGAATACGTGACTTTGGAAATCAGCATGTCGCCATCAAATCCAAGCACCGGATCCGTGACCTTGACCAGCGTGTTATGGCGCCACAGATCGCCGTTGGACTGGCGCCAGCCCTGCACCTGATAGGTGGTGGTCTGCGCCCGGCCCATACGGGTGGCGCTCTCCCACAGGGCGCGCTGCTGGGCCAGTTCGAACGTCAGCGCGGTGCCCTCGTTGATGATCGTGGTGCGTCGACGTTTGAAGCTCAGATCGGTCGCGCTGGATTCAACCTCGCTGACTGCCGCCCCGCTCTTCTTGTCCGAACCTTTCTGCTGGCCGATCACCCGGTATTCGGAAAACACCTGGCTCTGATCCATCGACGCGCTGGCGGACAAAATATTCTTGCCCAGCTCCAGCGCATCACTGGCCCGCCCACCGCTGCCCGGCTTGGCCAGCACCAGCCGACCCTGCTCGTCATCGGTGGAAAACACCCGCAGCAGCGAGAGCAAACGGTCGATCGACTGAAACACCGTTTCTCCCGGCACAATCGTGTGTTTGGTCAGCCGCGCGGTCTCGGGGATTTCATTGACCACCATCAGCCCGTACTCCATCGCCAGCGCCTGAACAATGCTCAGCAGCGGTTGTTCCTGCCACTGGTTCGGCGTGTTCCTGGCAGCGCAATCGACCAGATCCTGAGTCTTGGAACTGCCCTCGATGCTCAGGCTGATCTGGCGTCCGTCATAGCGGATCGGGGCCTTGAACACATAGCCGGTGAGCACCAGGTCCTGGCCGATTTTCACTTCGCAGGGGTCACCCGGTTTGATCCGCTGATCCACCGTCTGCCCTGGCCACTGCCAGGTGATGTCGAGTTTGAAGGTGCGGAACTGGCGCTCCAGATCAGCGGTGATTTCCACGCTTTTCCAGCCGCCGTATTCCATGTTGTTGACGGTCAGCGTGACATGGTTGTCCATTACGTCCATGACTACTCCCGAGAGACTTTCACGTCGTTGGGTGGCAGATACAACGGGTTGGTCGCTCCGTTACGCTGGACCACTTCGGTCACCCGTGTCGCATCACTGAATTGTTTGTAAGCCACTACCAGTGCCGGCAAACTTTCCTGAAACGACTTGGTGACCAGACGCACCCCCGATGACGCTACGGCTTTGAGGTGCGCCACCAGAGCATCCTGCACGTCGCTGATAGCCTGATAGTGCGCTGGACCGGCTTTGTTTTTGGCCATTTGGAGCGCCTCGACCAAGTCCTTTTGAAGCGCCTGCAAATCGTCGGTAGCCGGTACTTCCTGTCGAGAAATCGGCTGCTTCGACTGCTGATCCAAGGAAGGGGTCGACAGCAACTTCACCGGTTTCGCCGCCACCGGCATTGAGGCAACCCATTGCGCCACTTTGACAATCAGAGTGTCCTGCACCAGATCGGCCATGGCTTGCGCCGCCGCATTGGTGTCCTTGCCCGTGGTGATCTTCGGCGCATCAGCCTTGCGGATCGCTTCGAGTTGTTGGGACACGTCGGCAATCACGCCACGGTAGCCCTCCTTCGCGAACGCCTTGAGCTCCTTGATATCGCCGAGCAACCCCTTGAACTCCGCCGCCACTTCCTTGGGCAACTCCTTGACGGCTCTGACCAGTTCAGTGATTTCCTTGTATTGCGCGATCAGTGGTTTCAGCTGTTCCTTAATCACATCGAACACCCCGRTCAGGCTGTTTCGCAGATTGTTAATGCCAATCCGTGCCGCTTGAATCCGGACAATGACCTCTTCGAAACGCGACACTGCTGACCCCAGCAACGTATCAGCCTTGGCCAACAGGACTTTTTGCGTACTGACGGTGGCAGTCGGAAACGGCAACGGCCGATCGGGGTAGAACTTCAGACTGAACGTCACCAGCCCGCCGTCCTGGCGGGTATGGGTCATGTCGCACTCACCGACCTTGACTTGCAGGCGCCCGAGCCACGGGTGCACCAGCTCACCATTGCCCGCTTCCAATGCCTTGAGCAGCTTGTCGCGCTGCTCCAGGCAATCGGCGCCGATGACGAATGCCGTGATGTCGTGAGTCTTGGCCTGCTGGCCCAGATCCTCGAAATACGGCAGGTCGCGTTGCGGGTATTCGTGCAACTGACCTTTGCGACCGACCGGGGTTTTCGCCTGATCGATCCAGAACCCGACACCACGAAAGGATGCCGGCAACAAACGGTCACGCCAGTTCATTGGAACCTCCTGCCGACAGCGAGCGATAGCCGATGCGCGACGACAGCGCCAGCCCTGGTTGATTGGTTTGCGGTTGATCGGTACGCAGGCCTGCCGGCGCATTTTCGAAGCGCACGGTCAGGCCGCCTTCGAGTTGCGTGCGGTTGTTGATTGCGCTTTGTTGAATCAGTGCGCCAGAACTCTGTGGCAACGAACCACTTTGCAGTGCACCGTTACCCGTGGCTTGCGGTGTTGCTCCGAAGAACGCGGGTGCCAGTTCCCCTTTGCCTTCGGCATTGGTCTGGCGTTGCGCTTCGGTGAACGTTTCAACCTTGCCGGTGACCTTGGCGATCAGTCCGGCAAAGCCGCCGTCGAACAGCTCTTTGATCGGCGCAATCACGGTTTGCAGTTTTTGCCACAACTCGCCGAACCACTCGGTGATCGGCCCCCAGTTTTTGATGATCTGCCCCAACGGCGTCCATTCGAACATGTTGTGCAAAAACTCGAGTACCGGTGCGGCCAACGCCTGCACCACGCCCCACAGCGCCGAAAACACTTCGCTGATCGGTTGCCAGTACATGGCGATCTGTTCCAGCGGCGACCATTCGAACAGACTCTGGAAGAAGCTTTTGATCTGCTGCGCCGACGCTTGCAATGCGGCCCAGACCGGTTCGAAGAAGGCCACGATACTGCCCCAGTTGTTGACGATCATGCCCACAGGGGAATAGTCGAACAACGTGCCGAAGAAGTCCTTGATGGCTTGCGCCGCCGGTTGCAGCGCCGTCCAGATCGAGGCGAAGAAGCCGGTGATCGATCCCCAGTTGTTGATGATCATCCCCAACGGTGTCCAGTCGAACAGACCGTTGAGGAACGCCATCACCGGCACACTCAAGGCCTTGAGCAAGTCCCAGATTGCCGAAAACAGACCGGTCAGCGGCGCCCAGTTTTCCAGGATCATGCCGGCGGGCGTCCACGAGAACACCGATTTGAAAAAGTCGATCACTGGCGCGGTGACCGCTTTGACCTTGTCCCAGATCCCGGAGAAAAATCCCGCGACCGGTGACCACAGCGCCGCCAGTGCATCCAGCGGTCGCCAATCGAGGATCGAGCGCAACGTTGCCATCGCACTCACACCGATGTTTTTCACACCCTCCCACATGCCCTTGAAAAAAGCACTGATCGGCGTCCAGTTGGCATAAATCAAACCGGCCGCCACCGCGATGCCCATCGCGATCAACATGATCGGATTGGTCTTGAGCACCATGCTCATGACGTCCATCACCTGGGTCATGCCGGTAACGGCGGTTTGCATCGCCGAGAAAGCAATCGCCCCCGCCGCCAGGCCTTCAACCAGTTTCGGGTTGTCGGCGAGCAGGCTGCCGACCTGGGTCAGCATCGGTTCCAACCCGACCACCAGTGCGCCCACCGCCGGCACCAGTGCCGCGTCCACGGCGGCCGAAACCTTTTCCATCGATGCACTGAACACGTTCATGTTTTGCGCAGCGGCTTTCGGCGTAGCGGGCAGGTCGACGGTTTTTGCCGTGTCGCTGACTTCGGTCAATTTGCCCTGAAACGCTGCCGCCGATTTGATCCCGTCCACGAACGGCGTGATCACGCTGCCGCCCTTGAACAGACCGCTGATGTCCAGTTTGCCGAGGCCAGCCTGTTCCAGATTTTTCTTGAAACCCTCGACCTTGGCTTGAAGGGCGCCGAGTTTGGGCGACAGTTCATCGATGCCCGTGATCAGCACCGGCGTTTTCACTTTTTTCTCTTCGTCTGCCATCACTGCACCTGCTGCATCGCATTGATCCGTTGCGCGTGCTCCAGCGATTCGCGGAGCACATCCAGTGGCCTGGCCATCATCTGTTCGGGGTCAACCTTCCAGAACCAGGCCAGGTCATAGGCGACGGCGATCAGGTCGGTGATGGCGCCGACGCCGCACTCATGAAAAAACTCGCAACGGCCCAGCTCAGCGCATTGAGGTCAGCCAGATCCAACTGGTTGACCGACGACGGTGGAATACCGGCGCACACGGCGATGTATTTGGCCGCCACGTCCATGTCGAGGCTGACTTCTTCGCTCTTGTCGATCTTGTACGGCAGCGCCTTGATCGCTCGCACCTCCTGCACCGTCGGACGGCGCAGGACGAGTTCGGTCAGGGGCTCGCCGTGAGCTTCGATCGCAACCTGAAGCTTCACGGCGCCGCTCATTGCCAGGTCCCCTTGATGCCTTCGAATTTCAGTTCGATGGTGGCGTCATCGCCTTTGGAGACGGGTTCTTCGACCAGGTAGGCGCCGGCCAGTACGTAGACTTTGCCGTTGCTGAATTCGCAGGTGACGGTGATGTCGGTGCCTTCGATCAGCTTCTTCAGCGGGAAGTCGGCGGTGTGCAGCGCGGTCACTTTGAACGACGGCGCGATGTCGGTTTCCTTGTAGAAGCCGGGTACGACGGTTTCGCGTTTGACCGCCATCAGCGGGGCTTCGCAGCCGCCATTGATGGTCAGTTGTGCGCCGTCGACTTTGACGTAGCAGGTGCCTGCAATCAGTTGACCCATGGTGTTACTCCCTTGAATAAAAAAGCCCACACGCGGTGGGCTGAATGCTGGTGGTCAAACGCGGCGATCAAGCCGCGTCGTCGTACTGCAGACGGAATTGGTTGAGCAGTGCGAACACGCGAAGACCGTTGATGTAATCCGGCGGGAACAGCACGTTCACGCGGCTCGGGTCCTGCACGTCGCGCTCGACGATCAGGTGCTCGGCAAACAGCTCGGCGTTCTCCACGTGGCCTTCGAGTTCCAGCTTGGCGTACTGGGCGATCAGCTCGCCGCGAATGGTCGCCGGGGTGACAATTGGCTGGCCGGCGCCGAAACGGGTGCCGTCGGAAGCCAGTTTGTGCCGGCCGTACTTGCTGGTGATCACGCTTTGCAGACGGCGCACGATGAACGCCGACTGGTGCATGGTTTCGCTGTCCAGGTAGGAGTTGTCGGCCTGACCGTAAGCGTTTTTCTGGTAGGTGGTGATCGAGCGCTGGATGCGCACGTAGCCGCCCTCGTAGTACGCGGTGGCGATGCCGTAGTTGAGCAGCGACTGACGCTCGGTCAGGGTGAAGCGCTCACTCGCCGGTGCCGGGTCAACGCCCGGCAGGCTGCCGCTCTGGGTCGGACGGCTGGCGTCGGCAGAGATGAATACGGCGGTGCGTGCAGCCAGTGCGGCGGCTTGTACCCAGAACGGTTGCGGTACGCCCGGCTCCAGCGCCTGAATGGTCATGTGCTGATCGTTACGCGCCTGGCCTGCTGCGACCAGCGTACCGACGGTGCCGCGCTTGGCGCTGTAGACGTGACCGAACAGTTGCTTGGCCCACGACCAGCGACCGGTGCTGTCATCCATGACCGCTTGCCAGGTGTTGAGGGTCGACAGATCGGACCATGGCAGTGCGATGAATTCGAACGGCTCGTCACCCAGCGCGGCAATGGCTTCAACCTGATCCGGCACACCGGCACCGCCGGTCATGGCAGTGACTGCAGTGGTCAGGCCAGCCGGGGTTTCTTCGCCGTTGCTCTTGCCCAGGCGATTGAATTGCAAGCTGATGTCGTTGCCGCTGTCGCCAGTCCATTTGGCGTTCAGGGTGACCACACCTTCGGCAGCGGCAGCGCTGACCGGCAGGTCGGCGGTGGCGTTGATTTTTTGCGCCAGTGCAGTGGCTGCCTGGGCAGCGGTGGCACCGTTGACCACGGTGGCTTGCACACGCACGCCGCCGACATACAGATTGAGCACGCCGGCCTGAGTGGCGGTGCCGGTCAGAGTCAGCACGCCTTTGGCGATCGCGCCTTCGGTGTTGTGCAGCGGCAGGCACCAGATCTCACCGATCGGGTCGGCCTTGCGGAAGGTCTCGTACATCGAGGCGAGCATCGAGCCTTGGCCACCGATGCTTTTCGCCAGCGCAACGCTGGAGACCAAAACCAGTTTGCCGACCTCGGTCGGCGCGATGTTGTCGTTGACCTGGGCAACGATCAAACGACGTAGGGTCGAACTCGCGCTATTGGCGGCCGAGTTGTCCATTTCGGCATAGAACAGCGGTACACGAATGTCCGCAGGGATGTTGCTGAATCCGATCGCCATTATTTGGCTCCCTTTTGTTTGGCTGGTGCGGTTTTGAGGGTGATATCGCCGTCGGCCAGACGTCGGCGCCACCAGGCGCTGTCCAGCACTTCACGGCCTTCGGCCGGCAGCAGATCGCCCGCCTCCGGGTCCGGTACGACACGGCCAGCGGCCGGCAGTACGGTGATGCGATTGCTCATGGGGTTACGTCTCCAGAGAAAGTCATTTCCACGCGCCCATCGGGGCCCGGGCGTTTCAGGTTGGGGTCGGCCGGGTCGATCGCATCGACCCGCACGGTGGCCCCGGTAAAGGACGACAAACCGTCCAGTTCGCGTTCGTGCCAACTCTCCGCAGGCTGACTCGGCAGATTGCGGCCGAGCTGGAACTCGGCAAAAAAGCGCAGCCGGTAAAAGGCGCGGCTGCTGTTGATCGAGACCATTTCGCCGCCGTCGTAAACGATGGCGCTGTAGGTGGAATCAGGTTTGAAACCGACCAGCGCGCGCCACAACTCGGCGCGCAGGTCGTGCAACAGATCCAGCGCTTTTGTAGCGTCGGTAGCGTCAAGCACCAGGACGATTTCGAAGCGGTCGCGGATCGGTTGGGTGGTGAGGTTTTGGGTGGTGCTGTTGCTGGCCAGATCGGCAATTGGCAGCACGTAGGCCGAGGGTGTTGGCAGATCCGGGTTGCCTTGTAGCAGCGCCAGATCGACACCCACCGAAATGTGATTGGCCAGGCTCGGGCATTGCCCACGCAGCTGCGTGAGGATCGGGGTGATCTTCATGGGGGTGTTCCAAATAGTGGGAGTTACCGCAGGACTCATGTAGGAGTGAGCCTGCTCGCGATAGCGGACTTACAGTCAGAATCGATGGTGACTGACACACCGCAATCGCGAGCAGGCTCACTCCTACAAGGGATTGGTGGTGTTGAGAGATCAGTCTTCAGCCTTTGGATCGAGGCCGCTGGCATCGATCAGGCAGCGATAGCTGTTCTCGCGATTGCCGCTGGCGGTGACCTTGTCGATCGACCAGCGTCCGCGCATGAAATCCGGCCAGGTATCATCGAGCAGCACCAGGCCTTCAGCGGCCAGTCGCGGATTGCCCGGGCAGGTGATCTTCACCTTGAACTTTTGCCGGAGCATTTTGCGCACTTCGCCTTCGCCCACGGCAATGGCGTCGGCTTCGTTGGGTTGCTTCTGGCGGATGGTCTTGAACGGCGCAAGTCCCGTTTCGACCCAGTGCAAAACGCCTGTAACAGCATCGACAAAACAGGTCTTGCAGCCCTTGGCCTGCTCGCGGGCGGATTCTTCCAGAGTGGCGCTGATAAAGGCGTGATCGCCGGGGCGGTTGTTGCGGGTCACCGACAAGGTCACATCCGCCAGCGTCTGCCCCGACAACGATTTGGTCTGGCCGGACCGCGCCAGCACGTAAATCTGATCGTACGGTTTGGCGACCACGTTGTACTTCATCGCCAATCGCGTCAGAAAGCCCATGTCGGTTTCGTTGGTCTGATCAATGTGCTCGATACGGATCAACGACACATCGGGAGCGACCCGTGGTGAAAAGCCGTGCCGCAACACCAGTTCACGAAACAGCGCACCTAAAGTGGTCGGCCCGTGACTCGCCGTGCGGCGCTGCTTGAAGCCGGTCTCGTCATCCTTGCTGAATGGCGCTGCAGTAGCGACCAGGGTCAGACGGAACGGGAACAGCGTCGGCGTCAAGCGAGTGACTTTGAATTGGCCTTTGTCGACCATGCCCGATTCCAGGTAACCGACTTTCAGACCGATTCGGCCACCGAGACTCGGCAAACCGTCGAGACCTTCAAGGTCCACCGTCAACGTCAGTTGATCCGACTCGATGCCCGCGGCATCGATATGTTCCCAACTGATCAGACGCTGATTGAGCAGGGCCGCATGGGCGCCGTAGATTTCTATCGCCGGGGTAAAACCCAGTGTCATGCGACCTCCTTAATCCCAGGCTGTGAGCGATTTGATTGCGGCGGGTTTGCTGTCGAGTTCAGGCAGCACAACCCAGACGCCTGCGGGCAGGATCGGGCCGTGCTCGGCCAGGGTCGGATTAAGTTTCCACAGCGCTTCTTCAGCCACATCATCGCTGCGCCCCGTTTCGCGATAGAGCAGCAGATTCACCGAATCACCGGCCACGCTTCGAACCTTACGCATTATTGAACTCCGCCAATTCGATGACCCAATCGACCACCATCGCCGTACCGTCATCGATGATGTAGGTCTGGGTTTCCTGAACGTTGTTGATCCGCCACAGACCCCAGTTGCGACCGATGCCATCGATCAGCGGCAGCGGTATACGCAGCGCCTGCAAGTCGCGCAATTCATCCAGCCGATCCATGGCCACGGCGTACATCGACTTGCCGGTGATGGTCAGGGTTTCCGACTTCTGGCCGGTCTGGCTGGATTTCGGTTTGCTGGTGAGGATCTGTATTTCCGTCCAGCCGCCATCGGACTTGCGCAACAACGAGTGGTACGCAAACTGGCGCGAGAGGCCGAAGATGAAACTGCCCAATGCCATTTGTTGTTTCATCAGGCGACTCCATCGGTCAGGGCTGCGTCACGGCGGGTGGCGAGTGGGTTGCTGGTCATCAGCGGTGTGAATTGGCTGTGGAACTGGCTTCGCAGGTGCTGTGTCACCAGCAATCCGATGTTTTCCGAACTCCCCGGATCACTGCAGTACACCTGAACCGAAGGTGCGTAAGTGACATGCTGGTTGGCGGCCTGGGCGCTCGCCAGATCCTTGCTGACCTGGCCGGGCGCGGAGAGGGTGTCGGGAGCGAAGAACACGAGCCGATCACTCAATGCGGCTCCCGCATCTTTGTCCGAAGCTGGAGCAACCTGGGTATTCGTTTCCATGGCAACGCTCGGAGGCCCCAGGCGCGGCGTATTGAGCAAGGCTGTGGGTTCGCCGATGTCCATTTCCCTGGCAGTCGCGGGCGCCAGACTGGCGATCTCCACCACCGGCGCATCCGTTGGAAGCTGCACTGCAGAATCGCCGGTAGATGAAAGATCGGGAGGATTGCCCGGTGCGCCACCGGGTATCCGTTTGCCCAACCGCTCTTTCCCCTCCTCGACAGCGGTGTCCAACAGCACATCGAATATCTTTTTCAAGGCTGTGCCGACAGTGATGATCACCGCAGCCGTCGTCGGATGGGCCTCGGCGAATTCACTCATTCTGTCGAGGCTGGCACCGGCAACACTTAGCGCCTCTGGAGAAGGTGCCACGGCATTGGCGCTGGCGATGGTCAACCGATCGCTTCGCGCATTCTGAGCGTTCCACTGCCCTTGCGGGGTATTGGAGAGCGCCAGTGCAGACTGGCGCACCGAACTCTGATCACCGACCTTCGACGTCGCGTACTGGTCTTTGTCCTTCACTTGCGAGAAGGCCTGGTTGACGTCGCCAAGGTTCTGCGACAGCAACTGCACCGCATTACCGCCATCGGCAAATAGTGTCTGCGCCAACTGGGCGCGTTGCTCGGCCGGTTGGGCGTTCAGCGCAGCCAGCACTGACAGTACCGCTCCCTGTGCACTTTGCTTGTCCGGGTCATGCATCGCCGCGGTCACGGCCGCGGGATCCAGCCCCAGTTGCTTCCAGGCGCCACGCTCGGTGGCGGACGCGTTATCCCCCTTGTCCAGCGCGTGGGAAATGCGCTTCAACGCCTCGCCGGCATCGTCTTTTTTCGTCCCGCTGTTGAGCAAGGCTGCGGAAAGCGCGGCGGCTTGCTCGGGTTGCAGGCCCGCCGCAATGGCCGCATCACCCGACTGTTTGAGAACGGCACCGATGTCCGCCGGTTTGGCGCCACCCGGTATTTTGCCGAGCTGGTTTGTCGCATCCGCGAGATCAAACGCCTGATCGCGAGTGAGCTTCATCGAAGTGCGCCAAACCGCCATCATTTCGGCGACTTCCATGGCCGGGATTTTGAAGGCTGACGCAACGATCGCAGCGTCGCTGGCGAAGTTGAGCAATTCAAAAGGTTTGTCCGACGCATTGGTGAGCTCATTGCCGACCCCTGCGTCAGCCGCCAGTGTGGCGACCTTGAGCAACTCTAGACCACTCGTGCCGCCCGCCGCCACCAATGGCCTAGTAGCCATGATCAGGCTCGACAGCGCCATTTCATTGGACTGCTTTGGCGGCAGTTGTGCGGTGCTGCCCAACTCGGCAGCAGCCGTGTACAAGTCAATCGCTGGCTTGAGACTCTCAGGCACCTTGGCCCGCTCACTGGCCTCACCCGGCGTTGTCGGTTCGCGGGGCGACTCGCTCTTCGCATTGCCGTTCAGCGAGATCGAACGCAGGCTGGACAACGCCAGCCTCAATGAGTCGATCGCGGCCGTCAGCGAGCCGATCTTGATACTCGCGGTGATCAGCGCCTGACTCAGGCTGGAAATCTGCTCGCGGCCAATCGCTCCTGTGCCGGAGCTCAACGCTGCCATGTTCAAACTGATATTGCCGGGGGCTGCCGCACTGCGCTCATCGGCGTACGTCGGCGAATATTTACTCTCTGCCATTGCCGCTCTACTCCTGTTTCACGCCAAGGCGAGTGATCGCTATGTCGTAGCGGCGCAACGCCTTTTCGGCGTCCCATTCGAGAATTTCCGCCTCACTTACCGGGTAAATGAGCGGGACGATATCGAGGATTACTTCGATATCGCGTTCCGAAAGTAGGCCGCCGGCTGGTTTAAAAAATCGTCGATGCGCACCTGCAATTGCGTCCAGTCCGGGACGGTCATCAGGGCCAGATCAGGGATCATCAGACCGGTGCAATGGGCGGTGATGAACTCGGCGCGTTCCTTGGCCGTTTTCAGTTTCTTCATCACTTTGGTGGCGCGAAGTGCCGGCATTTCCAGCGACAGCGAGGTCACGGTGCGACCGGTCACGGCGAGCGGTTGCAGCAGTTGCACTTCGTCGGGATCGGCGGATATTTCCGCGTCTTCGACCTGGTCGAGAAAGTACGACGCCGGTCGGGTCGACATCTCGTGCACGTACTGGGCGATGCTCACGTAGTCCGGGCGCTTGAGCTGGTCGAGTTCCTTGACCGACAGGCCGGTGGCGAGCAGGGCCAGTTCGAAGAACTGATCGTCTTCGTCATCGCCGGCGCGTTCCAGCGCTTCTTTCTGTGCGGCGTAGAACAGCGGTTTGAGCTGGATCGTTTCGATCTGCGAACCGTCGTCGCCGGTAATTGGCGACAGCAGGTCATGCTGGGGTGGCATCCACGACATGTATGAATTCCTTGGTGATTCTTGGGGGTTACTCAATTTCTGCCAGTCACACTGGCCCACTGTGGGAGCGAGCCTGCTCGCGAAAGCGGTCGTTCAGTCACATTGATGTTGAATGTGCCTAAGGCTTCGCGAGCAGGCTCGCTCCCACAGGGTTTTGTGATTGCCTGTGAGCCGTGAGTTACGGCATCAGCACCGCACGCCGCGCATCACCGAGGATGTCGACGCCGTTGAGCACGAACTTCTGGGTACGCACGTCGATGTCGATCACCGGCACGCCGTTTTCCAGGCGGTTGTAGGTGCGGCAGGACAGCTCCAGGTTGGTCTTGGGTTTTTCACCCATTTTCACTGCGGTTTCTTCGAGGGATTTCAGCTTGCCGCCGACGGTGTGATAGGTGAACCAGGTGTTGCCATCCTGATCCTGACCGGCTTCACGCACGTTCAGCAGGATGTCGTCGCCCAGCTTCACACCCAGTGCGAGCATGACTTCGGCGCCGAGGCCTTGCAGGGTCAGCTTGGCGTTGAGCGCTTTGCCGCCCTTGGCCATTTCTTCGACGATGAAGCGGCCGCCACGCATTTCTTCCACGTCGAATTCGATCTTCGGCGGGGTGAATTCTTCAACGGTTGCCGACAACGGCAGGCCTTGCAGGGTGGCCGCGATGGCCTGTCTTACGCGGTTGGTAAACATTAGAGAACGTCCTCCAGGAACTGCTCGATGATTTCATCGCGGGCGTTGAGTTGATAAACCATGTGTTCGTTCGGCGCGTAGCGGCCGTAGTCGATGACCACGTACCAGGTGCCGTTCTTGTACTTCTCGACGCTGTTCAGTTCCGGGTGCAGATACACGCTGCCGCCAGGAATGGTTTCGTCGGCGACCAGGGTTTGCAGCCAATCGTTGATGCGCTTGACCTCTTGATCCATGAACGACTTGGTGAGGTTCTTGGCCATGGCTTTCTGGCCGGCCTTGACCAGCTTGCGGCTGATCGCATCTTCAAGGCCGACGTAGCTGATGAACTTGCCGGTGATCGAGCGGTTACCCAGCAGCGAGAAGCCGCCGAGCACGGTGCGGGCGTAGTAGCTGACGCCGTAGCGGTTGAGCAGATCGCCTTC
Organism: Pseudomonas sp. P4_D7; assembly: GCF_056401755.1. Classification (NCBI taxonomy): domain Bacteria; kingdom Pseudomonadati; phylum Pseudomonadota; class Gammaproteobacteria; order Pseudomonadales; family Pseudomonadaceae; genus Pseudomonas; species Pseudomonas sp. P4_D7. The sequence continues at coordinate 22,026 of NZ_JBFUIR010000023.1, read as the reverse complement.
GGTGGAGGTGTCGAGGATGTTGTATTCAACGACCCGCGAAACGTCTTCAGCGTAGGTCACCTGGTTGCCCGGGCTCTCCCACTGCTTGACCTTAGCCAGCGCGGCAATCGCCAGGCTGGAAGGCGACAGGAAGACGTTTTTCTTCGCCGCTTTCGAGTACACCGCCGGCATGTTGTGCACCACCAGGCAACGGTCGAAACCGAGGTCGGCGCCGCCCAGCTCCTGGCTGTAAAGCACTTGATCGGCGACCGAGGCGTCCTTGCCGTCCAGCACCACACGGGCCTTGATGCGCTTGCCGAACGAGGCGAACTCGCTGGCCACCGCTTTGGTGCCGGTGAAGCCCGGCGCACCGATGATGGTCAGGTCTTCCGGGACACTGCCCAGCGCGGCCAGACCGAGCTTGCGCCCGGTCAGCGGATCAACACCGCCGATCACGTTGTTGACGGTGTCGGCCGGGGTCGCGCCCGCTTCGACGATCACCACATACACCGGCACCTTGACCACTTTGAGGATCTGGTAGACCGCGTGGTATAGGGTGCCCTCTTCCGCACCGGTCGGATCGAGCAGCGCGTGGGTGGTGAAGCTGTTGATGCGGAACGGCGCGTTACGCGGAATCAGCGGATCGGCTTTCGGCGCAGTGCCGACCAGACCGATGACGTTGTCACCCAGGCCACCCATGGCCTCGGGGGATTCGGTGGCATTGACGGTAATGCCGTTGTGCTCGAAGTTCAGAACTTCAGCCATAGTCAGTCAGCCTTCTTGGCAGCGGCCTTTTTGGCCTGGGTGGTTGGGGTTTTCAGTTCCAGTCGACCGGCGAAGTGCAAGGCACTGGCCTCGACGTCGAGCAGATCAAGGTCTTGACCGACGCTCGACCAGTGCCCACCGCCGGTGGGGAATGGGACGAGCACGGTGTAGGTTTGGCGGGTTGCCATTTTTCGTTTCTCCATAAACGGGAAAGCCCCTCTTGGGGAGGGGCTTGGCGGGTGTTGAATGCATTTGGGGGATAAGAAAACGCCCCGAAATTCAGGGGCGTTCTACTGAAGGTTTGTGACTGGCGTTTCAATCATGGAGTCTGGCCAGCCCTCGGTCAGCATTTCGCTGCCGTACTTTCCTGCTCGAGCAGACTCGGACAACGCTTTTTCCCGATCAAAGCAGGCCTGAACATGAGACCGCAAAGCTTGTGCAATTTGCAGGATTTGCGGGGCGGTCAAATCGACAAACCCCGCGACAGACTTGTAGCTGCAGCGATATTCAGGATCGAGCATCGCGGAAACCGCCATTCCAGCGATCAGTGATTGACTGTCACGGGATGAGTCTATACCTACTCCCGCAACCACGATGCCCGAACCTTCTCGGCGAAATCGCTCTTCAGCAATTAGGTCCAATTGATGCTTGACGAACATCTCGCCGTTCGCCAAACCGAAGGCATCTTCCAGCTCTTGAAGGGTGGGTTCATGGTCAAACAGTACTTCACCGTCAGCCAATGGCCAGTCTGGGGCGACACACCGAAAGGTCGTCCCCACATTTGAGTAGGCTCTAAACATAGATGACCCCTTAAAAAGTGTATTGGGAGATGTGGACATCGTTTGCACGGGAAACCGACGAATAGAGTCGATAAAAGATAGTCTGCGGAGTCGTCATGACCAGATCAGAGAATGGGCTGAGAACACCCAGTCCGACGATTCCACCGATGCCGCATGCTTTCAGCCCCACTTCGGTGACATCCGACGAAAGCCCCAGAGAGCCACCACCTGGGAAATCAGCGCTTCCGATGTAATGAACGTAACCACCGACAGTTTTCGCATTCCTCGGAACAACAGAGGCCAGCGAGATCGGTGTCGGCAACATCGATAAACCGTTTTCCAGCACTATCGTCTGAGCAATGGAAATTGAACGCTGATGCTGAATGCCGGTGTTCATCAATCGATTGGCATCGGTTTGCCACACACTGACGAGCGCACTTGCGCTATAACCGGCGGGCATGCTGGTGCCAGCATAAACGTCGGGAGCGGAACTAGATGTCGCATTGATGCCCAGCAACTTCGCAACCCTTAACTCGGGGTTGTAGATGACGTAAATACCGACACTACCGTTGACAGGTGCAGCACCGCTGTCCATTCCGCCAGCGCCAGTGACTGTCAGATTTATCGAAAGACTGAGATTCGCCAACTTGTACTGACCGACACCCGGTTGCTCGACAATCAGTTGGTCAGCGGTAAGTGTTGCAACCGATGCGGCAGCCGGCAGCGACATTCTCAGATTACGCGCGGCGCCCACCTCTGCGCCGTTGAGTCGGGCCAGTTTGGCATCAGCCGCCAACGCAGCGACATCAATGTTTCCCTGATTGATCGGCGCGTTCCAGGCTTTGATGCACCACATGACCGCAAGGTTACGGGGACGTGCTTCAGCTCCACCCGACGCCTTTGTTACGACATCGTCAACATTGTTGTATTGCTGAAGATAATTACGTCTGACATCTCCGGCCGCGAAAATATCGCTGATGACGTCATAGGTAGTCCCGTGAATGTGGGATTTATTGTCGTCAGCTTGCCAAGTGCCGATGCCACGCCCGGCGTCCACGCCGCGTCCGTGATCCCAGCCACGAAGGAACTCACCACGCGACTCCGGCAATCGGAAGTTGCCCGCACCTTCATTGCCTTTGTTATAGACAGTGCCGAGATAGGCTGCCAGATCCGGATAAGTCGCAATGCTCTGCACACTGCCATCCAGCTCCAGATAACCCGGCGCGACGATGCCCGTCGGGAATGCCAGAACAGCACCCACCGGAACAGCGGATTTGAGCCGTTCGACTTCCTTCGCCAGCGCGGCTACGTCGATGGTTCCCTGATTGACCGGGGCGTTCCAGGCTTTGATGCACCACATGACGGCGATGTTGCGAGGTCGTGCCTCCGGGCCACCAGAACTATTGAAGCCTGCTGCGAAATTGGTCATTACGGCCGTATTGCCGTTGTCTACCACTACGGCACTCGGATTACTGCCGGTCGCATTGGCGAACGCCTGCATGCGGGTGACGGTATGAGCATGCGCCTTGTTGTCGTCGGCCTGCCAACTGCCGAGACCACGTCCGGCGTCTACTCCACGCCCATGATCCCAACCACGCAAGAACTCCCCACGCGCCTCGGGTAAGCGGAAGTTGCCAACGCCCTCATCACCCTTGTTGAACTTGCTACCTAGATAAGCGCTCAAGTCCGGATAAGTCGCACTGCTCTTGACGCTGTTATCCAGCTCCAGAAAACCCGGCGGCGGTGCATCAACCGGGAACGCCACAATCGAACCCACCGGCAACGCTGAGGCCTTGGCAATCAGCGCTTCGACTTCAGCCTTGGTGTACGAATCCTTGATGCCAAATCCTGCCAGCGTCTCCGGGTTTGCACCCGCAGTCGCACGACCATATTCGTCAACGGTCAGAGTCTTGTAAGTCCCGGCCGCAATTCCGGTGCGGCCCGCGAGCATCTTGAATGTCAGCGCAGTCGTACCGAGTGTAATTGGCGCATTGGTAGTCAGGTGCCACAGCGAATCACCGTTGGCCGTCCCCTCCTCGACCATTACCGTAACGCCCGGCGTTACCTTGCCGCTGGTGTTAGCGTCGTTAGCCCGCTGCCAGTCACCGTTGGCAACAACCCACAGGCCGTTATCCTTGGCCAGCGTCTGGCTTGGCAGCAGCACGCGGTCGCCAGCAACCACTGCAACACCATCGATTTGCTGCGCACCGTTCAGCACCACGTTGGTGGTAGCCGCAACACGCACCGACTGCTTGCCATCAAGTTTGCCGAGCTCTTCGGCAAGGTAACTCATGACCCAGGCGCGCGTGGCTTTAACGACGGTGTCATCAATCAACAACGTCACCAGCGAAGCATTGCTCGTCTCGAAAATCGAGCGAATGTAAAACTCTTTACCCGAACCCGACGTCGCCAGTACCGGTTTGAACGACTCCGGATATTTGACGATGGCGTAAAGAATCCCGGTATCAGTCCACAGCCCCGCCTCTCGCACATACCAGCCGCCAACATCCGGCGGAATGGTCACTTCGGCGAGCAGCCAGCTCGGGTTCTTCTCGTCCTGGAACAGCGCATTGAGCGGGCCGCGCCAGACTTCGCGTTTCAGCGCGGTGGCGGTCGCGGCCGGGTTGTAGACCGTGCCGCCGCCGTCACCGACGGAAATCTGCGTCAACTTGATCGGCGTGCCCGCGGCCTTGCACGCCGTTTCGTAGGCAATCCCTGCGTTGGTGAGCAGGGTGTAATAGTCAGCCATTCAGGCCCCCTGAGGATAAATTGTGGATGTTTCGACGGTGTACATGCCGGCAGCCATGAATGCCTCTCCCGAGGTTTCGAGCCCTTCGATGAACACCGGATAAACCGTGGTCAGTTCACCGCAGAACGTCGCGGCGGCGATGACGTGATTGCCGAAAGCGCTCAAGCCGACCGAGACCGTCAGCACATCGCGTTCGCTCTTGGCATCCGCCAGACGTCGGTCGAGACGAGCATCGATTTCTTCGCTGTAGGGTTGGTCGCTGAAGGCGCGCACGGAAAAGCTGTACGGCGCACCGGGTGGTGTCTGTTCGTACCAGGCGCGGATCTCGGGTCTTAACTGCAAACCCTTGGCGGCGTTTTCCAACGCCTTGCGGGTGCCAGCCTGGCGCGCGGTGGGCCAGGCCAGTTCGACGGTCAGGCGTTTTTCAGCTTCCGGTGCGGCGGTGCTCCATTCAGCAACACCGCGATCCGCTGCCAGATACGGCAGAAAGGCGACTGGTGTTTCTGCTGGGTTCATCAGTTCGGGAAACGGCGGCGCGATGCGATCAAGCAGTGCGCCGAAGCCCAGATCCAGACTTCGTTCGAGTGCCGAGCTGTTGGCCGGCAGCAGCGTCGGACGCTGAGTTGGCTCACTCATAGCGTCAGCACCTCAACTTCGACTGCGGTGCAGTACGGCGCTTGAAACGCCGTCGTCACGATCGGCGCCAGCGGTTCGAGAATCTGCAGTTGCACAGCGCCGGCGCTGTGCAGCGTGTAGTCGATCCAGCTTGGATCAACGCGGCCTTCAAGACGATGGCAACTGTCAGCGTAGGCCTGCAATTGTTGCTGTGCGGCGACTTTGGTCAGACCCGAATCGGGGCCGGAATTTATCTTCGCGACCACGCGAATCTTGTAGCGCTGAATATCGGCTGCCTTGACCGTGACAAGGTCGGTTTCCGGTCGTACATCAGGCCGCGCGAAGTGCTGACGAACGCCGTCAAGCAATGTCGCGGAAGGCGCGCCATCACCGTCGCGGGACAGCACAGTGACCTGCACTTCGCCCGGCGCGGTGCGCCGACCATTGCCATCCTTGACCTGTGCAGCGAGGCCGTCCGGGTTGAAGGTGTAAGTGACATTCACCACACCCGCCTCAGTGGATTCGACCTGCACCGTCGGACGCTCGCCGAGGGTGAAAACTTCGCGGCGATACTGCATCCGCGAACCTGCTGCCGGCGCATGGGGCGCCAGGTAATAACGCAAGCGGGCATCGTCGTCGCTTTCATAAATCGCCGGCACTGGCGGGAATGCCGCCGGGTCGCCGGGATCAAGCAACTGCCGCTCCAGGCCCATGTCCGCTAGCCGCGCATCGAGGTTGCTCCCCGTCGCCCACCACGCCAGCATCTGTTTGATGCGGGCGTTGTATTTGCGTTCGTGGGTTTGCAGCCGAACACAGAAAGCCTCAAGCGCCAGGGTCAGCAGTTCGCTTTCGTTTTCCAGGCTGGTCTTGAGTTTTGCGGCACTGTCCGGCGAACGCACACCGACGTATTCGATGACGAAAGTCTTGAACTCGGCGAGCAAGTCTTCGAAGGCTTCAACGGTGATCAGCGCGGGTTCGGCCAATTGGTTCTGGCCGGGGATCAACATGCTCATGTCACGACCTCGAAGGTTTGTTGACGGTTTTTCCAGATGCCGGCGAAGCGCAGCCGCAGACCGGCGCCCTGGCGGCTGGCGACGATCACTTGTGGCTGAAAATCGTCGATGCCGTTTTGCTTGTTGTAGAACGCTTGCGCCGCGTGGCTCTGGGCCAGAAGCAGAACGTCGTCACCGAGGTTCTGCCCCAGCAGCGTGGGGATCAACGATCCGTACAACGGGCGTTTTTGCCGGGTGCCCAGCGGTGTGGTCAGGGCCCGGGTCGCGCGCTGCACAAATTGCAGCCAGTCGTCGACCGTGGCCCCGCTGTCTCTATCGATTCCGATCATGTGGAGGCTCTTGAATCAGGGGCTGATGACACGGCCCTGGTGATCGACCAATGGACCGCTGAAGTGCACGCCCGAAGGGTCGATGGTCAGGCCGACGGCACCCAGTTGCAGGGTGATCAGTTGTGGCGTCATCGCCAGTCGTGCCGGGCCGATGCTCAGTTCCAGCGACTCGCGAGAACCGCTGAAAGCCGCTGGGCCGTTTTGCCAGTGGAGGGTGTGCGTGGCATCGTCGTAGCCGCTTTCGCTGCCGTCGACATGAACCCGTCGCGTCAGCGTGGGGACAGTCGAAACGGGTGGAAAGCGATCACTGTTCAGGCCGAACAGGGCGACACTTTGTGCGCCACTTTCGCCGCTGCCGTAGTTGAACAGCAGACACTGCTCACCCACGGTCGGAATCCGCGACTCACTCTGTGCGCCGGCGCTGGGGTTGAAAAACTTGATCGCTGGCGTGAGCAAGCCACCGTGGCTGACCTGGCAGGTATTGCTCGCAGCGTCGACTGTCTGGCAAATGCCGATGCGACAGAAGCTTTCAGCGCGGCGGTGCAGGTCGTCGATCTCCGCTTCCATTTCGGCCAGGCGTTCGATGATCGGCCCCAGTTGCATGCGCAATAACGCGTCGAACATCGGTCAGGCCTCCAGCGCGGTGTATTGGTCTGGATCGTCGATGTTGCTGACTTCCCAGGTGCGGGCGAATTTCGGTGTGCCCAGTGGATCATCGAGCAAGGTCGGGCCGAGGTAGAGGGTCTGGTTGAACGTCAGGGTCCAGGTTTTGAATTGCTCGCCGAACAATGACGGCAAGCCATCGATGTTGGTCGGCAAATCACATTGATCACCGGGCAAGTTCCAGCGGTTATCAGTGATCAGGTTTTTCAACACGGCAATCAGATCGCACGCTGCAAACGCGGTTGCAGAAAGCGCCGGGACGACTTGCAGCGACACCGTCATGACATGAGCGATGCGCCCGTCAGCGGCACGCCATCCTGATGCATTGCGGTCAAAGTCGATCAGCACCCAGGCCTGATCGCCTGGCGCCGTGAAATCGTCGCGACTGCCGACGCTGATATTGAGTTCGGCGGTGTTGCGCAGTGTCGTCGCGATGGCTGTGAACAGTTGCGACGGCTGCTCGATCGGTGTGGGCATACATGACCTCCTTTTCAATCGTCCACGCGCAGCCCTGCCGCCCAAAGGGCGGCACGAATCACATTCGAGGTTAAGGCTGGTCGCGGGGTGGGACTTCGCAGACGCCGATGCGCTTGGCGGCCCAGCGTTCATAGAGACCTATGGCCACATCGGCCCCGGCCATTGCAGTCAGGCAACCAAACGCGCCAGCGGCCCAGATCGACATGCCGGCGGCATACAGCAGCATGATTGCCGACACGCCGCAGATCATGCAGGCGCCGGAACGCAGGGCCAGGCGCCGCAGCAATGACCAGCCGCGTGCCCCCTCCTTGTCGGCACGCCACATTTCGCCGGACACCCCGCCGACAACGGCAAGAAGGATGACCAGCCAGATCGGCATGTCCGCCAACGCTTGTTGCTCGCTTGTCATGTCACGCCTCCGTAGGTGATTGATGAGTGATGTGTGTTGGGTTCAAGCGATATCTCTTCAGGTAGGCATTCCAAAAAGCCCGGCGCTCGGGCCGGGCTTTTGAGCAATGCGATCCTGGTGCAAAAGCAAGTCGTTGCGAGCAGATCAGAATGGCGCTACTGGCCAGTTAAGCGTGTATGGATAGCCGGACTGTTTCGACAGGTCGCCGAGATCAATGCAGTACTGCTTGTAAGCAAGCAGCAACGCTTGGTCTTCAGGTGTGGCGACGCCAAGGTCCGCCTTGTATTGCAGCGGATGCACCAACAGCCACTTGCTGGCAGCAGTCAGCAATTCCAGAGCGTCCTGGGCCACATCTTTTTCAAATTCTTGATAGGTTGGTTGACTGAAAACCCAGTCAACATAATTTGTAGTTGTAGCCTTCCATCCCACCTGAACGGCTGTATTTCCTGTGATATCAACCCACATACCGTCCCCGGTCATTGGGGCTTCATCAGCGTCCACAATCTGCATGACTTTGTTGAACGGCTTCGAATAGCTGGTTCGAACTAATGCATAACGGTTCATCTACTGCTCCCTTTGATTACTCATAGCGAATATCGCCTTAGGTTCTGCACTCCTGTGTGTCCGCACACTTGACGTGAGCAGAGCACGTGTCAGGCAGGCATTCCAAAAAGCCCGGCGTTCGCACACCGGGCTTTTCAGTAATGCGCTCCTTCGCCTTCCTTCAAATCCTGTGTTCAAGAAGGAAGCTGACTTTTCGGCGCTACTGGCGCGGTACGAGTCCGTTCAAATTGTTTTTTCCGACCGCGGTCCCTGCCCGCCGGATAACTGCTTCTGGTGCTTTACGCTGCACACCCGGGTCAGTTGCCAACCCTCTGAACCGTTGAGGCCGGTTCATCGCTGCCTGTTCTTGTGGAACTAAAGAGCTTTCTTGCCAGCCGCTTTGTCGAGCGGCTTGGTGACAAGAATATGCATGTATGCATATCCAGTCAATGCGCAAATGCATTTATTTATGCACAGGAAATGCGCAGATGCATGGAAGCCCCGCAACTCAAGGGTTTGGCGGTTTCATCAAGGCGAAAAAAAACCCGCCTGCGAGGCGGGTTTATCTGAGAAGGGTCGGGTTAGCGGGCGTACATGCCCCACCAGAAGACGTGACCGAGGATGACGATTTGCTCCTCCTGGATTTCCTGGAAGCTGTAGTCCTCGTCCGGGTGTTCATCGCGATTGAAGCTGCGCAGACGAATGCCGGTCGGCAGGCGATAGAGTTGCTTCACGCGCAACTGGCCGTTGTGATTGATCGCGTACAGGTCGCCATCAATGATGTCGCCGATGCCGCACTTGCCGGCGTTGACGCCGACGGTGGCACCATCACGCAACACCGGCAACATGCTGTTGCCACGTACTGTCACGCATTTGGCCTGGTCGAACTGCACACCGTTATGGCGCAGGCTGCGCTTGCCGAAGCGCAGGCTAGAGCGCTCGCTCTCTTCGATGACGAATCTTCCTGATCCAGCAGCCAATTCAACCTCGCGAAGGAACGGCACCGATACTTCGTCATCATCGACCGGCGTATCGTCGTCCCACAGCATTATGTCCTTGAGTTCCGCGTGCACGTCATCACGCGCGGCACCGGCCGACGGCGCGACGTCCGCGCGCCCGCGCAATTGATCGGTACTCACGGCGAAGTATTCGGCGATCTTCGAGATGTGTTTATCCGAGGGATCGACGATCTTCCCGCTGAGAATCCGCGAGAGAGTGGATTGAGGCACGCCGGTGCGACGGTGGAGCTCCGTGGGGGAGATCCCGTGCTGGTCGAGCAGTGCTCTTAAGACGGAGGCTACGTTGCGTTTTTGCATAACGCGCATAGTGCTTGAAGTTATTCGCGAAGACAAATGCTGATTTGCATAAATCATGCATAAATACACTTTCCGATGAAGAAAGCCCTCACCCGGCCGCGATGCCTGCGTCCGACAGACTGCCCATGGTAACCTTGCGCCCATCGCGGAAAAGCCCGGCTTATGCCCTCGCTTTTGCCCTACATCTTTTAACGAGTTGCCTGACAATCCGATGAATAAAGCCGTCTCCGACCTGTCCTCCCACACCCCGATGATGCAGCAGTACTGGCGCCTGAAGAATCAGCACCCGGATCAGCTGATGTTCTACCGCATGGGCGACTTCTACGAGATCTTCTACGAAGACGCGAAGAAGGCGGCCAAGTTGCTCGACATCACCCTGACCGCGCGCGGACAGTCGGCGGGGCAGGCGATTCCGATGTGTGGTATTCCTTACCACGCGGCGGAAGGCTATCTGGCGAAGCTGGTGAAGCTTGGCGAGTCCGTGGTGATTTGTGAGCAGGTCGGCGATCCGGCCACCAGCAAAGGCCCGGTTGAGCGTCAGGTCGTACGGATCCTCACGCCGGGTACGGTCAGTGATGAAGCGCTGCTTGATGAACGCCGCGACAACCTGATTGCAGCCCTGCTGGGTGACGAACGTCTGTTCGGCCTTGCCGTGCTGGACATCACCAGCGGCAGTTTCAGCGTGTCGGAAATCAAAGGCTGGGAAAACCTGCTGGCGGAACTGGAGCGGATCAACCCGGTTGAGTTGCTGATCCCGGATGACTGGCCGAGGGATCTGCCAGCGGAAAAACGCCGTGGCGTCAGTCGTCGTGCGCCGTGGGATTTCGAGCGTGATTCAGCACTGAAAAGCCTTTGCCAGCAGTTCTCCACCCAAGACCTGAAGGGTTTTGGCTGCGAGAACCTGACCCTGGCCATCGGCGCTGCGGGTTGCCTGTTGGCCTACGCCAAGGAAACCCAGCGCACCGCCCTGCCCCACCTGCGCAGCCTGCGCCACGAACGTCTGGATGACACCGTGGTGCTGGACGGTGCAAGCCGTCGCAACCTCGAACTCGACACCAACCTGGCCGGTGGTCGCGACAACACCCTGCAATCAGTCGTTGATCGCTGCCAGACCGCCATGGGCAGCCGTCTGCTGACCCGTTGGCTGAACCGTCCGTTGCGCGATCTGACCGTACTGCTGGCGCGCCAGACCTCGATCACGTGCCTGCTCGATCGCTATCGTTTCGAAAAGCTGCAACCACAGCTCAAGGAAATCGGCGACATCGAGCGAATTCTCGCGCGGATCGGCCTGCGTAACGCACGTCCTCGTGACCTTGCTCGCTTGCGCGACGCCCTCGGTGCCCTGCCTGAACTGCAAGTGGCGATGACTGACCTGGAAGCACCGCACCTGCAAGGTCTGGCGACCATCACCAGCACCTACCCGGAACTGGCGGCACTGCTGGAAAAGGCCATCATCGACAATCCGCCGGCGGTGATCCGTGACGGCGGCGTGCTGAAAACCGGTTACGACAGCGAACTCGACGAGCTGCAATCGCTGAGCGAAAACGCCGGCCAGTTCCTCATCGATCTCGAAGCCCGCGAGAAAGCTCGCACCGGTCTTAGCCACCTGAAAGTCGGTTACAACCGCATTCACGGCTACTTCATCGAATTGCCGAGCAAGCAGGCCGAGTCGGCACCGGCGGACTATATCCGTCGGCAAACCCTGAAAGGCGCCGAGCGCTTCATCACGCCGGAATTGAAAGAGTTCGAAGACAAAGCCCTGTCTGCCAAGAGCCGTGCCTTGGCGCGCGAAAAGATGCTCTACGAGGCGCTGCTGGAAGACCTGATCAGCCAGTTGCCACCGCTGCAGGACACCGCCGGCGCGCTGGCCGAACTGGACGTGTTGAGCAACCTCGCCGAGCGTGCGCTGAATCTTGACCTGAACTGCCCGCGCTTCGTCAGCGAGCCGTGCATGCGCATCTCCCAGGGTCGTCACCCGGTGGTCGAGCAAGTGCTGACCACGCCGTTCGTGGCCAACGACCTGAGCCTGGATGACAACACCCGTATGCTGGTGATCACCGGCCCGAACATGGGTGGTAAATCCACCTACATGCGCCAAACCGCATTGATCGTGTTGCTCGCTCACATTGGCAGCTTCGTGCCCGCAGCCAGTTGCGAACTGTCGCTGGTCGACCGCATCTTCACTCGAATCGGTTCCAGCGATGACCTGGCCGGTGGCCGTTCGACCTTCATGGTCGAGATGAGCGAAACCGCCAACATCTTGCACAACGCTACCGAGCGCAGCCTGGTGCTGATGGACGAAGTCGGGCGCGGCACCAGCACCTTCGACGGTCTGTCGCTGGCATGGGCGGCGGCCGAGCGTCTGGCGCATCTGCGCGCGTATACGCTGTTTGCCACCCACTACTTCGAACTGACCGTGTTGCCGGAAGCCGAGCCACTGGTGGCCAACGTCCACCTCAATGCGACCGAGCATAACGAACGCATCGTCTTCCTGCACCACGTGCTGCCGGGACCTGCCAGCCAGAGCTACGGTCTGGCGGTGGCGCAACTGGCTGGTGTGCCAAGTGAAGTGATCGTGCGTGCCCGTGAGCACTTGAGCCGACTGGAAGAAACCGCTTTGCCGCATGAAGCGCCGAAACCTGCCGCCAAGGGCAAACCGGCGACGCCACAGCAAAGCGACATGTTCGCCAGCCTGCCACACCCGGTGCTCGATGAACTGGCTAAACTGGATCTGGATGACCTGACCCCGCGCCGAGCTCTCGAAATGCTCTATGCACTGAAGAACCGGATATAAGCACTGAAGAAGCGGATATAACGCAAACGGCTTCAAGCTGTTAGAATCTCGCGCGGTTTGGGATGCTGCTGGCTAATAGCCTGGCCAGCAGGTATCGCTCCCGAACCTGGCGACCCCAACCGTGAAGGGGCAACGCTGCCGCCGCCTGAGGAGAAAATTAGAAATGACCTTCGTCGTCACCGACAACTGCATCAAGTGCAAGTACACCGACTGCGTAGAAGTGTGTCCGGTGGACTGCTTTTACGAAGGCCCGAACTTCCTGGTGATTCACCCGGATGAGTGCATCGACTGCGCCCTGTGCGAACCGGAATGCCCGGCTGTAGCTATTTTTTCCGAGGACGAAGTTCCGGAAGAGATGCAGGAATTCATTCAACTCAACGTTGAGCTGGCTGAAATCTGGCCGAACATCACCGAGAAGAAAGAATCGCTGCCAGATGCCGAAGAGTGGGATGGCGTCAAAGGCAAGATCAAAGACCTCGAGCGCTGATCAGCCCCGCGCTCGAACGAAAAGGCCCCTCGCGGGCCTTTTTACTTTTCTGCAGGCAAAAAAAGGGGCGGTATGACCCGCCCACATTTTTTCCCTATTCCCTGTATTCCTTTTCATCGTCCTGATGAATCGCGTCCTGCGATGTCCGTTCCCCTCTTCCTTGAAGGGCGTGTCTGTCCGTCGACACAGCCCCGATACTAGAGAGTTCCCTGACAAGAGCAATCGGCTGCGGGTGCCGAAAAAGATTGTCATAAGCACTTAATGTTAAAAAATAAACATATAAAACAATAAGTTAAATTACGGCGATGTCCGTAATCGACGTCTGCCGTCTTGTAAAAATAGGGAACACTTACGAGAGAGTAAGCCAAGGCTTACACCCCGAGACTACAAAGGATGGAAATGCCAACCGTACGTCCGACAATGAAAAAGAGCGGCGGAATGCCCAGAAAATCGAGGCCAACAAAAAACCCCGAACCAGTCGGGGCTTCTTGCGGGCGAGCGTGTGAGGCGCTTACTGGAACAGCGACTCGCTCGACAGGCCATTCTTCTCGAGGATTTCACGAAGGCGCTTGAGGCCTTCTACCTGGATCTGCCGCACCCGTTCCCGGGTCAGGCCGATCTCCAGGCCTACATCTTCCAGCGTGCTGCTCTCGTGGCCGCGCAGACCGAAGCGGCGTACAACCACCTCGCGCTGCTTGTCGGTCAACTCCGACAGCCATTGATCGATGCTCTGCGACAGGTCGTCATCCTGCAGCAGTTCACAAGGATCGGTCGGACGATCGTCGGTAAGGGTGTCCAGCAGGGTTTTATCCGAATCCGGACCCAGCGAGACGTCGACCGAAGAAACCCGCTCGTTCAGGCCAAGCATGCGCTTGACCTCACCCACCGGTTTTTCCAGCAGGTTGGCGATTTCTTCGGGTGAAGGTTCGTGGTCGAGCTTCTGCGTCAGCTCCCGTGCAGCCCGCAGGTACACGTTGAGTTCCTTGACCACATGGATCGGCAACCGGATGGTCCGGGTCTGATTCATGATCGCGCGCTCGATGGTCTGACGAATCCACCAGGTCGCGTAGGTCGAGAAGCGGAAGCCGCGCTCGGGATCGAACTTTTCCACCGCCCGGATCAATCCGAGGTTGCCCTCTTCGATCAGATCCAGCAGCGACAGCCCCCGATTGACGTAACGCCGGGCGATTTTGACCACCAGCCGCAGGTTACTTTCAATCATGCGCTTGCGTCCGGCCGGATCGCCACTTTGCGACAGTCGCGCAAAATGAACTTCTTCTTCCGGAGAGAGCAGTGGGGAAAAGCCGATTTCGTTGAGATACAACTGCGTGGCATCAAGTGCACGCGTGTAGTCGATGTACTTATGTTGTTTAAGTGAAGCGGAGTGTTTGGATTTGGAACGAACGGAAGGTGGAGCAGCCCCTTCATCATTCGACATCGAAGATTCCGAATCGATGCCGGTCTCCATAAGGAGAACCTCATCGTCGATGTCAAACTCCGGCACTTCTTTACTGAGAGCCATTGTTATAGTCCTTTGGTGAGTTCGACCCCAAGCTCAAGCGACGCCTTTATCCTTGGCAGCGCTGGAGCCTGTCCCCTCTACGCGACGGAACAGGCTGGCTTACAAATCAACGTCTTGGCAGGAACTGCAGCGGATCTACAGGTTTACCTTGGCGGCGAATCTCAAAATGCAGTTTCACCCGGTCTGTACCCGTTGACCCCATTTCGGCAATTGTCTGTCCGACCTTGACCTGCTGTCCCTCCCGAACCAACAGCCTGCGGTTATGTCCGTAGGCACTGACGTAGGTTTCGCTGTGTTTGATGATGACTAATTCGCCGTAGCCCCTTAAGCCACTCCCGGCGTATACCACCGTCCCATCAGACGCAGCTAAAACAGGCTGTCCCAAATCTCCGGCGATATCAATTCCTTTATTCAAACTACCGTTTGAAGAGAATTTTCCAATCAGAATGCCATTAGATGGCCATCCCCAGCCGGTCGGGGCTGGGCCTGCCGGAGGCAACGGCGCGGGCGCTTGCTTGTTGGCGACGGACGGTACAGCCCCCGTAGAACCGGTGGTTGTAGTGGTCGTGGTGCCATTTGCCTGGCGCCGGATTACCGTGGTTTTACTCGACGAAGAAGGTGAAGAACTGCTGTTGCTCACCACCGCCGTCGGCGTTGAACCGGTGCGGCCGTCGAAGCGAATCGTCTGACCCGGATGGATCGTATACGGCGTAGGAATATTGTTCCGGGCCGCGAGGGCTTTGTAGTCCCAGCCGTAGCGAAATGCGATCGAAAACATCGTATCGCCCGGACGGACTACATACTGTCCGGTCGTCACCGTAGGACGCTGGGCCACCGCGTTGTTGCGATCGACCACCCGCACATTGCTCGATTTGGTGCTGGAGCAACCGACCAGCAAGGTGCTCAAGACAAGGCCAGTCACCAGGCGCTGAAAGCTCGTGTTACCCATACGCTGCGCAATGACTGTGAGACTCACCCGCCGCTCCCTTTGTGGTGGCTGAAAAATGTGGAATGCCGGATGTCGGCATGAGGTGTCGCAAGTATAACGGGCCGGATCGGCTTTACCTTTAATGAAGCGAAATCGCTTCACGCACACGTTTGCCATCTGACAATCTGCTGCGTTTAAACCATCGTTGCCCGAGTAAGACAGAGGCGAACGAAAGGAATTCAGCACGCGTAAACAAATGCTCAGGCCAGTGGCCCATTGAGCAACGGCACAAAACGGACAGCCCCGAGAACATGCCGGGAAAAGCCGTTTTCCTCACGCACGATCAGCAACAATTGCTGCACTTCCCCGGAGCCTACCGGAATCACCATGCGTCCGCCCGGAGCCAGTTGATCAAGCAAGGCTTGCGGTACATCCGTGGCCACGGCGGTGACGATAATGCCGTTATAAGGTGCCAGCGCCGGCCACCCTTCCCAACCATCGCCCCAGCGGAACACCACGTTGCGCAGGTTCAGTTCAACCAAACGTTCCTTGGCGCGATCCTGCAGTACCTTGATGCGCTCAACCGAGAACACCCGCTCAACCAGTTGTGACAACACCGCCGTCTGGTAACCGGAACCGGTGCCGATCTCCAGCACCTTATCCAGTGGGCCCGCCTCCAGCAGCAGCTCGCTCATGCGCGCCACCATATAAGGCTGGGAAATCGTCTGGTTATTGCCGATCGGCAGCGCCGTGTCTTCATAAGCACGGTGTGCCAGCGCTTCATCGACGAACAGGTGACGCGGCGTACGCCGGATCACTTCCAGCACCTTGGCGTTGGACACGCCCTCTTCGTACAGGCGCTGGATCAGCCGCTCGCGGGTACGCTGAGAGGTCATGCCGATCCCGCTGCGCAGCCTGTCTTCATGTTCACGGGCCATCAGCGCAGTCCCTCCAGCCAGCCATCGAGGCTTCTGAACGCATCATTGAAGGTGCGATCGAGCTGCAACGGGGTGATGGAAACGTAGCCCTGCATCACCGCATGGAAGTCCGTGCCCGGGCCGCCGTCTTCGGCGTCGCCGGCTGCAGCAATCCAGTAACCGGCCTTGCCACGCGGATCGACCACTTTCATCGGCGCCGCCGCACGGGCGCGATGGCCGAGGCGGGTCAACTGAATACCGCGAATATGGTCGATCGGCAGATTGGGAATGTTCACGTTGAGCACCGTGCGCGGTGGCAGATCAAGCCCGGCATGGGCCTCGACCAGTTTGCGCGCAAAGTAGGCCGCTGTCGGCAGATTATCCACCTGCCGCGAGACCAGCGAAAAAGCGAACGACGGACGCTCGAGAAAACGTCCCTCAAGGGCGGCCGCCACTGTCCCGGAATACAGCACGTCATCGCCAAGATTGGCGCCGAGGTTGATCCCGGAAACCACCATGTCCGCCTCGCGCTCCAGCAAGCCGTTGAGGCCCAGGTGCACGCAGTCGGTCGGAGTGCCGTTGAGGCTGATAAAGCCGTTGGCCAGGTATTGCGGGTGCAGCGGACGGTCGAGCGTCAGCGAACTGCTGGCGCCGCTTTTGTCCTGCTCCGGGGCGATAACCACGCACTCGGTGTAATCCGCCAGCGCAGCATAAAGCGCGGCGAGACCGGGTGCGGTTACCCCATCGTCGTTAGAAATCAGAATACGCATGGGCTGTCCGTCTGCCCCACCGGCACCAGATCAACGAGTTCGCGCACCAATACGGTGGCGAAGCATCCGGCCGGGAGGACGAATTCCAGTTGCAGAATGTCAGGCTGGGGATAATGCCACGTCAACCCGCCAATGGGCAGCCGCAGGATGCGACGTTCGTGGCTCATACCGGCGTTGATCAACCAATCGCGCAGCTCTGCTTCACCGGCAGCAATCCCCTGCTCCAGATCATGGACAGCGCCTGCGGTCGGCGAGTCACCCTCGCCCCACTGCGGGCCGGTCGGATGCAGGTCAAGAATCGCCAGACGCGGGTCGCTGCACTCGGCTTCACCGGCCGGGAAAAAACTGCGGCTGTCGGTGAACGCGAGCAGGTCGCCGACCAGGGCTTTTTGCCAGGTGCCATCGGCCACTCGTGCGGCGAGCACCTTGTTGAAGAGAAAACTGCGCGCCGTCGAGAGCAGGCGCGAACGCACATTGCGTTGTTCCGGCAAGGCCTTGCGCGCCGCCCACGAACGCGCGTCAACGACGTTGCCGCCGTCGTGGCCGAAACGCTGGGCGCCGAAATAATTGGGGATGCCTTGTTGGGCTATCAGTTGCAGACGCTGCTCAATCGCCGCTTTATCGCCGTCGAACTGAGTCAAACGCAAGGTGAAACCGTTGGCCGAATGCGCACCGCGTTGCAGTTTGCGTTTGTGACGAGTTGTCTTGAGAATCTTCAGCGTGTCGTTTTCCGCCGCCGATAGATCCGGATCGGCCTTGCCCGGCAATTGCACGCTGAACCACTGGCGAGTCAGCGCCTGACGATCCTTGAGACCGGCATAGCTGACGGTGCGCAACGGCACGCCGGCAGCCTTGGCGATACGCCGCGCAGCTTCTTCAGTGTTCAGGCCGCGTTTTTCGACCCAGATCCACAGATGTTCGCCATCGCCGCTGAACGGAATATCGAGGACTTCATCGACCTGAAAGTCTTCAGCGATGGCTTTCAGTACCGCAGTGCCGAGGGGTTCACCATAGGCCCGCGGGCCGAGCAATTGCAGTTCGTTCATGCGCGCAGCAACAAGGCAACGGAGTGCACGGCGATGCCTTCTTCGCGACCGACAAAGCCGAGCTTTTCGGTGGTGGTAGCTTTCACGTTCACTTGATCCAACTCAACTTGAAGATCCGCCGCGATCAGCGCGCGCATCGATTCGATATGCGGGGCCATTTTCGGTGCCTGGGCAACGATAGTGTTATCGACATTGCCGACTTTCCAGCCTTTGGCATGGATCAGCGCGACCACATGACGCAGCAGCGCACGGCTGTCGGCGCCCTTGAATTGCGGGTCGGTGTCCGGAAAATGCTTGCCGATATCACCCAGCGCAGCGGCGCCGAGCAAGGCATCGCTCAAGGCGTGCAGCAGGACGTCACCGTCGGAATGAGCGAGCAGCCCGAAGCTGTGTGCGATGCGCACGCCGCCCAGAGTAATGAAATCGCCTTCAGCGAAACGGTGCACATCATAGCCGTGGCCAATACGCATAAAAAAACGCCCCGATTTTTGTCAGGGCGTGATTCTACCTGCATTAGTCCCGAAGGGCTTGTGCGTGATGCTGCAAGTGGTCGTCTATGAAGCTTGAGATGAAGAAATAGCTGTGGTCGTAGCCCGGTTGCAGGCGCAATGTCAGCGGATGACCCGCTTGTTTTGCCGCTTGTTGCAGAGCTTCGGGTTTGAGCTGGGTGGCGAGGAAGTCATCGCGATCCCCTTGATCGACCAGCAGCGGCAGTTTTTCATCCGCCTCGGCAATCAGTGCGCAGGCATCCCACTCTTTCCATTTGGAACGGTCTTCGCCCAGGTAGCGCGAAAAGGCTTTCTGACCCCACGGGCAATCCATCGGGTTGTTGATTGGCGAGAACGCCGACACCGATTGATAGCGTCCCGGGTTACGCAGCGCGCAGACCAGCGCACCGTGACCGCCCATGGAGTGACCGCTGATGCTGCGTTTGTCCGAGGCGGGGAAATGCGCTTCGACCAGTGCAGGCAACTCATGCACGACATAGTCATGCATCCGATAGTGGCGCGACCAAGGTTCCTGCGTGGCATTCAGATAGAAACCGGCACCGAGGCCGAAATCCCACGCGCCATCCGGATCACCCGGCACATCCGGCCCACGGGGGCTGGTGTCCGGCGCAACGATGATCAGACCCAGTTCGGCAGCCATGCGCATCGCGCCGGCCTTTTGCATGAAATTCTCGTCGGTGCAGGTCAGGCCGGACAACCAGTACAGCACCGGCAACTTGCCGCCCTGCTCCGCCTGCGGTGGCAGGTACACGGCGAACACCATGTCGCAACCGAGCACGTCTGAGCGATGGCGATAACGCTTGTGCCAACCGCCGAAACTCTTCTGACAGGAGATGTTTTCCAGACTCATGGGATTCTCCCAGCTGCAAGTGGCAAGCTTCGAGCGTCAAGAAAGGGCAAAAGCGCCTTTGCTTGCAGCTTGAAGCTTGTACTTGGCGCTGCTTTTAGAAATGAATGACGGTACGGATGCTCTTGCCTTCGTGCATCAGGTCGAAGGCCTTGTTGATGTCTTCCAGGCCCATGGTGTGGGTGATGAAAGTATCCAGCGGAATCTCGCCGCTCTGAGCCATGTCGACATAGCTTGGCAACTCGGTACGACCGCGCACGCCGCCGAATGCCGAACCGCGCCAGACGCGACCAGTCACCAGCTGGAATGGACGGGTAGCGATTTCCTGGCCGGCACCGGCCACACCGATGATCACCGACTCGCCCCAACCTTTGTGGCAGCACTCAAGGGCGGCGCGCATCAGTTGCACGTTGCCGATGCATTCGAAGGAGAAGTCGACGCCGCCATCGGTCATGTCGACAATCACTTCCTGAATCGGACGATCGAAATCTTTCGGGTTTACGCAGTCGGTAGCGCCGAGTTGTTTGGCGATCTCGAACTTGGCCGGGTTGATGTCAATGGCGATGATTCGCGCAGCCTTGGCTTTCACCGCGCCAATGACTGCGGACAAACCAATGCCGCCCAGACCGAAGATGGCCACGGTGTCACCGGGTTTGACCTTGGCGGTGTTGAGCACCGCGCCAATACCGGTGGTCACGCCGCAACCCAGCAGGCAAACCTTCTCGAGCGGCGCATCCTTGGAGATCTTGGCCACGGAGATTTCCGGTAACACGGTGTATTCCGAGAACGTCGAAGTACCCATGTAGTGGAAAATGGTTTCGCCCTTGTAGGAAAAACGCGAAGTGCCGTCCGGCATCAAACCCTTGCCCTGAGTCGCGCGAATCGCCTGACACAGGTTGGTCTTGCCCGACTTGCAGAATTTGCACTGGCCGCATTCCGGGGTGTACAGCGGAATGACGTGATCGCCCACCGCAACCGAGGTCACGCCTTCGCCGATCGCTTCGACGATGGCGCCGCCTTCGTGGCCGAGGATCGACGGGAAGATACCTTCCGGGTCTGCACCGGACAGGGTGTAGGCATCCGTGTGGCAAACCCCGGAAGCCACCACGCGCAGCAACACTTCACCGGCCTTGGGCATGGCGACATCGACTTCTACGATTTCCAGCGGCTTCTTGGCCTCGAAGGCAACGGCGGCGCGCGACTTGATCATGCTGACTCTCCAGTGAATCCATTGAATAAAAAACCAGACGGCCAGTGTAGTTCAACGCCAACTGATGAATAATCAGGACAAAAGCAAAACATTATTGCCATACAGGGATAATCCAGATGTCCGAAAGCCGCTGGGAAGGCATTGACGAGTTTGTTGCCGTTGCCGAATGCAGCCAGTTCACTGCCGCTGCCGAGCGTCTTGGAGTTTCGTCCTCGCACATCAGCCGACAAATCGTACGGCTGGAAGAAAGACTTCAGACGCGCCTGCTCTATCGCAGCACACGCCGGGTGACGCTGACCGAGGCTGGGCAGACCTTCCTGCAACATTGCCAACGCTTGCAGGATGGCCGCGAAGAAGCCTTGCGCGCCGTCGGCGATCTGACCAGCGAACCGAAAGGCATGCTGCGCATGACCTGCGCCGTAGCCTACGGTGAGCGTTTCATCGTGCCGCTGGTGACGCGGTTTATGGGCCTTTATCCGCAATTGCGCATCGATATCGAATTGAGCAATCGCCAGCTCGATCTGGTGCATGAGGGCCTGGATCTGGCGATTCGCCTGGGCCGCTTGCAGGATTCGCGGTTGGTCGCGACACGCCTGGCGCCACGGCGAATGTATCTGTGCGCGTCACCGTCCTACGTCGAGCGGTACGGTCGCCCACATAGCCTGTCGGAATTGAGTCGGCACAATTGCCTGATTGGCAGCTCGGACATCTGGCAGCTTGAGCAAAACGGGCGGGAGTTTTCCCAGCGCGTGCAGGGCAACTGGCGCTGCAACAGCGGGCAAGCGGTGCTGGATGCGGCGTTACAGGGGGTGGGATTGTGTCAGTTGCCGGATTATTACGTGCTGGAGCATTTGCACAGCGGTGCGTTGATTTCGCTGCTGGAGGCGCATCAGCCGCCGAATACGGCGGTGTGGGCGCTGTATCCGCAGCAACGGCATTTGTCGCCGAAGGTGCGCAAGTTGGTGGAGTTTCTCAAGGAAGGATTGGCTGAGCGGCCGGAGTATCGAAGCTGAGTGATGGGTTGCTCATGCGTCCGCCTTCGCGAGCAAGCTCGCTCCCACAGTGGACCTGCAGTGACTGCAAATCTGGTGTCAGGCGCAAATCAAATGTGGGAGATTCTATGGTTGAGGGGAAGCCCTCAACTGACTTTTGCCTGATATTCGCTTTGCCCTTTCAGCAAGGCGAATACCACCCGAGCAAGTTTGCGAGCCAGCATCACCAACGCCTGCGTGGTGCTGAAACCCCGTGCTCTTTGGGCTTCGTAAAACCCTTTCCAGGCTATCGTACGGCTAGCCGACATCGCTGCGTTGTGCAAAAGTCGGCGGGCCTCGGGGTCTCCGCGCTTGGTCAAGCTAAGCT
>NZ_JBFUIR010000022.1:0-68054 GCF_056401755.1 Pseudomonas sp. P4_D7 | reverse complement strand
GACTGACCCACCGCCTTCGCGAGCAAGCTCGCTCCCACAGTCAGCTTTCCAACTTATGAACCGATCAATTCCGCCCGCGCAAATCCGCCGGACTCACCCCAAAAGCCCTCTGAAAATACTGACAAAACCGCCCCACATTACTAAACCCAAACCGCAACGCCACCTCCGTCACCGACCCCGAACCCCGCTGTTTCAACACCGCATAAGCCCGCTCCAGCCGCACCTGCCGCTGATACGCCACAATCGACATCCCGACAAACCGCCGAAATCCCTCCTGCAACGCGCGCTGACTGACATGGCTCAACCGCGCCAGATCCACGCCACTGACCAACTGCTCCGGATGCGCCTGAATAAACTCCACCGCCAACTTCACATGCCTTGGCGCAACCATCGCCGTCGGCCGCTGCAATGCCTCGGAAAAATTATGCGGCCACGCCTCCAGCACCGCATCAATCAACATCTCGCGCAACCGCGACGGCATCAACGTCCCGCTGTTGAGCAACAGATCAAACTCCGCCCCCGTCGCCAGATCAATCAACGCCCGAATCCCCTGAAACGCTGCAGTGTTCAGGTCCACGCTGGGTGCAAAAACGATCTTCTGCAGAATCGGTTTATCCAACAGCATCGACAACCGCTCGGTAAGTTGATGACGATTGATCGACATGCCGTGATGCGCATGATCATCAACAAAGCGCATCGAACGAATATCGGCCTTATCAACCGCCAGGCCCACATGCGTCACACCGATGGACTCGGTCGCGTGATTGAAAACAATCTTGCCCGCCGTGGGGATCACAAACGTGATCTCATCCTGCGGATCGGGAAACGAAACGCTGAAATCGCCGTGGTAATGCATGCGCCGGAAACTGACGCCATCGTGCCGCCCGTAAACGCCGCCGATAATGATGTTCGACGGCAGCGGCGGGGAGTCGGAATATCGGTTGCCGAAGAATCGGGAGAACAACGCGCCGAAGTCGTCGGAACGGAGATTGTCGGAGCGCAGAATGATTTGCTGGCGAACGGGAGTCGGAAACACCTTGGCGGCACCTTCGGTTGGGGGCTCTAGGACTGGGGTGTAGGGCAGGGCGCCGAGGAGATTAGCAGAGGCAATATGACGCGTTTGTGACAGCCAGAAACATGTCGTTACAGGGCCGCCCCACGTTTACGCAACGGACACTCGGCAGGCCATGGCCAACATGGCAACCTGCTCGCAACTGTACTCAGCAAAAAAACCAAGGCATCGCGCCGAGCGCCCAGCCTTGTTTACCGAGACCTGAAAGCATTCAAGTCAATTGGAGCGGCAATGCAAGCCAACACGCAAACACTCCCCATCAGCCTGTCCCCCGAACTCGACTTCGACCAAACCGCCGCCGGCGCTTTCGGCGAATCGCTGACCCACGAATACACCCAGGCCACGCCATTCCCGCACATCGTCATCGACAACTTCCTGCAAGCCGACGTCATCGCCAGCATCCGCGAACACTTCCCGGTCGAACCGACCAACAACGAACAAACCTACGAGCGCGGCTACAAAGGCCAACTCAAACGCCAGATCAGCCCCAACGCCTGCAGCCCGTACCTGAAGAACGTATTCAACACCTTCAACTCCGCACCCATGCTGGAATTCCTCGAAAAACTCACCGGCATTCAAGGGCTGATTCCTGATCCGTATTTTGCTGGCGGTGGATTACACGAAACCAAAACCGGCGGCTTCCTCGGCGTGCACTCGGATTTTCGGCTGAACAAAAAGCTCAATGTTGAGCGTCGGCTGAACGTGATCATTTACCTGACCGAGGACTGGCAGGAGGCGTACGGCGGCAACCTGGAGCTTTGGGATGTGGGGATGAAGAAGTGCCTGAAGAAAGTGCTGCCGATTTATAACCGGTGTGTGATTTTCAATACGGATAAGGACAGCAATCACGGGCATCCGGAGCCGTTGACTACGCCGGAACACATCACTCGGCGGTCGATTGCGCTTTATTACTACACGGCGAGTGGGGTGGGAGGGGAGCCGGGGCAGAGGAATAAAACGCACTATAAGCCGCGGCCTAAGGATCGGTGGAGTTTGCAGTACTACATGAATAAATTGTTTAAGAAGAAGGGGTGAGGAGGTTGCGTAAATCAGGGAAACGGCCTTTTTTTGGACTGGGTGGTAGCAGCTGGTTGTGGTTCAGCTTTCGGCCAATCGCTGCCATTCACGAAAGGCTGCTTTCGGCCAAAAGCTGACATTCAGATCAGAGGGATACGGTGGGCCGGCGTTTGCGCACCTCGACGGATCCACGGCCTATTTCACTCTGAGGAAGAGGTGGAGCAATACACGCAGCGCTAGTAGCGCAGTAGAAATCTAAGGAAAGCTGAAGCCGTTAGATCTCTATGCGGATGGTCCGATCGGTTCACAAAAATATCTAGATGGAATTTCGGTATGTGCTTTTTGGTAGGATCTGTGCTTGAAGTGATTTTTAGCTAGACGAAATTGTTCTAAGCAAGCTGGCTACTTTTGAGTTTGATCGGATTTATGCAGCATCGCCGATCAGAGATAAATAGTAGTATCTGAGAGTCGTATACGATTTTGCGTAAAAATTTTATGGAGTTGAATAATGAAAGCTCGGAAGTTTAGATCGTTGAATCTTGGAAAGCTTACCGTTGTCGCGRCAATTTCTCTCATAATTGGCATCTGGATTGGTGCATGGTGGTGGGTTTCCAATCCATCAGACTTTATCAAAAGTCTGACGACTCAGCCGTTAGCAGATACCTTCAGCAGCGTTAATGCACTGTTTGCGGGGCTAGCATGTGCTGGCGTACTCATCACGATTTATCTTCAAATGCGCGAATTGAGTGTGACTGCAGATGATCTAAAGAAGACAGCAGAAGCCAACACAGCCACGGCGCGTGCGATTAGTGATACAGCCTTGGCTAACAGTGAAATGGCTCGGGCTAGTCTTAAAGTTGCCATCCATGCGGACGAGCGATCAGTATTAGATCTATTTCAAGTTTACTGCAGCCAATATTTTCAGGACGTGAAAAACTCTTCAATGAGCGTGTTGATTCCATGTGTAGCCAGTAAGGAGTACTTTGATTTTGTGGTGAGCCGTTTTTTTGTCGCAGATCAACTTTCTCTCCCACCAAGTTGCTGGGGACGAGTCTCAAAGGTCACATATTCTAAGAGCTATGAAGAATTTATCATTCAGGAGCAGCATCACCGCTACAAACTCGATGAACTTATCAATTTTTTTACCATGTTGACTGGCCGTGATAACGCTTGCGAAATCATCTTGCGCTGTGACTTTTCTTACTCTTGGTGGCGGCCATTGTTTTGGATGATCGCATCTCAGCAAGAACGTCGTATTAATGAGTGCCCACGTGTTCGTGCCTATGCCACACCATTGTATTTTTTAAAGGCGGTGAAAAAGCTAGATGAAATTTATGGTTTTGAACCGTTTTCATCTGATGCTGAGATGTGGGATTTCATAGTTCATCACCCAAAAATTCAAAGTTATAATTTGGACCCAGCGCACGGAGCGCATCTGTCCAGAAGCGCGGTATGAAGGCAAACTTATAAAACTCCAAACTACACCTTTAGCAGGACATGGCGTTGTAGGTTGCCAGCTGCCGACTTGCCGCTGACAACCACCTACCTAACACCTCGGCGAGCAAGCGACCACCTCGTTGCGCGAGACGAGCGGTATGTGGTTAAGACCGGCATTTCGACTTACAGACATGGCCGGCAGTTATCGCAGCATAGTTGACACCCGCTGGCAAATCACGAACGGCAGCTTCCTAGGGGATTGACCTCTTCTGGCTGAAAGCCGCCGTTCGTGAGCGGCAGCTATCGGCCAGAAGCGGACGTTCGTACGCGACCGCTACCGGCCAGCAACAGAGAGTGGACAGACTGATGGCGAAACAGTAGCGTCAGGTTTTTCTAGGAATTTGAACCCATGTCCTCGCCGCTGCACCTCTACAAGTACGAACGCTTTACCGCACAGTCGCTTCAGAACTTGAAGGACCAATTAATCTATTTCAGTTCCCCGCTCGCTTTCAACGACCCTTACGACTGCGCGCTTTCACCGCGCATCAAGGAGCCAACTGACGCCGATGTTGAAAAACTGCGAAGCCATTACTTAGCGAGACCCAAAATCGAAAGTGGCATTCGGCGAGAGTTCGAGAAAGCATCTCCTGATGTGCTTAGGGAAATGCTCCTTCGCATAGGACGGGATACCTTAGATGACATGATCAAAAGATTTCTGTCACAACGTGGGGTCAGCTGCTTTTCAGAGAAGAAGGACAACTTATTGATGTGGTCCCACTACGGGGATCATTGCAAAGGTTTCTGCCTGGAGTTTTCAACCTTGGCCGATCCATTTCACAAGATTAAGAAAGTTCGCTACACACAAAACATGCCCATTCTCGACATTGTTCCGATCCTGTGCGGTGAAGATTCCGACCCTGTCTCCGATCTCTATTGTACCAAAGCGATTGATTGGGCTTATGAGCACGAGTGGCGCGCTATTCATAGCCAAGCCGGCACGGCGTATCGGTATCCTTCCGAAGCACTCACCGGCATCTACTTCGGCCCAGACATGCCCCTCACTGCGATTGAGATTATCGCGTTAGTTCTCGCAGGACAAAATGAACACGTCCAGCTCTGGCAAGGTTCTCGTAGTAAGTCTAACTTCTCAGTTGAATTTCAGCCCGTAAAATACATGTCACATCTGGAAGCAAAGCGGCTAGGACTATTGGGGACAGCAGGCACTTAATCGGCCACCAAAACTGCACCTCGATCCATGATATTTCATGCCCGCCCGGCATAGCAGGCTTCTTTCGGCCAGAAGGGGACGTTGCGAGCGCATCAAATAAATCTGCCCCCTTTTCGAGCTGGAACGGTTCGTCTCGTGTGGATGAGCGCTGATAGCGAAATTTAAGGGTAACCATTTCCGGGATTGTGCGTTAGTGGGAAAGTTTGTGTAACGTTAAATAGTGATTAATATCAACGCAGTAGAGCCAGCAAGGCTACCTGAATCGTAAAAAAATTCTCATGCTCGACTAAAATATTCCGATTATCACTTCACACCTCTAATATGTGGTCTAGTCTGCCTAAATCCTCAAGGACTTGGTGCAGATATGGTCACTCACGATCCCTTACGATTTGTTACTGGCTTAGGGGCGAAATTGGCAACGCGCTCCCGGCACGTATGCACTTTTTTTGGAGCTGGAACTTCAAAGGCATGTGGCTTGCCAGATATTGCCCAGTTACAGGAGCGAGTGCTTGCAGAGCTCAATAATGACCAAAAAGACCAGTTAACGAGACTGCTAACAAATCGGAATTTGGAGCAGGGTCTTAGCAGACTCAGGCGTATATCTGCACTTTTAGGCAATGATCAGACTTTAGATAACTTTACTGCTCAAACGGCATTAGACTTGGATTTAGCCATCTGTCGAATAATTATTAATGAGTTGGATATTTCTAGCGCCAACCTTACTCCTAGTAGGTATTTTGCTGCTTGGCTTGCCCGCGCAAATTACCACATGCCAGTAGAGATTTTTACTGTTAATTATGATCTCTTACTGGAAACCTCACTTGAGGAAATGCAAGTTCCTTATTTTGACGGGTTTATTGGAAATTTGCGAGCTCGCTTCCAGACGGACTTGGTTGAGGTTCGTCCAGGATCTGAAGTAGAAGGTATTCCAGCCTTTTTTTCACGCTTGTGGAAGTTACACGGTTCCGTAAATTGGGCCTGGGAAAATGATCGTCAAATTGTTCGGGTAGGTCAGCCAGTCAGTAATGAAATGGCGGCAGCGATATATCCGTCTGATACAAAATATGAAGAATCTAGGCGTGTACCTTTTCTTGTTCTTCAGGATCGTATGCGTCGAGCGTTTCATCAACCAGAAACACTTGTTTTAGTTGCAGGATATTCGTTCGGAGACGCGCATTTGAACGAACTGATCTTCGACGCCGCGATGCGACGTGAACGCACAGAAATAGTTGTTTTCTGTTATTCAGTCATTCCAGATATTCTGGCAGCGCGAGCACTTTTGACGCCAAATCTTCAGGTTCTAGGCAATCAAGAGGCAATCATTGGTGCAGTAAGGGCCAACTGGCAGGAAATCGAAGAAGAATGCCCAGGTATATATGAAGGTGGCTCGTTCTTGCTTGGAGACTTTAGTAAGCTGGCAGAGTATTTGGCAAAGAGTACTAATCGTGATTTTGATAGTGATATTCGGTTGGAAAGAATATTACAGGCTGCAGCGGAAATTCAAAATATAGGCGCAGGAGAATGAGCATGTCATGGCAGGATCCGACATGCATAGGCAAGGTCAAAAATGTTCTTGGTGCTACGGTAATAGTTGCACTTGATCCTAATCTCGCTGGAGTGGCACCCATCTACCGGGGGCGACTTCAACCTATTGGGCAAATTGGATCGCTTGTTCGAATTCCTCAGGGCCTTATCGATCTTATTGCTACCGTTACTCTTGTGGGTATCGCAGAACTTGTGGGGAAAGTAGCTCTTTCCGATGCTATCGAGCGTGACGAGCGTTGGTTGGAGATTCAATTACTCGGAGAGATTGATCGAGCGACGGGTAGGTTTCAACGAGGCGTTGGTGTATTTCCCGGACTCGATGATCCAGTCCATTTCGCGACGCCTGAAGAACTCGCCGCAATTTTTCCTCATGCGGATAATGAACACTTACGGTTAGGGTGTTTGTCTGCAGCCGAAGATGTCCCTATTTGCCTTGATGCAAAAAAACTGGTCGTGCGACATGCCGCGGTAGTCGGATCAACAGGATCCGGCAAAACGACCGTGGTGGCATCTCTACTGCAAAGTTTTATTAGAGGCGGCTGGGACGCAGCCAATATCGTAGTTGTAGATCCTCACGGAGAATATGCACGCGCTCTTGCGGAAAGCTCTTCCGTTCGTAGTGTGCTCGCTGACGATATGAACCGCCTCAGGGTTCCATATTGGGCATTGCCCGCAAGTGACATAGTTAGAATATTTGCCGGTGTGCTAGGCGGCCCGACATTCACCAATCGATTTAACGAGCTCGTGGCGCAGGCCCGTCGAGAGTTTGTTGCCAATTCAAGCTGGTTAACTCTTGATCCAAATGCCGTCACTGCCGATACGCCAATTCCATTTGATATCCGTCCAATTTGGCACCAACTGGACTCAGAAAATCGTGAGACTCGCCGAGTGAAATCGGATCCCGGAACAGTGTGCCAGCTTGATTCGGGTGATGCTGCGACGTTGCGATCGGCCCAATTCGAACCATATGGACCTGGAGGGCAACCGCCTCATCAAGGTCCTACATTCGGAGTCTACGGTTCAACACCCGATCTAATCCGTTTAGGGCTACTTGACCCTCGTCTACGCTTTTTTCAAGAGCCTGCGGGTGATCCAGTTGGCACTGATCCACTGGTAGAAGTGATGCAAGATTGGTTAGGTGGGAATCGCGCAATATCGGTACTAGATTTCAGTGGGGTTCCTGCCGAAGCTGCAGACCTCGCAATCGGCGTCATCTTAAATATGCTGTTCGAAGTCGCGTTGCGAAGTGAGCCGGAGGGACCTGGAATTGGCCGTCCAAGTCCGGTTTTAATCGTATTGGAGGAAGCGCATCGTTATCTCGGAGCATCTGCGAGTGCTGTTACGCGAGACTCAGCTAATCGGATAGCACGAGAGGGGCGTAAATACGGTGTTGGTTTGCTGTTGGTGACCCAGCGGCCAACTGAACTCCCGGAAACAGCGCTAGCACAGTGTGGAACGATAATTGCGCTTCGACTTACGAACGCAGGAGATCAAGGAGCAATTCGTGCTGCATTACCTGATAGCGTGGCAGGGTTGGCATCGGTTTTACCGTCATTGCGGACGGGAGAAGCTATAGTCAGCGGAGAAGCGCTTGTACTGCCGGTTCGAGCGATGTTAGATAAACCTAATCCAATGCCGCGGGCAGAAGACCCCTCTCTTGAGTCTTGGCGTCAAGCTCCGCATCTTCCAAATGTAAGTGAACCATTAGCCGCATGGCGCGGCACATACGAGGCTGAAGATGACTGAATGGATTGCTGTTTTTGGTTCAACTCGAATAGTTGCAGAAAGATATGATGCGAGTTCGGAAATCATTTATGTCAGATTTCCCAATGGAGTGGAATGGTGGTACTCAGCTTGTCCCCCGCACGTGTGGGAAGCATTCACTGCCCCCGGACAGTCTAGAGGCCAATTTATTCATACGACACTTAACCATAAACCAAATGGGCGAAATGCTTGAGGAAGCTCAGCGACACCTACTTATCCGCGCGTTTTAGTGGTGCGGTAAGTCTCGCTGCTGATTCATTAACGAGCTTCAAGGACATAGCCTATTAGGTTGGAAAAGTGGACGGATTTGTTTCTGTCTTGGTGGGCCTGTCTGATCAACCTCCATGACGGCATCCCAACCGTCATGGAGGTTTTTTCGTTACTCCGTCGGCACTACGTTATCCAACGCCCGATTCACCGCCAACTCCCCTAGCATCACCACCTGCGCAATGCCTTGCAGTGTCTTGCGTGCCGGTCCCTGCACCAGCCCGATAACATCCCCAAGCATCACCGAAGCCGAACCGAGTGATTCACTGGCATTCACCAGCAGTTCCTCAGTCTTGGTGTTCGGGTTGGCGATAAACATCTTGTTGGTTTGGTACGGGGTGAGCATGATTTCCGGGGCAGGGCCGAGGTAATGGGAGAGGGCGCGGTCGACGGCTTCGTTGAATTTCTTTGCGTCGGGGGATTCGTCGCCCGCAATCGGATCGGTTTCTGGCGGATTTGGTGTGATCTTGAACATGATGTAACTCCCTTGTGTCGCTTAAAAGGAGCCATCACCCACTCGCTACCAAACGATGGGTGGCGGCCATGCACAGGTTGGTAGACCGGGACACAAGGAAAACCGGCGCGCTCGAAAGCGCCCTGCGCATGACCACCATAAAAGCCAGGCGAAGACTTTCGCCAATAGTGAAATTGCGCACCTTGTATACACGGGCTACCAAACCCGATCACTGCTATTCAGTGACCGACCCACGATAGAACCCGCCCACCCGGCGCACAAGCCGGCGGATTCTGGCGTAGTCGTAGGCAACGGCGCAAGGCGTTGTAGCCTGTCGGACGTATCTCGGAACGTTTTTAAACCGGTCGTTGAAATGCCAGGCGTGTGAGGCCTGGCATCCTTAAACAGCGTCGATCATCACCGCGCATCAAGCCCCGGTTTTACTTACACACGGCATCCGCCACGCGATAACCATCCACCAGCAGTGCTTTGCTCACGTCCAGTTCGATGCGGCAGCTCTGTTCGGCTTTTTCGCCCCATTTCATTTGGTAGACCTTGCCTTCACCCACCGACAGCAACACTTGACCGGCCTGGCCGACGACGCCGGCGCTGGCGCCTTTTTCGTTGGTGATGGGCGTGCCGAACGGCGGTTGTTTGCCGTCCTTGAGGCGCACGTTGAGCAAGGCTTTTTCCGAGCGGCTGGCGGCGAAGCTGGCTTTGACCACGGCGCCGCGACGGGGCACGACGTTGGTCACGCCTTCTTCGATGTCGATGTTGTTGTCCAGCTCGCCGGTGTCGAGGGCCACGCGGTTTTTGCGGTACGGCGTGACGTACGGCACGAGGGCGTAACCCTTGGCGTTGGTCAGGGTGCCGGGGGCGTTGAGGACGCCGACGTCCGGGGTGTCTTTGACTTCGACCAGGGCCACGGTTTCGCCGAGGGTCTGGCCGAATTCGAGGCCGTCGCTGTGGCCGAGCACGGAGCCGGCGGCGCTCACCGAGGTCTGACGGTAGCCGCTGCCGACRCTGACGCCCGCGCCGAGTTGGGCGAACGGTGCGCGGTAGCCGATCAGGGCCGAGCCGTTGTTGCCGCCGTTGTCGGAGCGGTTGGCGTTGACGTTGTAGTTGAGGTTACCGTCGCGACCGCTCAGGCCGGCACGCTGGTCGAGGCTGCCGTCGTTGTTGCGCGTGACGGTGTAGGTGCCGGTGCTGCGCGTCTGGCCGATGGGCATCGACACGCTGAACACCACTTGATTGTTCTGGCCGAAGTTGTCGGTCAGGGTCTTGCTCGCGTAAACGCCGTAGGTCACGCCTTTGTACTGAGTGTTGAAGCCCAATTGCATCTGTTTGTCTTCGCGCGAGGTGCCCCAATAGTTCTGCTTGCTCATGTTCAGGTAGAACGAGCCGTAGCTGTCGAGCGCCTGGTTGATGCTGGCTTCGACTTTGCTGCGCTTGGAGAAGGTGTTGAATTCGTTCGGCTCTTGCAGACGCACCGCTTCATCAAAGTCGCGATAGCCTTCGGTGGAATAGCGATACCCGGCGAAGCGTACCGAGGTGCCAGTCTCGAAGGCCTTGCCGTAACGCACGCCAAAACTCTGGCCTTTCTCTTTACCGGCCGCGACCCCGGAACCGCTCGGCACGTCGGTCTGGGCCTGGGTCACGTCCAGCGACACGGCGCCCAGACTGCCGAGGCTTTTGCCGACGCCCACAACACCCGCCCRATAGAAATCAGCGCCCAGCAGGCCACCATATAACGTTAGATCGAACGGCAAGCCGTAAGCCAGCGACGCCTGGGCGAAGGCCGGACGCTGGCCGCCGTCGACGGCGTTGTACTCACCGGCGGTGGCGCTGTAACGCCAGGTTTTTTCCCGCAGCATGTTGGCCAGCGTGGCGTACGGCTGGGTGAAGCGCCGCTCGCGGCCGTCGGCTTCGGTGATGATGACTTCGAGGTCGCCGCTGCCCGACGCGGCGTTGAGGTCGTCGATTTCGAATGCGCCCGGCGCCACGTAGGTGGTGTACAGCGAGTAGCCGTTCTGCCGCACTTCGACCTTGGCCTGGGTTTCGGCGATGCCGCGAATGATCGGCGCATAACCCTGCATCGAGTCCGGCAGCATGCCCATGTCCGACGCCACTTGGGCGCCGCGAAACGGAATGCTGTCGAACACGTCGCCCGGGGTGAAGCTTTCGCCGAGGGTCAGGGTGCCTTTGATCGCGGTCAAATCGCGCTGTGCGTAGGTGTTGCTGCGCTGCCAGTCCTGCTGGCCGTCTTCGTCCTGACGGAACGAGGAGCTGGAGCGAAAACGCCAGTCGCCGAGGTTGAATCCGCCGTTGGCGTAGAGGTTGTACTGCGTGCCGTTGCCACGGGCGTCGGACTGGGTGTTGGCCGCCGAGAACTGATAGTTGAGCATCGCCGCGTTGATCCCGCGATCCCATTCTTCGGGCGCGACATAACCGGCGGCATCGCGGCGCAGAGCGATCTGCGGCACGCTGATGTCGAGGGCCAGACGCCCGGCGTCGAAGCTCACCGAAGCGCCTTCGATCAGTTCGGCAAGGTCGATGCACGCGGGGAATGTTTCGCCCGGGGGCAGGAACGCATCGACCTTGACCCCCAGTTCCTTGAGAAACGCTTCGGACAGACACGCGCGCACTTCAGCGCTTTTTGCGTCCTTGGCGAAGGTCATGTCGCGGCGGTCGAAAAAGCTCTGGTTCAGCCGGATCACCACCGGATACGTGCCGGGGCCAATGCTGCCGCTGTTGGCGATGGCGTCCAGATCGAGGTTGGGCCCGGCGCTGGCGCCGCCGAAGGGCTGCATGAAGCTGGCATCAAACTTCGCCGGTTCATCTGCGCTCGCCGAGCTGCCCATCAGCGCCGCGAGGATGGCGACCGACAGATGCAATGGAACAAAAGGCGCGGACTGACGATGACGGTTCAGGGCTTCGATTCGCATGACAATACTCAACACTCGGCCGCCACGCGGCATCGGCAGCGTGCAGGCAGGTTCGCAAGGAAAGGGGGGGCGGTGTTACGGGGCRCTGCTCAGCTCGACTTTTTTCGGCTCGCTGTAACCGCCGTAGTCGTTGATCGCGGAGAACACCACCGCGCCGCTGCGGCCGCTGAAACCTGGCAGTGCGTAACGCTGGCTGCTCATCGGCGCGACCATTTTCGGTTCATTGACTTCAAGGACTTGCGCACCGGCCTCGACTTTCACGCCGATAAAGGACACGTGAAACGCTGTCGGGTTGTTGACCACCAGCACCGGTTTGCCTTGTTCCTGTTGCAGGCTCCAGCGCAGTTGCGGCGGTGCCTCCATCGCGCTGCCCTTGAGGGTGGGCGGGCGATAGAAGACTTTGATCCGCGTACGCATGGCGATTTTCAGGGTGTTGGCGTCGGCCTTGCCGGCCAGCGGAATTTCCTGGGCGTTGAAGTAGAAGACCGATTCGCGGTCTTGCGGCAGATCGCCGGGGACTTTCTGGATGCGCACCATTTGCTCTTTGCGCGGATCGAGGCGAAACAGCGGCGGGGTGGCCACGAACGGGGTCGCGGTGGTGTTGTCGTCGGCTTCGGTGTTGATCCAGGCTTGCACCGCGTAGGGCTC
This sequence comes from Pseudomonas sp. P4_D7, assembly GCF_056401755.1. Lineage (NCBI taxonomy): Bacteria > Pseudomonadati > Pseudomonadota > Gammaproteobacteria > Pseudomonadales > Pseudomonadaceae > Pseudomonas > Pseudomonas sp. P4_D7. The sequence goes on along the minus strand of NZ_JBFUIR010000022.1, from coordinate 55,677 downwards.
GGCCGTGGTGTTGCTGACGGTGATCGAGGCATCGCGTTTGTTGCCGTCGTACACGATACGCGTGCCGCCGAGCATCACACCGGCCTGGCTGAAACTGCTGAGTAACGTTGCGCTCAACAACACGGCCAATACCGATGCGGTTTTGAAGGAGGTTTTTGCTGGGTTCATTGCGTTCATCCTCTTGTCGGCACGGCCACAAAAACCGTGGCAAAGGGAAGGGCATCCGGCAGCGCCAATCGCCGCCGGAGGCTGACCGGACTTACTGGTAGTCGACGGTAAACGCGGCTTTGGCGTTGGCCGGACCGGAAGTGGCTGCGCCGGTGGCGACGTAGTTGGCGGTGAAGCGCAGCGGCTGGGTCAGGTCCAGATAAGGCGAGGATTCCAGGCCCAGTTGCACGTCTTTGCCGGACGCATCCTTGATCTGCACGGCGACGTTGGTGGCCACGCCGGCTTCTGGCAGCAGACCGATCCACTGGCCGCTGGAACCGGCGTTGCCGCTCAGCGAAAGGAACTTGACCACGGCTTTCTTGCCGGTGACGTTGCAGCCCGGTGCGGTGGTGTCAATGGTCAGGGTGAACGCGCCGCCACCCGCCACTGCACCAGCCGTGGCCAGAGAGGTCGCCGGCACACTGCCGAGGCCAACGTCGCCGGCACCGGCCGAACCGTTGAGGTCGGAAACCACTACCGGGCAGGTGTTGTCGGTCACGCTGCCGACAAAGTTGATTTCACCGTCAGCGGCCATTGCAGCTTGCGAAGCGGCTGCCAGAACCAGGGCCAGGGACAAACCTTTGAGCGCAAAATTTTTCATGATCACTTCCAGATATTGAGTAAATGTCCTGAAGCCCGAAGGCCCTGAGACGGATCGACGTCGCCATCCCTTCGGGGGTAGAGCGTGGCGTCTGAGGCTCATTATCGGGATGCGGATCCGGGCGCTATGTAGGGAAAATCCCTTTGCTTGTAGGAAAATTCCTAGCGCTGCTATGGGATCAATAAGTCGTCGCCAAAAAAAACGCCCCGCCTTTGGCACCGCGCGAAATGGGCGATGGCAAAGGGGAGCGTCGGGAAAAACAGGTGGACCCTTGTTGGTGGATTTCAGCGGTAAGTCACGGTGAAGCTCGCATGGCCATTGGCGGTGCCGGGCTGCGGCGTCGGCCCATCGCCGGTCTGGATATAACGGGCTCGGAGCGGCACCGAAGTCACGCCGTTGACGATCCGATTGAGGCGTACGGGCTGGCCCAGATTCATCGGCGTGCCGTTGTCCTGCAACACCTGAATGGCCACGCCTTGCGCCGTCGAATCGCGCGACAGGCTCAGGACACCATTGGCCGCGTCGAGGATGGTTGAGGTCTTGTCGGCATCGATCTGAATGTTGGCGAAGTTGCCATTGAAGTAGCCGTTGGTGTTCGACGGGTAGTTGTTGCCGGCGATGCAGGCGTTGAGGGTAATGGGGAACGGCTGGGCCTGGGTGGTGGAGTTCTTGCCGTTGAATACGCGTTTTTCCCAAGTACCCATCGGCACGTTGATCTGGTTGCCCGGTGCGGCCGGCATCGAACAACCGGCCAGGGTTACGGTGGCGGTGAAGGTCAGGTCGAACATTGGACCCATGTCCGAAGTGCCAGTGGCGACCAGTTGATTGATGGTGTGGGTGCCGGGCGCGATGTCACCGGTCTTGATCAGCGCATAACGCATCATCGCCTGGTTCATGTTCGCCTGGCTTGGAGCGGTACGATTCATGTTGAAGGGAATGAATCGGCTGGGGTTACCCGGCGGCGGAATCCAGGCGGCAGCGAAACCCGTCATGTAGATGGCCAGGCCAATGCCGGGCACGTTGGTCTGCAGTAAGGCATTGGCTGGCACATTCATCACGTCCACCGGAATGTTCACCGCCACCGGACCGACCAGTGTCGTGTTATAGGAAGCGGTGCCATAACACTGCAAGGTGTCACCGAAATTCAGCTGTCGCATGGTGCCGTTGGTATTCAACGTGGTGCCGATCGGTACGTCTCGCGGCGCGAATACCGCGCCGCCGGTGAGCGTCAACTGCTTGACCGTATTGTTGCCCGTCGCCCAGGTGCAAGCCGCCATCGCCGGCGCGGCCATCAGCATCAACGCCGTTGCGCCAAGCCCGCCCAGCATCCCTAACCCGATCTTCATGGTGTGTGCCCTCCTGAGAAGAAAACGGCCATTCAATGCAGGCTGACTGCATCTGGACGTTGTTGGCGTCGGCCAACGAAGGGCTGAATTATCAGGATCACGAGGCGCGCATTGAATAGCCGGCTTCCCGCTGGCTTGTAGGAAATTTCCCAGAGAATTTCCCTGCCAGACAGGCGCCGACGCCCAGGGTGAGTGTCACCGCGTTGGCGTGGTAAACAGCTTCACCGCCCAGAATCCGCAATGCTCAGGGGTGGTCCGATGCGCGCACGGTGTTTCACTACTTCGTCGAAGGCGCGGCAGTTTGGGGGACTTATGCGAGTGGGCATATTCCCATGGGTAACCAGGTTGGCCGAGTGACCGGGCCTGACAGTGTCGAGCTGCTTTATCAGTGCATCACCACGGGTGGCGAGATTCGTGCGGATTGGTCGCGGGGCGTTGTGGGGGGGGATGAGGCGGGGCAGTCGAGTTATGTTGAGGTGGTCGCGTAGCGCTCAAGGTTTGTTGCTTGTTCCGCATTGAACGCATATTGAGATTCAATCCCGCAGTGGTCCTGCTTTCTTCCGGATAGTAAAGCGCCCAAGGGTTTGGCGTGTCCTGGATGGTTAGGACCGCTTACTGCCTTGGGCGAGATGGGCGCAGATTAGGTGGGTGCAACGTAGACGTCAACTCTTCGCCATCAAATCCCACGTGCGCATCACCTGCGTAATCGCCGCATCAATACTCTCAATCGACGTGTCATCCCGAGCAAGGATGGAAATCCCCTGCAAGAAACTGTCGAACACCGTCGCCATGGCGGCTCCGTTCGTGTCCTCCGCTAACATTCCTTCACTCACACCACGCTCGACACACGCCACAATCCCCGCGCGGGTTCGGGCGCGGGAGTGGGTGAGGGCTTGAGCGACGTGGGCGTTTTCCGGGCTCGGGGCGCTCATGACGCCGAGGGTGACCATGCAGCCTTTGGGGTGGCCGTCGTCGCATTGCATGCGTGCCGACTGGCGCAGCGCGGTCTCGATGGCTTGGCGTGGCGGCAGGGTTGCGTCCCACAGGCATTCGGTGACCTGGGCGAAGGTCGTCAGGTAACGCTGCACGCATTCGTCGAACAGGGCTTCTTTGGAGCCGAACGCGGCGTAGAAGCTTGGCGCGGAGATGCCGCCGCCCAACTGCGCCTTCAACAGGGCGAGGGAGGTCGAGTCGTAGCCGTGTTGCCAGAACAATTGCATCGCCTGGTCAACGGCGTCGTCGCGATCGAAAGCGCGGGGGCGACCGGTTCTGGCCATAGCTGAAGCTCCTCGGAAAGTGATTTGGATACTAGTCGATACATAAGTCGTTGACAACGTGCCTCGGCTGCCGCCAGTATTTTATATCGATCGGTATTCAAGTCTGACATTCTGCGCTCAAGGAGTTTCCCGTGACACCTTCAATGACTCTATCGGCAGCGCCCAAACGCTTGCCCATCGGCGCCTTGCTGGCGCTGGCCATGACCGGTTTTATCTGCATCGTTACCGAAACCTTGCCCGCCGGGCTGTTGCCGCTGATCAGCGATGGCCTGGCAATTTCGCCTTCCATGGCCGGGCAAATGGTCACCGCGTACGCGCTGGGCTCGGTGCTGGCGGTGATCCCGATGACCATCGCCACGCGCGGCTGGCGTCGGCGCAATGTGTTGTTGCTGACGATTGTTGGTTTTCTGTTGTTCAATTCGATCACGGCGTTGTCGTCGCATTATGGTGTGACGCTGGTGGCGCGGTTTTTCGCCGGGGTTGCGGCAGGTCTGGCGTGGAGTTTGTTGGCCGGTTATGCGCGGCGGATGGTCGACCCTGATCAGCAGGGTAAGGCGTTGGCACTGGCGATGGTCGGTACGCCGATTGCCTTGTCTTTGGGGGTGCCGCTCGGCACATGGCTGGGAGGGCTGGTCGGTTGGCGTACGACGTTCGGCATTATGTCCGGGCTGACTTTGATTTTGATCGTCTGGGTGCTGGTGAAAGTCCCCGACTATCCACCACAGCCTGCGCATCAGCGCCTGTCGCTGCGCGATGTGCTGACGACGCCGGGCGTCCGACCGGTGCTGGCGGTGGTGATCAGCTGGATGCTGGCGCACAACATTCTCTACACCTACATCGCGCCGTTTGTGGCTCCGGCGGGGCTGACGGATCGCGTGGATCTGGTGTTGTTGGTGTTTGGTCTCGCGGCGTTGGCGGGGATCTGGCTGACGGCGAAACTGGTTGAGCCGCTGTTGCGCAAGACCGTTCTGGTGAGTCTGGCCACGTTTGCACTGGTGTGCGTAGGGTTCGGCTTTTACGGACGGGTGCCGGAGGTGATTTATCTGGGCGTGTTGGTGTGGGGATTGAGTTTTGGCGGTGCGGCGACGCTGTTGCAGACGGCTCTGGCGGATGCGGCGGGGGATGGCGCGGACGTGGCGTTGTCGTTGAATGTGGTGGCGTGGAATAGCGCGATCGCGGGCAGCGGCGTGGTCGGCGGGGTGCTGCTGGATCGATGGGGTGTTGCCTCGTTTCCGTGGGCGATGGTGGTGCTGGTGAGTGTGGGGTTTGCCATTGCGTTCGCCGCACGGGTGCACGGGTTCAGGTCGGGGCCGCGTGTTGCTGGAGCGGCGGCGGTTGCCGGGCACTGATGCCCGGAGGTGTCGGGCGGTGGCGGTGTAGCCTGCTACTCGGCGCCCCCGGCTTTCATCAGCCTGTAAAAATCCTCCAGCGCGCCGCGAAACTGTGCCAGGGAAAAACTGGCCGGGCGGCTATCGGCGTCCCACCGCGTGCTGATGCCGACTTCCAGGCCGCTGGAAACGCTCAAACCAAACCGACGCCAGTGCAAAGTGTCGCCATCGATCACCTGTTCGGTCATCAGCACAAAGCAATCGAAGTTCATGTCATCGCTGCAGACCAGCAGCGGTACAAGCGTGGACGAACCGTGTTCTGCAGGCGCGAAACGGCGTTGGGCGAGGGCGTCTTCTTCCTCGTCCAGCAACCACATCAACGACAAACCATTCAAGTCGAGGTCGGGATATTCGAGATGCTCGTTGAGCCATTGCTCGATGGGGATGCCGTCGATAAACAGCCAGGCGCAGGCGCTACGGTTGCATTTCGCCTGGTGATAATCGGCGTGGATACGGTGGAGCATTGGAGAGTCCATGATCAATAGAGGATTGGCGGGTGAATCAGTGCGAAAATGCCCACGCCCGACTGAACCACCGAACAGGTTATCGCCAGCCTTGAGGGATACTGAAGGCCGACTTGCACCAGGCGTATTTAAACGCTGTTGAACCTAGGCCGCTGGATAGCTGAACGGCTCCAGAAAAATCTGTGGATCCACCCACAATCTCAGGCCAAAGGGAATGACTGAGTAACCGTCATATCGCCCGGTGAAGGTGTTCGACGCGGCGAATTCAACAAATTTCCCGCGTTTATCGTCAATCACACGGATACCGGGGCAGCCCAGCATTGTGTATTTGATAATGGGGTTGGGTAATGATCTTTCCCAGACCTGAATCTCTACATCCGAATCGTATTGCCAGATCGTCAGCTTCAGGCTGATAGAACCCTGTTCGATCAAGTATTGATGGGATGTTCCATGCCCGTCCTGATCGGGAATCACGCCTAGCGCAGTAATAAGGTCAAAAGGGTCCCATGTGAGCAGCGGCATAGCGTTTCCTTGGTCTGGAATCTGCGTTTATGGTACTCATCACTGACCTGTAAAAGTACACTCGCGTACTACTTCCGAGAGGAGCCACAACCCATGACCACTCAAACCGAAACCGCCATYCTCGCCGGCGGYTGCTTCTGGGGCATGCAGGATCTGCTGCGGCGCTATCCCGGCGTGTTGCAGACTCGCGTCGGTTACAGCGGCGGCGACGTGCCGAACGCTACTTATCGCAACCATGGTGACCACGCCGAAGCTATCGAAATCGTTTTCGATCCTGCGGTGATCAGCTATCGGCAGATCCTCGAGTTCTTCTTCCAGATCCACGACCCGAGCACAGCCAACCGGCAGGGCAATGACCTCGGGCGCAGCTATCGTTCGGCGATTTACTACCTCAGCGAAGAACAGCGCGATGTCGCTGAAGACACCGCGGCCGACGTCGACGCCTCAAAACTGTGGCCGGGCCCGGTGGTGACCGAAATCGAATCGGCGGGGCCGTTCTGGGAAGCGGAGCCGGAGCATCAGGATTACCTTGAGCGTATTCCGAATGGCTACACCTGCCATTTCATTCGGCCGAACTGGAAACTGCCGAAACGCGGGTGAGTCCATAACGACCTCAAACAACAGAACCTCGAATATGAATCATGAACTTTGGCTCGAACCCGATGGCTGTCAGACCTTTTGTCTGGCCGGTGCTCAAGGTGATAGTGCGCGTGCACTTATGGGGTCGGACGCGAAGCTTGTTTGGGAGGTCGAGGCTGACAGTTATTTCGAAGCGATGACCAAGTACTATGCGCACATGCAGTGGGGCGAGTACCAGACTGACTTTCCCGAACAAGACAAGACGTCCTACAGAGACCTGGGCTGGGCGATCTGTCGCCCATCCAGCGCCAGCACATAAGCACTGACATTGAGCTGTCGATGCGACTGGGCTGAACCCTCCTTTCGGGGCCATCTGTTGCAGGATGGCGCCCGAGTGGAGCGGCAACGGTGTTCAATTCACACGCGTACTCACGACTTCCCCGGTGGCGGTGTCCTCCAGCCAGACTTGCAGACGATTGAGGCCAACGTATTGCGAGCGCGCCATGATTTTCTGGCCCGGCTTGCCATCGAACTTCAGATCCGCATACATGAAATGTAGCGGCAATCGGTATTCCAGTTGGATGGTATAGGTGCCCGGTTTTAGCACCGCGCGCTGCGGCGAATCGTTTTTGTAGTAGTACGTGGAGAACGGGATGTTGCCGACTTTTTCATCGTTGATCCGGATGATGTTCAGGTTCGCCTCGCCGTCGGCAAAGTGCCGCTGGGGCCTGCCGGCATAGGTGTCGGTTTCGACCACGGTGTAGCGCGACTCGTCTGCTGCGGTGGTGGCGCCGACGTTGGAATACGCCGGCATTTCTGCGCAACCTTGCAGGCACAACAGCGCCATGACCAAGGGAAGGACAATCTTTTTCATCGATAAAACCTGTTTTTACTCAAAGTTGATTCACGATCAGACGGGCGTCTGACTTTATTGATCTGCTGACTGCGAGAGGGCGTTTGCCAACAGAGCGCCAGCGCTCAAGCCTTGCCCAGGCCAAACAATGAACGCAGCTTGCTGCCCCAGCTGCGCTCATAGAAGGGCGTTGTTTGCTTGAGAAAGTAATCGCTCAGCCCCGACTCACCTTCGCAGACGCGGAACAGGTCAACGGGCTCGCCATCCGGCGCCGTGTCCCCGGCGACATTGCCGGCTTCGCGCATGACCCGCTGAACATCGCCGTCCGCCTCGATCCCGACGATCAAGTGCGGTTTTTCGTCCACCGAAGTGTCGTGCATCAACGCCAGAAACCCACGCTTCACATTGCGATGTTTGGCGAGTAACTGCGTCAGCGAATGGATCATTTGTGTCGGGTATTGCGAAGGCTGGCCGAGCAGCACTTTGGTTTCTTTTTCGACGGTGCGTGAGGTGGCGGTCTGGCCGACTTCATCGGAAAGCAGATTGGCCACTTCCTGCGGGAAGAACTCTTTGCCGTAAGGCGATTTCGGGTTCAGAAAAAGCTGCGCGCCCAGCGTCATCTCGAACAGAGACCTGGCCGGCAACTCCAGATACGTCTCTTCACTGTTGATCGACTGTTGCAGGGTTTGCAGTGACGAAAAGAACGGAATGACCGAGGTGCCATCCGGTTTTTCCCAATGCGCGATGCTGATGTTGCTGCCGGCTTCGAGATTGACCACGCCGTCTGCCGTGCCCGTGGTGCCGAGGATGTAAACCGGCGAGTTCAGCAGTGTGGTGAAGAACTCAGGCCGGTGCGCGGGCTCGTCGGCGGCCAGCCTGAGCGATTTTTCCAGTGGGTTTTCTTGCGGGCTATCCATAATGTCCATCCGTGACTCGCTAGAAAATTGCTGACTTGGGTTTTCGCCACCGGCTCGTGTCAGAGCAGACTCCACGACACCCCGACATACACACCCATCCCTTCACCCGGCGTCGACCGCGCCGCATCCAGCCCTTTGTCGTCATACCCCGGCGTCACCGTGGCGGCGTAGTGCTTGTTGCTCAGATTGCGCATATCCACCCACGTCTGCCAGTCACCTTTCGGCGCGTTGTAGCCGAGTGTCGCGCCGAACAGGGCGTAAGGGTCGGCGTAGTAGCTGTTGGCGTAATCCACGGCAACTTTCGACACCAGTTGCGTGTTGACCGCGGCGAAGAAGCCCTGAGGCCAGTCGTAGCGCAACTCGCCCTGGTAGTAATGCATCGGCAAGCCGGGCAGGCGATTATCGCCAAAACGATCATCGTCGCGATAGTGGAAATCGCTGAAGGTATACGCCTGACGCAGGCGCAACTGGCGGCCATCGGCGGCAGACCAGAGTTGGCTGTTGAGACTCGCTTCGACACCTTGGTGCACGGTCGGGCTGGCGTTCAACTCATACGGCGTGACGGCATTGGCATCCGGCAACACCGACAGCAACTCATGCCGCACCTGCGCGTAATACCACGCCAGACTCCATTCGCCGACGGCGCTGTCGCCACGGCCACCCAGCTCCAGTGTGGTCGCGGTCTGGTTTTGCAGTTTGATCGGGTCTTTCTGCGTGCCGGTCGCCGCGCCGCTATCAAACGGGAAGCGCACGTTGGAGCTGTAGATCAGCGACCACGGGTGCGGCGCTTCAACCGAGCGGCTGAGGTTGCCGAACACTTGCAGGTCCGGGGTGATCTGGTAGCGCAGGCCCAGGCGCGGTGCGTAGTCCCAGTCGTTCATGCTGGTTTTGCCGCCGCTCTGCGGATAGGTCACGGCACTTTCGCGGCGGGTGTAGATAGCGGCGAGGCCCGTAGTCAGCCAGAGGTCGTCGGCGATTTCCAGGTCGTTACCAAAGTGCAGAACAGTGTCCGAGCCCTGATAGGTGAAGTTACGCATGCGCGTGCCCGGCACGTAGCTTGCGGTGTTGCCGGTAGGGATGCGCACAAACTCGCTGGCGCCGTCGTTGGGCAGGTGTTTGGTGACGCGCAGGCCGACGTTGCTGCGGCTTTCCATGCCGAAAATAGTGTCACGGCGTTTGTAGTCGAAGGTGCCGCTGACGTCGGTGTAGGCGACTTTCAAGAGGTTCGGGCCTTCGCGCAGGTCCATCGGGTAATCGTGATAGACGAGGCCGGTCTGGATGCTCGAGTCGTCGTCGATATAGAACGTAGTCTTGTTGCCGATGAAGGTGCTGCCCGGTTGCTTGCGGCTGTCATCGCGTGCCACATAGGACGGATTGGCCGCGCGAGGCGAGTGCTCGATGGAGTGCTTGGTCACGCGACCGGCGAGGTCGTTGTCGGTCTCGCGGTAGCGGATATAGAAGCGGGTTTCCAGGTTCGGGTTGAAGCGATAGCCGAAATTGGCGATCACGCCTTTGCTCTCGCTGGCGGTGTGATCCTGATAGCCGTCGGCGTTGGAATCAGTCAGCGACACGTAGTAATCGAAATCGCCGAGCACTTGTCCAGAACTGACCTGGCGCTGCTGATAGCCGTGGCTGCCGGTGGCATAACGCACTTGCAGTTTCGGCGCGTTGTAGCCGGTGTGGCTGACGTAATCGATGGCGCCGCCCAGTGCCAGCGAACCGCGATCAAAGCCGTTGGCGCCGCGCAGTACTTCAACGTGATCGACCCACAGCGGTTCGAGCAATTCATACGGCGTGCCGCCCGGGCCAGTCAGAGGCAGGCCGTCGAGCATCGTGTACAGCCCCGACGCATGGGCGCCCGGCGCGCGGTTAATGCCCGAGCCACGCACCGAGATCTTCACGCCTTCGTTGCCCGCCGACTGCGCATAAACGCCCGGCTGATAGGCCAGCACATCCTGATTGCTCGCCACGCGGCCCTGCAACGGCTGACGCATGTCGACCACGTTGGTGCCGCCGGGGACCTGTTCAAGACGGGTTTTGGCCTCTTCAATACTCGCGTCTGAGCCGCTTTGCTCGTCGGCCGAAATCAGCACTTGCCCCAGTTCCAGACCTTGAGTCTCGGCCATTGCCGGGCCGGCGAGAGCCAGACCGAGCAGGGCGGCGGGCAGGGATTTGGACGCGGGCATCGAGAAAACTCCAGGCAGACAAGGGCAGGGCAATGAACAGTGCGACGCAACAAAGAACGAAGGAAACACATGGCAATTTTGCTTTTTGCCCGGCAATGGCAAACAGCACGGCATGAACTAACCTCACGTGTCTGGTGTATCCCGTCAATCAACAGTCTGTTTCTGCATTTATTGGAGAGGGCCAAGGTCATGGCAAAAGGCAAAAAAAAGGCCGCCACAGCGCCTGAAAGTCTGAAGCTGAAAAACAAGGATTACCTCGACCAGTTGCGCAAACTGCACGTCGAACTGGTCAAGTTGCAGGACTGGGTGATCGCCAAGGGCGTCAAGGTCTGCATCGTTTTTGAAGGGCGCGATGGCGCCGGCAAGGGCGGCACGATCAAGGCGTTGACCGAGCGCGTCAGCACGCGTGTCTTTCGCGTGGTGGCGTTGCCGGCACCGACCGATCGCGAGAAAAGCCAGATGCATGTGCAGCGTTATCTGCCTTATCTACCGGCAGCGGGCGAAATAGTGATCTTCGATCGCAGCTGGTACAACCGCGCCGGTGTCGAGCGGGTGATGGGCTTCTGCACCGACGAGCAGGCTGACAAATTTCTCAAATCGATTCCCTTGGTTGAACACGCCATCGTCCAGTCCGGAGTGATCCTGCTCAAGTACTGGCTGGAAGTCAGCCCCGAAGAGCAGACCCGCCGGCTCRAAGCGCGAATCAACGATGGTCGCAAGACCTGGAAACTGACACCCATGGACTTGAAGTCCTACAGCCGCTGGTACGACTACTCACGGGCGCGGGATGAAATGTTTAAACACTCCGACACCGAACACGCGCCGTGGCTGGTGGCCGACTCCAACGACAAGCGCCGCGCACGGCTGAACATCATCACCGATGTGCTCAGCCGCATTCCGTATGAGGATGTGAAACGCGAGAAAATCGAGCTGCCCAAACGGCAGAAACCGGGCAAGTACCGGGATCCGGATTATCCATACCGGCGCGTGGCCGAGAAGTTCTGACAAACTGCCACAATCCCTGTAGGAGTGAGCCTGCTCGCGATAGCGGTGTGTCAGCCAACACATCCGCCACAGACGATCCGCCATCGCGAGCAGGCTCACTCCTACAGGGTTCGGTGGTGTATCCAAAGCAAACAGTCCATCCGTCGACTGCGCTGAACCACTGCGCTGACCTTTCTTTCTACCGGGGAAGTCCCTCACGAGATCATTCCCGATGTTCGATCAGCGCAAACAAGAAAAACTGGCGGCATGGCGAAAGCTGGCGACGCAATCGCAGATGCGTCTGGACCCGGAAGAGCAGTACGACGAACTGCTCAAGGCAGCCGACGAAATGGAGGAGCAGGGACTGATCACCAGCGCCGAGTGGCGGCAACTGGTGCGGGATGCGGGCAATGTATTCATCGGGGATACGGGGCGATCAAACGGTTGAACCCGCCGCAAACGGCTACAGCGATGGATCCGCCCTGTAGCCGTTCAGGTCACACGACCTGTCTTCGCTTTCAACTGTGCACCTCTGGAATCCTGCAGCAACCGCGCAAACGCTGCTTTGTCGATCGGCCGGCTCATGAAGTAACCCTGCACCTCATTGCATTGATCGACCCCGAGAATATCCAGCTGTTCTTCAGTTTCGACCCCTTCGGCAGTCACGGTCAGGCCCATGGCCTTGCCCAGGCCGATGATCGCCTGCACCACCGCGCGATCGTTAGTGCCGCTGCTGATCGAGGCGATAAAGCGCTTGTCGATCTTGATCCCGTCAAACGGGTAAGCGCGCAGGTAACCGAGCGATGAGTAACCGGTGCCGAAGTCGTCCATGTTCAGGCGCACACCCAATTCCTTCAGGGCATTCATGGTGGTCAGCGCGCAGTCGGTGTCGTTGAGCATCACGTTCTCGGTGATCTCCAGTTCCAGGCGACTGGCCGGGAAACGGGTCTGTACCAGCACTTCGCGAACATCCTCGACCACATCGCTGAGGGCAAATTGCGCCGGCGACAGATTGACCGACAGCAGGATGTCTTCCGGCCAGCCGAGCGCGGTTTCGCAGGCTTCGCGCAATACCCAGCGACTCAGCGGAACGATCAGATCGGTTTGCTCCGCCAACGGAATGAACAGGTCAGGGCCGAGCAGGCCCTTGGTCGGATGTTGCCAGCGCACCAGCGCTTCGACCGAAACGATGTGCTTGCCATCGACCTTGTAGCGCGGCTGATAGTGCAGGATGAATTCGTTGTGCTTGAGCGCGTGGCGCAGGTCATCCTCAAGTTGTCGGCGGGTCTGGATCTGATCGCTCATGTGCGCTTCGAAATAGCACCAGGTGTTCTTGCCCTCGGATTTGGCCTGATACAGGGCAATGTCGGCGTAACGGATCAGGTCGCTGGGCACATAACTGTGGCGCCGGCTGAGCGCGATGCCGATGCTGGCGCCGATGTGCAGCGGATGCTGCTCGAAGACCACCGGTTGATGCAGGCTGGCGATCAGGCGGGTGCAGAACTTGTCGATTTCGTGATGACTGTCCATGCCATTAAGCACCACGATGAATTCGTCGCCGCCCAGACGCGCGACGATGTCCAGTTCGCGAGTGCATTCACGCAGGCGTACGGCGACTTCCTGCAGCACGGCATCACCGGCCGGGTGGCCGAGCGAATCGTTGATCGGCTTGAAGTTGTCGAGGTCGATCATCAGCAACGACAGCGGCGGCGCGTGCTCCTTGAGCAGCAGCGCTTCATCCAGATAACGCGCGAGTTTGTTGCGATTGGGCAGGCCGGTGAGGGCGTCGTGCATCGACAGATGCTGGATTTGCGCATGTGCTGCCACTTCGTCGGTGATGTCGCTGGCGGTGCCGCGATAGCCGATGACCGCGTGCTTGTCGAAGATCGGCCGGGCGGAGAGCCGGCAGTGGCGTTGCTGGCCGGCGTGGTCACGGTAGGTGCAACGCAAGTCACTGGCGCTGTCTTGCTCGGTGAGATTCCTCAGCCACAGTTCCAGAGGCGTGGTGTCGCAAAACAGAAGTTGACCGATGTCTTGCCCCAGCCAGAGGGTTTGCGGGTAACCGGTCACTGCGCTGAAGCGTGCCGAAAGGTAGGTCAGTGCCAGGGTGCGGTCGACTTCCCAGATCCAGTCCGACGCGGCTTCGGCCACCGTGCGAAAGCGTTCTTCGCTGGCTTCCAGTTCGCGGTTGGCGTTCTCCAGTGCGTGATTGGAAGTCTGCATGACAGCAAAACTCTGATCGACGTACTGCGATGACCGCAACGCGTGGCGGAAGAAGTACGCGGTCAGCAGCATTAGCACCACTATCGTCGCGCCGAGTGGCGGCAACAATGACCACAATAAATGTTGCCCGGGCCGCTCCAGATCGGCGATCAGGCTGTAACCGGTGTTGTCCAGTGGCACCCGAGGGCGCTGCGGGTCGATGGTCTCGTCCGGCGCCAGGGTCAGGTTGTTCAAGCCGTAACCGCTGCCGATCAGACGCAATTTGGTCGGCGTGAGTTTGTCGACGAACACCAGCACCGAAGTTTTCTGCGGGTCGCCGAGTGGTCGCTCATCGTTGGGAATAATCGCTGCCGCCGAGACCAGCGCCGGCCAGCCTTCGAACAGTGAATAGCGGCTGACCGGCTTGGTCAGATCACCTTGGCCCAACGCTTGATCGAGTAACTCCGTGGCGCTCACCTGCACGAACGCGGACAACTCGGCAGCGACCATTTGCCCGCGCACCACCGCGTAACGGGTGCCTTCACGGTTGAGCACGAACACGCCGTCATAGCCGTCACTGGTGAACAGGGTCTTGCCGAGGTTCTGTTCGGTGTAGGCCCAGTCGGTGTCGACCTGACCGCTCAAATGCTCGTAGGCCGTGGTCCAGTAGGCGTAGCTGGTGATGTAGTTTTTCGAGGCGGTGATGCGGTTTTCCAGCGCGCGAGCGGAATAGAAGCGGGTTTTGTTGATCTCGTCGTTGTCGAGGCGTTCGGCAATGCCGAGCAAGGCCACGGCGGCAGCAATCACGCCACTGACAAACAGCGCACCGACCGCGAAGGCCAGGCGGCGGGTGACGGCGCTCTGGCGCGGTGGAAGCGGGGCTGCAAAGCTGGAAAGGTCCATGTGCTCGTCCTTGATCCGCTGTCTTCTGAATCTAGAACCACGGCGCGGGCGCAATGTTCAGATTCTTCTGGGGGACTGCATTGAAAGCGTAGTGAAACCCGCGTGATTTGCCTCCCCGAGTGCAGCGCGCCGATCAGCGGCGATTCCCGAAAGGGCAAGACTTCCCGCGCAAAAACCGGATAATGGCGGCCATTCGTTTAGCCGTATTCTGGTAATCCCGCATGGAAATCAAGGTCAATTTTCTCGACAACCTTCGACTTGAAGCCAAGTTCGACGACTTCACGGTGATCGCCGATCAGCCCATTCGCTACAAAGGCGATGGCTCGGCGCCGGGGCCGTTCGACTACTTTCTGGCGTCGTCGGCGTTGTGTGCGGCGTACTTTGTGAAGTTGTACTGCGACACGCGCAACATCCCGACGGAAAACATTCGCCTGTCGCAGAACAACATCGTCGACCCGGAAAACCGCTACAACCAGATCTTCAAGATCCAGGTGGAATTACCGGCGGACATCTCCGAGAAAGATCGCCAGGGCATCCTGCGTTCCATTGATCGCTGCACGGTGAAGAAGGTTGTGCAGACTGGGCCGGAATTCATCATCGAAGAAGTCGACAACCTCGACGCCGATGCCCAGGCGCTGTTGATGCCGGTTGCCGGTTCGGACGCAGGCACCTTCATCGCCGGCAAGGACCTGCCGCTGGAGCAGACCATCGCCAACATGTCGGGCATCCTCGCCGACCTCGGCATGAAGATTGAAATCGCTTCGTGGCGCAACATCGTGCCCAACGTCTGGTCGCTGCACATTCGCGATGCGCATTCGCCAATGTGCTTCACCAACGGCAAGGGCGCGACCAAAGAAGGCGCTCTGGCCTCGGCGCTGGGCGAGTTCATCGAGCGCCTGAACTGCAACTTCTTCTACAACGATCAGTTCTGGGGCGAAGAAATCGCCAACGCCGAGTTCGTGCATTACCCGGACGAGAAGTGGTTCAAGCCAGGGCCAAAGGACGAGTTGCCGAGCGAAATTCTCGACGAGTACACCCTGAAGATTTACAACCGTGACGGCGAATTGCGTGGCTCGAACCTGTTCGACACCAACTCCGGCAACACCCAGCGTGGCATCTGCTCGCTGCCGTTCGTGCGCCAGTCCGACAACGAAGTGGTGTACTTCCCGTCCAACCTGATCGAAAACCTTTACCTCAGCAACGGCATGAGCGCCGGCAATACCCTGGCCGAAGCGCAAGTGCAGTGCCTGTCGGAGATCTTTGAGCGCGCGGTCAAACGCGAAATCCTTGAAGGCGAAATGGCCCTGCCGGACGTGCCGCAAGAAGTGCTGGAGAAATACCCGAGCATCCTCGCAGGCATCAAAGGCCTGGAAGAGCAGGGCTTCCCGGTGCTGGTCAAGGATGCGTCGCTGGGCGGCGAATTCCCGGTGATGTGCGTGACCCTGATGAACCCGCGCACCGGCGGCGTGTTCGCCTCGTTCGGCGCGCACCCGAGCCTGGAAGTGGCGCTGGAGCGCAGCCTCACCGAACTGTTGCAGGGCCGCAGTTTCGAAGGCCTCAATGACTTGCCGCAACCGACCTTCTCCGGCCAGGCTGTCACTGAACCGAACAACTTTGTCGAGCACTTCATCGATTCCAGCGGTGTGGTGTCGTGGCGCTTCTTCAGTGCCAAACCGGACTTCGAATTCGTCGAGTGGGACTTCTCCGGCCAAGGCGAAAACTCCAACGCCGAAGAGGCTGCAACGCTGTTTGGCATCCTCGAAGACATGGGCAAAGAAGTCTATATGGCGGTCTACGAGCACATCGGCGCCAAGGCCTGTCGCATCCTGGTGCCAGACTACTCGGAGATCTACCCGGTCGAAGACCTGATCTGGGACAACACCAACAAAGCCCTGCAATTCCGTGCCGACATCCTCAACCTGCACACCCTGAGCAAGGTCGGCCTGCGCAACCTCGCCCAAGGCCTGGAAAACAGCGAGCAGGACGATTACACCGAGATCACCACGCTGATCGGCGTCGAGTTCGACGACAACACGCCGTGGGGCAAGCTGACCATTCTGGAGCTGCGCCTGCTGATCTGCCTCGCGCTGCAGAAGTACGAACAGGCTAAAGACCTGGTCGAAGCGTTCCTGCAATACAACGACAACACCGTCGAGCGCGGCTTGTTCTATCAAGCGGTCAACGTAGTGTTGGAGATGGAGTTGGACGAGGATCTGCAACTGGAAGACTACGAAGCCAACTTCCGCCGCATGTTCGGTGACGAGCGTATGGATGCAGCGATTGGCTCGGTCAACGGCAGCGTGCGCTTCCATGGCCTGACGCCGACGAGCATGAAGCTGGAAGGACTGGATCGGCATTTGCGCTTGATCGAGAGCTATAAAAAGCTGCACACGGCGCGGGCGAATGTGACGGCTTCTTCGCACTGACTACATTATTTCCGCTGACCAGAAAAGCCAGGCAGTTGCCTGGCTTTTCTTTACGCGCGATGTTTTGCCTATTCAGCAAAACTGCGTTGATGCAACGTCAACGAGAGTAAGGCTATCTGGAGATTTTTCGTCGATTGACGATGAAAACGCTTTTTAGCAACTGCGCAAGAAGTTGCGCAGTTGTTTCCAGAAAACATTCCTGAAAATCGCTACAGGCCACGCCGTTCAGGGCGTGCAGCCAAGTGCGCAACTTCTTGCGCAGTACTGCGCAAGAAGTTGCGCACTTACGACGACTCTTCCTGGCTGCAATAGCTACTTTTGTTGAAGTTGTTTACACAAGTTGTTGATGAACAATGGCAATGTAATGACTGGCATGAAAGTTGATATATCCAAATTCGCACGGACAGGCAATGGTGCCTGTCGCTTGTGTCTTTTGAGCAAGGAGAGCATTCCATGGCAACCCCCGCGTACATGTCCGTCACTGGCGAAAAACAAGGCCTGATCACTGCCGGCGCATTTACTGCCGATTCCGTTGGCAACACCTTTCAAGAAGGCCACGAAGACCAGGTGATGGTTCAGGCGTTCACCCACGACGTGATCATCCCGCGTGACCCGCAATCCGGTCAGCCAACCGGTCAGCGCGTGCACAAGCCTGTGGTGATCACCAAGGTCTACGACAAGGCTTCGCCTCTGCTGCAAGCCGCTCTGACCTCCGGCGAACGCATGAGCGAAATCGTTATCCAGTGGTACCGCACTTCGGCGCAAGGCACCCAAGAGCATTACTACACCACCAAACTGGAAGACGCGATCATCGTCGCCATCAACAACAAAATGCACAACTGCCAGGATCCAGGCAACGCGCACTTCACCCACCTGGAAGAAGTGCAGTTCACCTACCGTAAAATCACCTGGACCCACGAAGTCTCCGGTACTTCGGGTTCCGATGACTGGCGTGCTCCAGTCGTTTAATCGCGGCTGATAGTGATACCGACTCGACCAGTCTGACTGGTCGAGTTCACTGTTCGATCAAGCAATTCTTCGCCTCAGGCTCTTGCACCCTGAGGCGTGTTGCAGCACTGCGCGAGGGACAAGGGAATGTTCTCACCGGCCAACCAGCCTCATTTCAATCTGACCGTTGATGGTGTCGACAGCGACTTTCAGGTGCTGTCGTTCACCGGTCGTGAGGCCCTTAACACGCCGTTCGAATTCGAGCTGGAACTGGTCAGTGAAAAGGCCTCGATCAACCTCGAAAGCGTGCTGCACAAACTGGCGTTTCTTCAGCTGTCGCCAACCGGCACTGGCATTCACGGGCTGGTCTACAGCATCGCCCAGGGCGAGGCGGGCAAGCGCCTGACCCGCTACAAGATTTCCCTGCGCCCGCAACTGGCGTACCTCGCGCATCGAGTCAATCAGCGCATCTTCCAGCAGATGACCGTGCAGCAGATCATCAGCCAGGTCCTGGAAGAACACGGCATCCTCGCCAGCGATTACCACTTCCAGCTCAGCGCGATTTATCCGGAACGGATCTACTGCGTGCAGTACGACGAGTCGGACCTGGATTTCATCCAGCGCCTGTGTGAAGAAGAGGGCATTCACTACCACTTCCAGCACACGTCCAGCGGCCACAAACTGACCTTCGGCGATGACCAGACGGTGTTCCCGAAACTCGCGCCAGTGGCCTATCAGCAGGACTCCGGACTGGTCGCCGACAAACCGGTGGTCAAGCGTTTTGGCCTGCGTCTGGCCACCCGCACCAGTCGCACCACGCGCCGCGATTACGATTTCGTCAAACCGAAGATCGAGCTGGAAAGCGACGCCAAAAGCAGCGCCCAACCGGACCTCGAAGACTACGATTACCCGGGTCGTTTCGTTGATCGCGAGCGCGGTAAACACCTGGCCAATCGCGCGCTGGAACGCCATCGCAGCGACTATCGTCTGGCCGAAGGCAACAGCGATCAGCCGATTCTGGTCAGCGGGCATTTCCTCGCCCTGACCGACCACGCCAACCCGACGTGGAATGACCTCTGGCTGCTCACCGAAATCTTCCACGAAGGCAAGCAGCCGCAGGTGCTCGAAGAGTCGGTGACCAGCGACACCACCGACCTCAAGGACGATTTCCACCAGGGCTACCGCAACCGCTTCAGCGCCATCCCGTGGGATGTGCCGTACCGTCCGCCGCTCGATCACCCGAAACCGAAAGTCCTCGGCACGCAAAGTGCGGTGGTCTGCGGCCCTGAAGGCGAAGAGATCTACTGCGACCAGTACGGCCGGGTGAAAGTGCAGTTCTTCTGGGACCGCGAAGGCAAACACGACGACATGACCAGTTGCTGGATGCGCGTCGCGTCGAGTTGGGCGGCGGAAACCTTCGGTTCGATCAACATTCCACGGGTCGGCATGGAGGTGTTGATCACCTTCCTCGAAGGCGATCCCGACCAGCCGCTGATCACCGGTTGCCTGTACCACGGCGCGAATCTGCCGCCGTACAAACTGCCGGATTTCAAGACCCTGGCCACGGTCAAGAGCAAGGAATACAAGGGCAGCCGCGCCAACGAACTGCGCATCGACGACACCACCAGCGAGATCAGCATTGCGCTGCGCAGCGACCACGGCGCCAGTGCGATCAATCTCGGTTATCTGACCCATCCGCGCCCGAGCGGCGGTCAACCGCGCGGCGAAGGTTTTGAGTTGAGAACCGACCGCCACGGCGCAGTACGTGCCGGGGCCGGTCTGTTGATCACCACCGAGCCACGGCCGAACGAATCCAAGCACCACAAGGATCTGCCGGAAACTGCCGAGCGCCTCGCCACGGCCAGCGATCAGCAGGACGGTTTTGCCGTTCAGGCCAAAGAGCTTCAGGCCCAAGAGGCCGGCGATCAGGACGACGTGGCCAAAGCGCTGCACGCCCAGCACCAAGGCGTACTCGGCAGCGGTCCGGCCAACCTCACCGCCAACGAATTTCCCGAGTTCACCGAGCCGCATCTGGTCCTCGCCAGCCCGGCCGGCATCGCCCTGACCACGCCGCGCTCCAGCCACATCGCCACTGGCGAACATTTGGCATTGAGCAGCACCGGCCACACCAGCCTGTCGATCGGCAAACGCCTGTTGGCCAGCGCCAGTCGCGGCATGCGCCTGTTCGTGCAAAGCATGGGCTGGCGTCTGGTTGCAGCGTCCGGCGACATCGATGTGCGCGCACTCAAGGACAGCATCAACCTGCTGGCCAAACTCAACATCACTGCCAATGCCGACCGCATCACCATCACCGCGAAAACCGAACTGGTGATCCAGGGCGGCGGCAGCGCCACCACCTACAACGCCGGCGGCATCACCCACGCCACCAGCGGCCCGTACACCGCGCACGCGGCGAACTTCGCCTACACCGGCGCGAAATCTTTGGCGGGGGTATTCCCGGAACCGCCGAAACCGGGCAAGGGCAACCTGGAATTGTTCAACCAGTACGCCGGGCGTCAGGGCATCAAGGAAGGCGATTACGAAGTCATCGATGCCCTGGGCAAAAGCATCAAGGGCAAGCTCGATGGCAAAGGTTTCGCCAGCGTCACCGGCGCCGCACCGGGGCCGGCGCAAGTGCTGTTCGGCAAGGATCCGGCGGATACGTGGAGCGATGGCAGTTACATCGGCAAACCTGAGTGGCCGTTGAATCCGCCGGGGGCTGAAGACGTGCCGAGCCAAGTGCAGGCGATGGTCGCGCAGGTCTTGCCGAGCAAGAGTTGGGACATGTTGGAGAAGGGCAAGGACATGGCGCAAACAGGGATGAGTGCGATGCAGACGGCGCAAGGTGCGATGCAAACAGCGCAGCAGGTTAAGGGTGTTGTGCAGGGTGGCGCGGCTGGATTGCCGAAATTGGCGAGTGCGGCGTTGCCGAGTGCGTCGAGCATCCTCGGCGCCGCGAGCAAGAACGGCAAGTTGCCGAGTTTGCCTGCCGTTTCGTTGCCCAAAAACGCGATTCAAACGCCCGGCCTGAGTCCGGCCTCAAGCTTGCTGCCAGATGAGTTCATGTCATGACTACTCCGACTCCTGCGCCCGATAAAAAACGTGAACCCCAGGTTGCTGTCGTTCCGCTCAACACCATCGATATTCAAGACGTCGGTCGCGGCGCCGCCAAATTCGATGCCTGGCTGCAGTCGATCAGTGGCGGGGTTGTCACGCTCGACCGTGTGAAGAACGTTGCCGGCGCCTTGCCGGTGGTGGGTAACATCATGGCGCTGGTCGACGCCCTTGGCGACATCGTGACCCTGGCCAAAAGCAAGCAGCGCCAAGTGCTGGACTGGGTCAGCCTAGGGATCAACCTGATTGGCGTACTGCCGGCCCCTCCAACCATGGCATCGGCACGCATGACGCTGCGTCCGACATTGGGCCTGGTGCGCCAGGAACTGCGTAACAGCGCGAAGATGCTTCTGGGTGATTCGCTGATCGAAGTGTTGATCGGGCATTTGAACGCGACCATTGTCGGCACGATCGATGACTTCGTAAAACAGGCGCAGCCCAAACTCGCTGGCATTCTCGACGACGCTGGCAAACTGGGCCAGAGCGCGGTGAACGAGATTGCCAAGGGGCTGGAAACCGTCGTCAATGGCAAACTCGATGCCAAGGGCGACCTCAACGCTGCGGGTTCAAAGATCACGGCGGCGCGCAGCCAGTTACTGCATGACCCCAAAGCGGCCATCGGCAACATCTTTGGTGCAGCGTTCAGTGCCTACAAGGCCGCCGGCAAAGGCGTAGCCAACAGCGCAGCGAAAAACCTGCTGCCGGAAAAAGCCAAGGCATTGGTGCTCAGCAATACGTCCATGCTGCGGACTTTGGGCGTAGAGCTGCGAACTCAGCTGAAGAAGCTCAGCGATCCGGGTGTTCAACACTCCATCGGCTGGCTGTTGCAGATGCTCGGTGGCGCCGTGGTCACCTGGCGTAAGCGCAAGGCGCATGGTCAGAGTACGAACGTCAAACCCGGCGGCACCACCCAGGCCAAGCGCAAGGCCGGGGAAGGTCAGCTTGAGATGCAGTCCAAGCAAGCCGGGGCGAAAGCCGACCCTAATTGCAGAAAAAACGTGGTGTGCCCGATTACCGCGCACAGCATCAGTTTCTCGATGGGCTCGGAGACTTTCCGTCACACTGATTTCAGCCTGCCGGGCCCGTTCCCGATCAACTGGACGCGCACGTATTACTCGCGCCTGGAGGCCTATGACAAAGGGGACATGGGCGCTCGCTGGATTACCGAATTCACCACCCGTTTCGATCGCGTCGATGACGGCCTGGTGTTTCACGCGGCAGATGGACGTAGCCACAATTACCCACTGCCCAAAGTCGGTGAGGCCCATTACGACCCGGTTGAAAGCCTGACGCTGGTGCGGGTCGACGAAAACCGGCTGGTGCTGTGCAGCGGTATCGAGCGCAAGGAAACCTACGTGCGCCGCGGTCAGCGTTACGTGCTGATCGGTATCGTCCTGCGCAGCGGTGCCGGGGTCATGCTTCACTACGAACACCGTCATGACGACGAGGCGGTGTTGTCGGATCTGATTACCTACGAAGGCGATATCAGCAACGTCCACTTGCAGCTCGGCACCCTGCTCGACGCGCAAGGGCACCTGATCGGTCTCTGGGAAATTCGCGACGGTGCACCCAAGCGTCAATTGTGTGCCTATCGCTACGACGCCAGCGGTGATCTGATCCAGGCCCAGGATGAAAACGGCGCGGCCTGGAATTATCAATACCAGCACCATCTGGTCACGCGTTACACCGATCGCACCGGGCGCGGGATGAACCTGCAATGGCAAGGTCAGGGCGCTGATGCCAAAGCCGTCCGCGAATGGGCGGATGACGGCAGTTTCGATACCCGGCTGGAATGGGACGAAAACATCCGCCTGACGTATGTCACCGATGCCCATGGCAACGAGACCTGGCACTACTACGACATCCTTGGCTACACCTATCGCATTCGACACCCGGATGAACGCTCGGAATGGCTGTTTCGCGATGAGGCGAAAAACGTCGTGCGCCATGTGCACACCGACGGCAGCATCGACCGCTTCAGCTATGACGAACGGGGCAATGTGCTTGAGCATATTCGTGCCGACGACACCGTCGTGCATTTTG
The DNA here is from genome assembly GCF_056401755.1 of Pseudomonas sp. P4_D7. NCBI lineage: Bacteria > Pseudomonadati > Pseudomonadota > Gammaproteobacteria > Pseudomonadales > Pseudomonadaceae > Pseudomonas > Pseudomonas sp. P4_D7. The sequence goes on along the minus strand of NZ_JBFUIR010000022.1, from coordinate 32,717 downwards.
CGTATGACGATCAAGATCAGTTGATCAAGATCAGCGACGCCGAAGGCGGGCTCTGGCTGCGCGACTATGATGCTCACGGCAATCTGGAGAAAGCCATTGACCCATTGGGCAACCAGACCGAATACGCCTACACCTCGGCAGGCCTGCTCAAAGCGATCAAGGACGCCAACGGCGCCGAGAAGAAACTTGAATACAACGATGCCGGTCAACTGACGAAATATACCGACTGCTCCGGCAAGGCCAGTACCTGGGAGTACAACAGTCTTGGGCAGTTGATTTGCTTCACCGACGCGGCCGGGCAAAGCACCGAGTACCAATACCGTGCCGGCCAGCGGGTGCTGATCAGGCATCCGGATAAAACCGAAGAACGTTTCACTTACGATGCTGAAGGTCGTTTGCTGGCGCATGTCGACGGGCTGGACCGCTGCACCTCCTGGCGTTACACGGCTGCGGGGCTGGTGGCCGAGCGAGTGGATGCCACGGAGCAGACGTTGCGCTATCGCTGGGACCGACTGGGGCGGCTGACCGCCCTGGAAAACGAGAACCAGCAGCGGGTGCAGTTCGAGTACGATCCGGTAGGGCGCTTGCTCCATGAAACCGGCTTCGATGGGCGCAGCAAACACTATCGCTATGACACCGAGACCGGGCGATTGGCCTCCATTCGCGACGGCGAGCGCCTCACCGAATTCCAGTTCGACCCGATGAACCGGATGATCAGCCGTTTGGCGACGCTGGGCAGCGAGTCGCAAGCGGAAACCTTCGCCTACGATGGTAACGGCAACCTGGTGCTGGCCAGTAACGATCAGAGCCGCTTGCAGTGGTTCCATGACCCGGCTGGCAACCTGCTGCGCGAACATCAGCATTTTCTGGGGTTGGAAAAACCCTCGGTCGCGATCTGGCGACATGAATACGATGCGCTCAATCAGCGAGTGGCCACGCTGCGTCCGGACGGTCATCGGGTCAGTTGGCTGACTTACGGCAGCGGTCATCTGTTGGGCATGCGCCTCGATGAACATGACCTTATCGGTTTCGAGCGCGACGACCTGCATCGTGAAGTTGCGCGGCATCAGGGCAATCATCTGTTGCAAACCCAGCAGTGGGACCCCGCCGGACGTTTGCAGGAGCAACTGCTGGGGCGCGCCGACGATAAGCGCACTGTCCTCAAACGCGAGTATCAGTACGATGCGGCAGGTCAGTTGCGCGGTATTGACGATACTCGCCGAGGGACGTTGGCTTATCAATACGACCCGGTCGGTCGTCTGCTTCAGGCGAGCAGTCGCCTGGGTGTGGAAACCTTTGCCTTCGACCCGGCTGGCAATCTGCTCGACGATACGGCCCGGCAAACCCGACGCCCGCTGGATCAGGACCCGACCCGCAGCAAGCTTCTGGATAACCTGCTGCGCGAGTACGCCGGCACTCATTATGAGTATGACGAGCGGGGCAACCTGATCCAGCGCTGGCATAACGGCAGTTACAGCCGGCTGCGCTGGGATCTGTTCGACCGTCTGGTGCATTTTGACGACGCCCGTCTGGAGGTCGATTACGCCTACGATGCGCTGGGCCGCAGGGTTTACAAACACTCCCGTGCGCACTTTAAACAGCACCCTGAAGCCGGCTCTCAATGGAACCATCACGAATACGCACGCAAGCAGCGCGAGTCGGGTTGCGGCTTCACGTTATATGGTTGGGACGGTGACGTTCTAGCCTGGGAAAGTAGCCTCGCACAGGTGGATGGTGACTATGGTCGTACCGTGCATTACGTGTACGAGCCTGGCACCTTTGTGCCTGTCGCTCAGGCACTGCGGCATCAGGCAATCAAACTGTCGGAGCAGCCCGACTACAGCGACGAATATCGACTGGACGATGATCCGTTGTGGAACCACGCACCCAAGGCCCAACCGATCGATGAGTTGAGCTGGTATCAGTGCGATCACTTGGGCACGCCACAGGAACTGACTGACCAGCGAGGTGAAATCGTCTGGAGTGCGCAATACAAGGCGTGGGGCCAAGTTCAGGAACAGCGTTCAGATCGGGCCAGGCAACAAGGGCTGACGAATCCACTGCGTTTTCAGGGGCAGTACCATGACCATGAGACGGGCCTGCATTACAACCGCTACAGGTACTACGATCCGCAGGTCGGTCGTTTCATCAGCAAAGACCCGATCAGCTATGCCGGTGGCTTGAATCTTTATGTCTATGCACCAAACCCGACGGGCTGGATCGATCCGCTGGGCCTGGAAACCTGTGATCCACGGCAGCAACTGGCTGACCGCAGGAAAGCCTTGGGTCTACCCGTCGCAGGTTCTGCCAATGACACATCGACATTGTCTTTATTGAGGGTCAATGGTCAGAGTTTCGAGGGTATAAACTCAGGTGATCAGAATCCCAAGACGGCGATTACCCTCGATCGGGTAAATGCGCAAACCAAAACCCACGCGGAGGCTGAAGCGGTGCAACATGCCGTGAATGCGGGCATGGCAGGTAAAGCCGAAAGTGCCGAAATGTGGGTCGACCGCGATCCGTGCAAGGCTTGTGGGTTGCCGGGCGCAGGGGGTATTCGTTCACTGGCTCGAAATCTGGGATGTAATATTACCGTGCATTCACCCAGTGGCAGCCGAACTTACACACCAACGAAGTAGTGATCATGAAGCTGGAAAAAATCATAGAAGACGAAGCAAAGGGCGAGACTTTCAAAGAGCGAGAGCACTTGAGTCCCGACCGCGCAAAGGTACTCGAAACTCTGGATCGACTGGATGGAAAGGCGTGCAGTTCGACACTGTTTTTGCTCGATGACGATAACTACATGAGCGTGGGCGGGGGGAACGACCATCGCTATGTTGTGTTTATCGCGGTCAACGTCGACGAGAAGCTGTACACACTGACCACTCCTGATGCATCAAGCGATGAGACGGTTGATGTCGTCGTCGGTGGGCAGTCCGGGAGTTACCCGAAAAACCAGGTTGTCGGCAAAGAAAGTGCCCGGAAAGCGTTGCTGTATTTTTGCGAACACGGCAAAGCGGACCCGGGATTGGCGTGGGAGATTGAAGAATGAGGGGGCGAAGGTCAGACCGTCGGGCCTGATTGAACGGCAAAGGAGTGATGCTGTGAAAGACGCGATTCGCTTGGGTGACTCCACCACGCATGGTGGCACGGTCCTTGAGGCATTCTCTCAAACCGATCTCAATGGCAAGCCCATTGCCGGTGTCGGACACAAGGTAAGCTGCCCTCTGTGCAAAGGGATTTTCCCCATCGCCGAGGGCAGTAGCACTTACACCGTTGATGGCACGCCTGTGGCGTTGGACGGCATGAAAACCGCTTGTGGCGCCGCTCTGATTGCCAGCGGCCCCAAAGGGGCTGTGGTCAGTTGAACAGTCGCCAGGGCCTGCCGGTAACGGTTGGACAAGGCAGGCAGGCTCGCCAGGTTTATCGCCCGTGTGCCGCATCCGCCAGTTGCCCGGTATCGACACGCACAAATACCGAATCGCCCACCGCCGTCAGCACTTCACCGGCAAACACCTCACAAATCACTCGCGTCTTGCGCCCGACGTCACCCTCGACTTTCGCGCGCAGAGTCAGCGTCACGCCCATCGGTGTCGGCTTGATGAATTTGATGCCGAGGTTACCGGTGACGCAGTCGATGCGTGGCAGGCTGCCGGGTTCGCGGTGTTCGGCGCGGTAGTGGTAGGCCATGGCCGTCCAGTTGGAATGGCAGTCGACCAGCATCGCGAGCAGGCCGCCGTAGACCAGGTCCGGCCAGCCGCAATACTTGGCGTCCGGCAGGTGTTCGGCGATCACGTGAACGCCGTCTTCGTGCCAGTGGCTTTTGACGTGCAGACCGTGCGGGTTGCGGCCACCGCAGCCGTAGCAAACGCCTTCGGGTGCTGCGAGGTCTTGCAAAGGGGTAACGAGGCTGGACATGGTTTTTATTATCCTGGAGGAGTGAGTCTGGTCAGGCGCAGACGATTGCGTCCGCCGCGTTTCGATTCGTAGAGAGCGGCGTCGCCTTGTTCGATCAGCGCCGTCAGGTGCGCGGGCGGCTTGTCGAACAGGCTGGCGCCGATGCTCAGGGTCACCGCAGCGGTGGTCGGGAACGTCTGGGAGGTCATGCTCAGAAACTGCTCACGCAACGCGTTGCCCAGTTCCAGGACGCGCTCACCCGAGGTGCTGCTGAGCAAAATGACAAACTCGTCACCGCCCAGGCGTGCGGTCAGCGCATTGCGCGGCAGCACCGAGCGGATCATCTCGCTCAAGGTAATGAGCAAACGATCGCCAGCGGTGTGGCCGTATTGGTCGTTGACCAGTTTGAAGTTGTCGATGTCGATCAGCAGCAAGGCGCCGGGATGCGCCGGCGAAACCTGTTCGAACAGGCGCGGCGCGCGTTTTTCCAGGGCGCGGCGGTTATACAAAGCGGTCAGCGGGTCGCGTTCGGCGAGGCGGGCGATCTGTTTTTCGCGGCGATAACGCTCGGTGCCGGTCATCGACAGGGCGATCAACATGATTGCCATCGCGCCCTCGACCAGGGAAATCTGAATGATCTCGCCGCGAAACGCCGCCAGATCGATCAGCGTGCCGGGGATCACCACTGTCAGCGCTTTGGCCACGTAGAAAATACCGTGACCGAGCAGCACATAGCGCAACTGCACCGCGCCGACGCTCAACGATTTGCCATGGGGGCGCAGCAGCGAGCTGGCCTTGAGGGTCGACAGCGCCACCAGCAACGAATTGGCCGCCAGCATGACCTTCGACCACAGCGGCCCCTCCGGCAACAGCAGCAAGACCAGCCAGGTGACAAAGATCAGGTACCAGGCCGTCGACAAGCGTATCTGCGTGAAACGCGCCACGCCGAGCAGAAACAGGAAATGCGCGGTCACCAGCAGGCCGTTGGCGAACCAGATGCCGATCAGCAAAAAGCCGCTGCTGCGCAGCAGGGCCAGGGTGGAACCGACCGTGATGGTGGCAAAACCGGCGCTCCAGAACAGCAGCGAAGGCTCACGAATGCTGCGCCATTCGATCGCCAGGTACAGCGCTGCGGCGGCTGCGAGGGCGATGGAAAGGGTCAGCATCGTAGGTGGGTCGAGCGGCATTTCTTGATGAGCCTGTCTGAGTGGCAGTTTGACCGGCGATTGTAAGCGTTCGGGCGGCTTTTTCGCAGAGGTCGTGTTGCCGCGCAGATCATTGGCAGCGGGGAGGGCGCGGTCGCTCACCGCCACCCTGACCGCCGTGCCGATGGGTCATGGCTTGGGCTCAAGCCAGGTGTCGACAACTCGGCGATCCAGCTCTTCCCAATAGGCCATGCCCAGCACCCGGGTGGTGTTAAGCCCGCGCAGGTAACCGCGCAACTGGTTGGCGGTGTCTTGGATGAGCTGCGGGTCGGTAATGCCTTTGTCCAGCAATACGCTTTCGTACTGAACCAGGTATTCGGCCACACGCTCGCGAAAATCGGGCAGAACGGCGTCACGGATCAGGTCAAACGTTCTCAAGGCGAACTCCTCATGGGCTGTTTTTCTCGTTGTGGTTGAGTGTGTAGCAGTCTGCACGTCGCGCAACTATTGCTAGAAGTAATAGTGACCATCACGAAACGCAAGTTCTGCTTTGTCGGCATTCGGCGGAAAATCGTTTCCATCGAACACGCAGCTCAAGGAATTTGCGCGATGAACACCCTGACCCGACTGGCTTTTGTCGCCCTGCTGACAGGCGGCGCACTGTTCACAGCTCCGACTTACGCAGCCGACGCCGGGTCGTGTCACTTCCAGACCATCACGGGCAGCAGCGCCACGTTGCAGCATTCGCAAACCGTGGGTGTGTTGCTCAGCGAGAACACCCTGGACAACCTGCAATACCTTGAGCGTTACCACAACATGGCGGTCAACGGCGCGAAAGACGCGCTGGATTCGCGGATTCGTGAAGCGTTCGTCGACAGTTCCGATCCGGAACTGGCCATCGACTGGCTGGTGAGTTCGCTGCAACAGCAGTTCTTGTCGGTGACCGTTTACGACAACCTTGATGCTTTGGTACAGGCGCATCCGGACGTGGTGGTGAAACTCGACACCTTCAACCGCTTGCTGACGCAGCGCAACAGTCTGGTTGAAGCGCGTTTTACCGCACGCTTCTACGACGCCGACCTGCAATACATCGGCAAGGCAGAAGGCGCCGTCGAGAAGCAGTTGCCTTCGGTCTGGGTGCATAACCAGGCGGCACCGGCCATCGCTGCACAGATCGGCAAGCAGCGTGACCTGCAACTCAACGCGTTGAAGCAATTCGATGTGTCGCTCAAGGCGCTGGTAGCGTCGAGCTGATCACTTAAAACATAAATGGCGACGGCGGCTCCGTGAGGCTGAACCGTTGCCGGTTGAACCGAACCTTTATTTTCAGGATGACACCGATGCGTCTTTTATTTGTGCCCGCTCTGGCCGTTGCCTCTTTGCTGCTCGCCGGTTGCGCTTCGGCGCCGAACAATCCGAGCCTGACGTTGCAGACCAGCAAGACGCCTGCGCAGTACGCCGATTGTGTTGTGCCGAAGTTGCAGGGCAGTGCGTTGAACCCGACGGTTTCGCAGACTCAGCGTAGTTATCGGATTGTGGTGCCGAGCAAGATTTCTGCTGACAACGTGCTGGAGGCTTATAAGGCCGGTAATGGCGGCAAGGTGTTTATCTATGAGCGCCATTTGCTGGCTTCGAATCTTTTGCCTTCGAGTTTTGAGCGGGCGGCGCAGGATTGCATCTGACTTTGGCTTTTTTACGTATTGACTGAGCTCCTTTGGTTGGCCGCAACCAACCAATTTTTTGCCTCGCGCCTTTCATTCGGTTTGCGGGGCTTTTTTTTGTTTGGTGCCTTGGCGGCCTTTGGGCCGACCATGCTCTGGGTGTTCTTTGTGAATATCCGTTTCTGCGGGTGTCGCCGCTGGCGGTTTCGCTCTTACAGCGACTCACTTTTCCAGACGCCGAAAAGTAAGCAAAAGGCTGGGCCCCGGCGTTCGGCCCGCTCGCTGGGGCTCGGGGTTCCTTCGCTCCGGGATCGATCCGGGCGCAGCGCCTACGGTTTGCTTCGCTGCACCTCCTCTCGCTGTGTTTGGCTTCGCCAAACGGTCGCTGCGCTCCCACCCCCGSATCAATCCCTCCACTCAGCCTGCCGAAGGGGCCAGCACGGCAAGATCAAGAGCTGCAGCCGAGCTAACGCTCATCCTGTGGAGTGGTGAAGAGAGCGGGGTGGGTGCGGCTTTTGATTTGCTTCCGAATTTGAGTGCAGCTTGGTATTTCAAGTCGGTGTATTTCCCGCAATCACCTCGGTCAGTTCCCTCTCCCTCCGGGAGAGGGCCAGGGTGAGGGTTTTTTGATTTGTTTCAGAATTTGAGTKCGGCTCGGTATTTCAMGTCGGCGTAGCTCTCGCAATCACCTCGATCAGTTCCCTCTCCCTCCGGGAGAGGGTTAGGGTGAGGGGGCTTTTGATCTGCTTCTGGATTTGAGTTCRGCTCGGTATTTCACGTCGGCRTRRCTCTSGCAATCACCTCGRTCAGTTCCYTCTCCCTCCGGGAGAGGGTTAGGGTGAGGGGCTTTTGATCTGGGCTATGCAGCCGGTTGTTGTAAGATGCGGCATCTTCAACCTTGCGAGCAGCGAAAATGGATTCTCACTCGATATTGACCTTCACTCTGGTCGCGGCAATTGCCATCGCTAGCCCGGGGCCTGCGACGTTGATGGCGATCAACAATAGCCTTGCTCACGGGCAGCGCAGCACGATCTGGTCGTCGCTGGGCAATGCCAGTGGGCTGTTCTGTTTGTCGGCGGCGGCGATGTTGGGGTTGGGGGCGTTGTTGGCCAGTTCTGAAGTGCTGTTTAACGCGGTGAAGATCATCGGGGCCGGGTATCTGTTCTACCTCGGGGTCAAGCAATTGTTCAAAAAGGGGCCGATGCTGCCGGATGGGATTGAAGGTGAGGCGGGCAGGGTGCGACCGACTCGCGGCAAGCTGTACAAGTCGGCGTTCCTGACGGCGGTGACCAATCCCAAGGCGACGATGTTTTTTACTGCGTTGTTTCCGCAGTTCATTGATCAGGGCGCGGCGTTGCTGCCGCAGTTTCTGATCCTGACCTCGATCTTCATGGCGTTGTCAGTGTCGTCACTGAGTGTGTACGCCGCGCTGGCTTCGCGCGCGAAGGGCGTGCTGACCCGTCCGGCGTTGTCCCGTTGGGTCAGTCGTGTGGTTGGTTCGACCTTTATCGGTTTTGGCGCGGCGATTCTGACAATGCGGCGGCAGGCGGCTTAAAGCCATTTGTACCGGGCCGGGAGTCTCGCCACGAAGCAGGTTCCCGACTCGGCGCTTGAGGTCACGCTTAATGTACCGTTGTGCGCCATCGCGATCTGCGAGGCGATATACAGCCCCAGCCCTAAACCCTCGCAACGTTGCCCGGCCTCGGCGCGGGAGAACGGTTCAAACAGCAGTGGCAGCAGTTGCGCTGGAATCGGTGTGCCCTGGTTGGTCAAGGAGATCACGATCTCGTCATTTTCCGCATACGCCTTGAGGACGATTGGCGCGCTGTTCGAGCCATGGGTGGCCGCGTTGCCCAGCAGATTGGAAAGCAATTGGCTGATGCGCAGCGCATCGCAATAAATGCCCACCGGCACATCCAGTTCATGGATAAACACCGCTTGGGGATGGGACGCTTGTACCTCGGCGAGGGTCAATTGCAAGGTGTGCTGCAAGTCGTCCACTAACTTGCGCTGCACCGGAATCCCGCCACCCAGACGTCCTCGGGCAAAGTCGAGGATGTTTTCGATCAACACGCCCATGCGCACCGAGCTGTTGCGAATCGCCGCAATCAGGTTGAGTGAACGTTTGTCTTCGGTTTTGCTTTCCAGCAAGTCAGCGCTCATGCGCACCGCGCTCAGTGGTGTGCGCAAGTCGTGGCCGAGAACGGCGATGAATTGCTCGCGCAGGCGCCCGAGTTCATTGGCGTTGTTCAGCTCAATTCGGGTCGCTTCCAGATGGCGTTGGGTGTCCAGGTTCATGGCGATCAATTGAGCGAACAGGGTCAGTGTTTTGGTGATGGCGGGTTCGTCGATATTGGCCGGGACCGAGTCGATGGCGCACAGCGTGCCGAAGAAGTCGCCATTGGCTTTGACGATGGGAATGGAGATGTAGCTTTCCAGCCCATAGGTTTTCGGCGTGTGGTGCAACGAAAAGACCGGGTGCGCGCTGGCGTGCCCGAAGATCACCGGCTGCTTATGCTGGCGGATCTCGTGGCAGATGGTCGATTCAAGTACCAGTTCGCCACCGGGTTTGAGCCCGAAATCAATGGAGTCATCGACAGCGCATGCCACCCAGTTGCTTTCGGTGACCCGCGCGACTGCGGCGAAACGCATGCCGGTGAGGTGTTTGACCATGCTCAGGATGACTGGCACCGCGTCAATGCTGCGGATCGCGTCAATATCAGGGGTAAAGGCCGGATTGGTCATGGCGCGATGCTTCGTGAAGAGTTCGCTCAGAGACTAACGGTTATTGCTGCTCATGACTAATGAAGAGGCCAGAAAGTACAAGGGCGCCGTGGCTTTCCCCGGCGCCCTTGTTTGTTGCTGATCAGAAGGTCAGCGACTCAGAACTTGTACTTCGCCGTCAGCATATAGCTGCGCGGGTTGCCGTAGTTGTCGTTGGAGCCCCACGTAACATTGGAGCCGATGGCCGAGTAGTAGACGCGATCAAAGATATTGTTCGCGTTGACCTGCAGATCCAGGTGTTTGTTGACCTCGTACCCAGCCATCAGGTCGGTGACCGCATAGCCGCCCTGTTCAAGGCGGTAGCTGCCGTTATTGGCCAGAGCGACGTCGTTGTACATGCGGCTCTGCCAGTAAACGTTGCCACCCACGCGCAAGTGTTGCAGCGGACCCTGGAAGCGATAGACGGTGGACACCTTGAACAGATGCTCTGGCGTGTCGGTTTCGAAACGTTGATTGTTGTTGGCCGGGTTTTCGTCCTTGATGTAGTGCGCGCGCGTATAGGTATAGCCAGCGCCGACCTGCCAGTTGTCGGTCAGCGCGCCTTGCAGTTCCATGTCCACGCCCTGGCTGCGTACCTTGCCCGATGAGCCGTAGCAGGTCAGGACCGGGCAACCGAACTGATTGTCGGCCTGGGTGGCACGACCGGTCTGGTCCATCTGGAACACCGCCAGACTGGCGTTGAGGGCGCCGTCGAAGTACTCGCCCTTGATGCCGACCTCGTAGTTTTCGCCGACGATTGGCTCGAGCACCTTGCCGCCGAGGTCCTTCTGGGTTTGCGGGGTGAAGATGTCGGTGTAGCTGGCGTACACCGAATGATGGTCGTCGAGCTTGTAGATCAGGCCGGCATAACGGGTCAGGTTACGCGTGACTTTGTAGTCGCCATCGGCCGTGCGGTCGTCGTAGTCGTACCAGTCGAGACGGCTGCCGAGGATCAGCGTCAGCGGGTCGGCCAGGCTCAGGCGGGTGGTCAGGTAGACGGCGTCCTGAGTGGTGACGTTGCGGGTTTTGCCGTCCCGTACGAAATCAGGCTTGGGCGCGCCAATCGGCCAGGCCGTGGTGTACGGATCGTATTCCTTGGTGGTCGCGTCATACACCCGGTTGCTGGCGCCGACCACCAGTTCGTGGCTGCGGCCGAACGCTTCGAACGGGCCACTGGCGAACACGTCGAGCGAGCGCTGCTTGTCGGTGTGATGGGATTGATAGGCCGTGGTTTCCAGCGGGCCGGCGTAACGCGACAGGTAAGTCCCGGAGAACTCGCCGTCGAGGGTCGAGGATGAGCCGGCGACGTGCAGTTTCCAGTCGTTGTCGAAACGATGCTCGACTTCGCCGAACACAGTATCGATCTGCAGCTTGCGGTTTTCCCAGTCGGTGCCCGGGTAGGTGGAGCGGGGCAGGTCGAGGTGGTGGCCGTTGGTGCCGATCGGCAGGCCGCCCCAGAAATAGTTGGTCTGTTCGTTCTGACGCGAGAAGCCGAGGGTCGCGGTGGTGCTGTCGCTGAGGTCGGCTTCACCGATGGCGTAGAACAGGCCATGGTCGTTTTCTTCCTTGTCGCGGAAGCTGTCGGCGCCTTGATAGGAACTGACCACCCGGCCACGCAGGGTGCCGCTTTCGTTCAACGGGCTGGAGGCGTCGATCTCGCCACGGTAGTCATCCCAACTGCCGGCGGCGCCAGTGAGGGTTACACGCTGATCGGCCGTCGGGCGTTTGCGCACCAGGTTGATCGCCGCCGAAGGGTTGCCGGCGCCGGTGACCAGGCCGGTCGCACCACGGACAATTTCGACGCGGTCGAACATCGCCAGATTCGGTTGCACCGCCATCGAGAACGGCGAATAGGAGCTCGGCAGGCCGTCGTACATGATGGTGTCGATGTCGAAACCGCGCGAACTGTAAGTCTGCCGACCCGGGCCGCTGGCCTGACTGAGGAACAGTCCCGGCGTGCCTTTCACCACGTCGTTGATGCTGGTCATGTTCTGGTCGTCCATGCGCTGACGGGTGATCACCGTTACCGCTTGGGGTGTTTCGCGCATGGTCAGCGACAGCTTGGTCGCCGTCCGCATCGGGCCGGTGGTGTAGGACTGGGTGTCTTCGGTGGTGCTGCTCATCTGGGTCGCGCCGATTTCTGTCGCGTCCAGTTCCAGCGTGGCCGGCGCGGCTGTTTCAGACGTGGCAGGTGTTGCCTCGTCGGCCAGCGCCGGTGTGATGCTGGCCATGCAAATGGCGAGTGCCAACAGGTTTGGTGAACGGTTTGAGCGGCGGTGTATGGTGCAAAACGACATCAATCTGCTTCCCCAAATGATACGAAAACGAATCCAGTGCGAGTGCGTGTAGGAATTATTCGCATTAGTCTGTCAGATCATTCCGGGTGAAGAAAGGCGTACGGCTCAGTTAGTTAACGAATTTTTCACAATCGGGCGGGCGCTCTACGGCGCGGGTTGGCGCAGAGTCGTGGTTTTTCGGGGGCGAGATAGAAGCAAAACGGGCCGATCTCAAACGCTTGTGATCGGCCCGCTGCTGAACGTGATGAAAGGGCTGTCAGTTCAAATCTTCAGCCTGGTGACGCTCGGGTACTTGGGTTGCTTCATCACCCCAGGTGCGATTGATGCGTTGCCCACGAATGACCGCCGGCCGCTGGGCGATGTCCTCGGCCCAGCGCTGTAAATGGGTGTACTCGTGAGCGGCGAGAAACTCGGCCGCCGAATAAACGTTGTTGCGCACCAATTGCCCGTACCACGGCCAGACTGCGATGTCAGCGATGGTGTAGCTGTCGCCGGCCAGATAGGCGCTTTCGGCCAGACGCCGGTCGAGCACGTCCAGTTGCCGCTTGGCTTCCATGGTGAAGCGGTTGATCGGGTACTCCATCTTCTCCGGCGCATAGGCATAGAAATGCCCGAAACCGCCGCCCAGGTAGGGCGCCGAGCCCATCTGCCAGAACAGCCAGTTCAAGGTTTCGGTGCGGCCCGCCGGATCCTTCGGCAGGAATGCGCCGAATTTTTCCGCCAGGTACAGCAGGATCGAACCGGATTCGAACACACGAATCGGCGGCTCAACGCTACGGTCCATTAGCGCCGGAATTTTCGAATTGGGGTTGATCTCGACAAAGCCGCTGGAGAACTGGTCACCCTCGCCAATGCGGATCAGCCACGCATCGTATTCGGCAGCGCTGTGCCCCAGCGCTAACAGCTCCTCCAGCATAATCGTCACTTTGACGCCGTTGGGCGTGGCCAGCGAGTAGAGCTGCAACGGATGCTTGCCGACCGGCAAGGTCTTGTCATGGGTCGGCCCGGCAACCGGCCGGTTAATGCTGGCGAACTGGCCACCGGACGGGGCTTCGTTTTTCCAGACCTGGGGCGGAACGTACGGTGCTTTGCTCATGTAAGGGGCCTCATCTTGGCAAGTGGAAAAAATACCTCGCTGATAATAGACAGCACACCACAGAACCCGCTTCCTGATCCAGAGTGCGATTGATCGGTCTGATCAGTCATTTCGCGCGCAGGTAGCGAATCCATTCGCTGGCTTTTCTGAAACCATAAAAACCCAGGATCGAGACGGCGATGACCGCGATCATCGGCCCGATCACACCCAGCCCTGTGGTCATCTGGGCGTAGGCCGCGAGGGACAGGGCAAGCACCGCATAGCCGGCGAGGTACCTCCTGTAGGCGATCAAGAGCGTTGGCACCATCAGGACGACGAACAGATGAGTGGCGATGGTGATCAGGATTTGTGCGACCAATTGGACAGGCACGCTGCCCATGGATGCCTGAGCCATGGTTATCTCGGCGTCGTACAGAAACATCTGCAGTGAAATGACGGTTATTGCGGCCATTACCAGCGCAGCCAACGCCGCAATTTTTGAGCGTTTCATCTGATCTCCAATGGGTGAAGCAACGTCTGATAAATGAATCTTTCAGCCTCAGCGCTGCGGCCATTGATCCTTGATTTCAAACCACGGCGCCTTCGACGTGACTTCCACATGTTGCTGTTTTTCCGTGGTGAACGTCGTGTCGAGCGTGCCCAGCGCAACCGAGATCCAGCCGTTGAATTCCCCTTGATTGCTTGCCCAGAACAGCGACGAGCCGCAGTGCGTGCAGAACTGGCGTTGTACCGATTCAGACGATTGATACGACTTCAGATGGTCAGCACCTTCCAGCAACTCCAGGTTCTGGCGCTGCACGCTGCCATAGCTGGCAAACGCCGCGCCGTGGCTTTTGCGGCACTGGCTGCAATGGCAGTGCGAAAGCGCTTTGGGCCGTGAACGGATCTGGTATTTCACCGCTCCGCACAGGCAACTGCCCCGGAAGGTCTGAGGGGAGGGCGTGAGCATTGTTATTGCGAATCCTTGTAGGTAATGGCTTGTTTCAAGGGGGCAGGTGACTGCGACAGAAACCCGCTGATCAGGGAAATCACCTGTTGCTGAATGACCGCACGCGGACGACCACCGTCGCCATCAGTGCAGATGATGCTGTCGCCCGGTACATCCTCGTCGAGCATCGCCACGGCGCCAGGTTTGCAGATTGCCATGAAACTGAAGTGACTGGCGTCGCTGATCTCGACATAACGCGATGAGGTTTTTGGCAGACGTTTGGCGAGGTCGACGGACTCCAGTTCAGCGGGCAGTTCTTTCGACGGCACGCCAGCAGCGATCACCAGGATCGGCACGGGGTAGGCCGCGAGGCTGGCGTCGGTCATCCCGCGCGACAGGCCCAGATCCAGTGAAACCACGGCAGTGACGCGCTTGTCACGCCAGTCGGCGGCCAATTGAGCTTTCGCTTGCGCGGTGTTTGCAGTGTTCATTTGTTGGTAAGCGGTGCAACTGGCGAGTTGCGTGTGAACCTTGCAGTCTTTGGCAAATCGTTCGGGGTCGAAGCGCGCGCCGCCGGCTTCGAGGACCGTCCAGCCGCCGAGCGAATGGCCCACAACAGCAATTCGATCCTTCGTCACTGCGCCGAATTTTTCCGGTTGCGCCGTCACCGCATCAATGGCGCGGCTGAGGTCAACGGGGCGCTGCCACAACTGCGCCGCGGCTTGCGGGCTGCGATCACGGCTGGTGGTGCCGGGGTGGTTGACCGCTGCGACGATGTAACCCTGACGGGCCAGCGCGCTGGCCAGCCATGTCTGGTTGATCCAGCTCCCGCCATTGCCGTGGGATAGCACAACCAATGGATGCTCGCCTTTGGCGGCCGGGGCGTTGAGCACCGCAGGGGCGCCGACGAATACCGGGTTGTCGCCGAACAATTGTGGTGTCGCAGCGGTGGTCGCACTCGGGTACCAGACGACCATTTCTACCGGGCGCTCATTGCGCGGATCCGCCAGCGTGGCGTACTGGAAACCAACGGGTTGGGCGTCAGCGAAGGCGTGGCTGCTCAAGCAGATCAGTAGCAGGGCACCGAGCGTTTTTTTCATTGTTGTTATCTTCCGTGATGGGCCGATTGGGCGAGGTGGACTTTGCCCGATTTCGCGCGCTTCAGCGAGCCTCTTTGAACCCAGAATCTTAAACATTTTCCATCGGCCAGCGCGTGGCCAGATGCGCTGTCAGATAATCCAGAAAGGCTTTAACCTTCGGCGTCATCGCCGCGCGTTCTTGCACGCAGGCATAGATGTCCATTGGCTGGACGACGCTGTGTTCAAACAGCGGCACCAGTTGCCCGGTCGCCAGGAAAGGCGCTGCAACAAACTCCGCCAGTCGCGTGATCCCTGCACCGTGAACCGCCATTTGCGCCAGTGCATCAATGTCATCACTGATGGCGGTGGCGTTGACAGGGGCGTCGAAACGCTGCCCGTCGCGGATAAAACTCCAGCGCAGAAAACGCCCGTCCAGGGGATAACGAAAGGCCAGGCAGGCATGGTTTTGCAGATCATCCGGCGATTGCGGCCACCCGGCACGCTGAAGATAAGCTGGCGCGGCGCACATGATGAAGGGCAGCGAAACGATCTTGCGCGCGACGATGCCGTCCTCCAGTTGCGGCTTGATCCGCAGGCTCAGGTCGATACCGTCCTGGATGTGGTTGATCTTGCCGTTGGTGGTGGAGAGTTCGATGAGCAGGCGCGGGTGCAGTGCGCCGAAACCGGCAATCAGCGACGCCAGTACGTGGCGGCCGAACGCCGATGTCGAGGCGATACTCAGCCGACCCTGCAAATGGGTTTCATCGCTGCTGATCGAGCTTTGTGCCGATTCCAGATCCGCCGCAATGCGTCGGACTTTCTCGTAGTACACCGCGCCGTTTTCGGTCAGTGCCATGCTGCGCGTGGTGCGTTGCAGCAGCCGTACGCCGAGGTGTGCTTCTAGCCGATTGAGCGTTTGGCTGACCGCTGCCGCACTGACGCCGAGGGTCTTGGCGGCGCCGACAATCGAGCCGGCTTCGACCACTTTGATAAAACTGGCAATCGCCGCTAACAGATTCATTCATCGTCCCGTTGAGGGTTGATTCGTAAGTTCTGCTTTATAAAGTACCTGCAACTGAGCGTCTAGTTGCGGCAGACCGGCTTTGCTAACGTGCGGTCTCCCTGTCAATGGATGGAAACGCCTTATGAATCAACCAACAAGCTCCGAAGCCATGATCCTAGGCCGACGCAAGCTGTCGCCGCGCGCCACGCCGTACGTGTTTGCGCTGTACATGGCGACGATCATGGCGTTCCTGATGTCGTTGGTGATCACCGCTGCCAATTCGGGCATTGATAACAACTACCTGAGTAATGCCTTGCACGCCTATAAGCTGGCGATGCCGGTGGCGTTCCTGTGCATCCTGGTCGTGCGGCCGATCGTGATCAAACTGGTGGCGTTCACGGTGCATCCGCATCGTTGAAAGCCTCCGCGTCATCAGTGGCTGTTCTACCGACTTCGTGAGCAGGCTCGCTCCCACATTTGCAACTCAATTCCCAGTGGGAGCGAGCCTGCTCGCGAATGGACTCACCACCGATCGACAGGTCTTGTGGGGAACTCAGAAAAACAAACAAGGATTGGCCTGAGGAAACCAATCGAAACTTCGCCAACAACCCAACTGTCCAGACCCTTACACCTCCCGGCGGATGTGCTGTCGGGGCAGCTCCATGCAGCGGAGAAAGACGAGGATCGAGATGACGATGACAGTGGGAGATTTTCTGGTTGAGCGGCTCAGTGAATGGGGTGTTACGCGAATTTTTGGTTATCCGGGCGACGGCATCAACGGCGTGTTCGGCGCGCTGAGTCGGGCCAAGGGCAAAATCGAATTCGTTCAGGCGCGGCATGAAGAAATGGCCGCGTTCATGGCCTCGGCACACGCCAAGTTCACCGGCGAGCTGGGTGTGTGCATCGCCACGTCCGGCCCGGGCGCCTCGCACCTGATCACCGGCCTCTATGACGCGCGCATGGACCACATGCCGGTGCTCGCCATCGTCGGTCAACAGGTACGCACGGCATTGGGCAGCCACTATCAGCAAGAGCTGGATCTGGTGTCGATGTTCAAGGATGTCGCCGGGGCATTTGTGCAGCAGGCGTCGGCGCCTTCGCAGGTGCGGCATTTGCTCGATCGCGCAGTGCGCACGGCCGTGGGCGAACGGCGGGTAACCGCGCTGATTCTGCCCAACGATTTGCAGGAACTGAAATATGAAGCACCGGCTCGCGCCCATGGCACCGCGCATTCCGGGGTGGGTTACACGAAACCCAAAGTGCTGCCTTATGACGAGGATCTGCAGCGTGCCGCCGAGGTTTTGAACGCGGGCGAGAAGGTCGCCATTCTGGTTGGCGCCGGGGCATTGCAGGCGACCGATCAAGTCATCGCCGTGGCGGAAAAACTCGGTGCCGGCGTCGCCAAGGCATTATTGGGCAAAGCCGCGTTGCCGGACGATCTGCCTTGGGTCACCGGCAGCATCGGCCTGCTCGGCACCGAACCGAGCTACAAACTGATGAACGAATGCGACACTTTGCTGATGATCGGTTCGGGTTTTCCGTATTCGGAGTTTCTGCCCAAAGAAGGCCAGGCGCGCGGCGTGCAGATCGATTTGCAGCCCGACATGCTCAGCCTGCGTTATCCGATGGAAGTCAATCTGGTCGGCGACTCGGCGGAAACCCTCGCCGCTTTATTGCCACTGCTCGAACAGAAAACCTCCAACAAGTGGCGCAAGAAAATCGAAGGTTGGCGCAGCAGTTGGGAGAAAACCCTCGAAAGACGCGCCATGGCCAAAGCCGACCCGGTCAACCCGCAACGGGTGGTCTATGAGCTGTCGCCACGCTTGCCCGATGAGGCGATCATCACCAGCGACTCCGGCTCCTGCGCCAACTGGTACGCCCGCGACCTGAAAATACGCCGTGGCATGCAGTGCTCGTTGTCCGGTGGCCTGGCGTCCATGGGCGCCGCTGTGCCTTACGCGATTGCCGCGAAGTTTGCTTATCCCGAGCGTTCGGTGATTGCGCTGGTGGGCGATGGCGCAATGCAGATGAACAACATGGCCGAACTGATCACCGTCGCCAAATACTGGCGGCAGTGGGCGAGTCCGAAATGGATCTGTGCGGTGTTCAACAACGAGGATCTCAATCAGGTCACGTGGGAGCAGCGGGTGATGGAGGGCGATCCGAAGTTCGAAGCGTCGCAAAGTATCCCGGACGTGCCTTACCACTTGTTCGCCATTTCCATTGGCCTGAAAGGCATTTTTGTCGATCGCGAAGAAGACGTCGCCGCAGCCTGGGAAAAGGCATTGGCCTCGGAAGTGCCGGTGGTGATCGAGTTCAAGACCGACCCGAACGTGCCGCCCTTGCCGCCGCACATCAAGCTTGAGCAGGCGAAGAAATTCGCCACGACATTGCTCAAGGGCGATCCGGATGAAGCCGGGGTGATCGTGCAAACCGCCAAACAGGTGCTCGGCGCGGTGTTACCCGGGAAAAAATAACCGGTAAACGCACAGGTTTGATCGTTCCCACGCTCGGCGTGGTAATGCAGCCCGTGACGCTCCGCGTCACTGGACGCGGAGCGTCCCTTGAGGCATTCCCACGCAGAGCGTAGGAACGATCAGGCAGGAGAAACCCGGAGGTGTGCTTTTGATTTTCATCGGTTGTGCCGGCTGGAGTCTGGGGCGCGAACACTGGCCGGTATTTCCCTTGGAGGGCACGCATTTGCAGCGCTACGCCACGCGACTCAACGGCGTGGAAATCAACAGCTCGTTCTACCGTCCGCATCGCCGGCAAACCTATGAGCGTTGGGCCGATGGTGTACCGGAGGCCTTCCGGTTTTCGGTGAAAACGCCCAAACACATCACCCATGAGTTACGCCTGGCAGGTTGCGAGGCGGCGCTGGACAGGTTTCTGGCTGAATGCGGCGGTCTGGGCGAACGCTTGGGCTGCTTGCTGGTGCAGTTACCACCTTCGCTGGCGTTTGACGCCGCCAGCGCCGAAACCTTTTTCACGACATTGCGCGAGCGGTTCTCCGGCGCGGTGGTGCTTGAGCCAAGGCATGAATCGTGGGTCAGCGCCGAGCCGATATTAATGACTCATCAGATCGCCCAAGCAGCAGTCGATCCTTCGCGCATCCGCCGTGATATTTCGCCAGCCGGCTGGGCGGGCACCCAGTATTGGCGCCTGCACGGCTCACCGCGCATTTACCACAGCGCCTACGATTCACCTTATCTGCAACACCTCGCACACGCCTTGCTGTCAGCGACCGCTGCAGGTGCCACGACCTGGTGCATTTTCGACAATACCGCCAGCGGCGCGGCGCTGGGCAATGCCTTGGCGCTGGCGACGCTGACGGCCGATTGGGAGCAGATATGTGCGGCCGTGAAACTCAACCCGGCGAAGAAACCCTCACCCTAGCCCTCTCCCAGAGGGAGAGGGGACTGACCGAGGTGTTTGTGCAAGTAACGCCGACTTGAAATACCGAGTTGAACGCAAGACTTGAAGAACACACAGATCGGCTCCCTTTCCCCCTCGCCCCCCTGGGGGAGAGGGCTGGGGTGAGGGGGTAGATCGAACAGACTGCCGCGATCTCCTTCAATACCACTAATTACCATCGGCCACTTTGCGCTCTATCTCATCGATCTTGCGCTGCAGCGTCTCGGCGTCCTGCTCCTTCACTCTTGTGGACGAGGGCGTGATGACTTCATCCACGGCTGCGCTGTCATCGTCCCGGTCTTCAAGATCGCGCTCGACAACGTTTACCGGTTTGCCGGACGTATCGGTGGGCGGGGCGTGCGGGGTTTTATCGTCGCTGTTCATTTTGCTGACCTCCAGTGGTGTAAACATTGGAGGCAGGCAGTGCGGCAGGCGTTCGATATTTTTGCCAGGTCATGCCGAATGGCGCCCTCCCGCGATGGAGAGGGCGCGCACGGTGTTCAATCCTTGAGAATGTCGCGATCCTTGGTTTCCGGCAGGAAGAACGTGCCCAGTATCGCTGTCATCACCGCAATCACGATCGGATACCACAAGCCGTAATAGATATCCCCGGTCGCGGCGACCATGGCAAACGCCACCGTCGGCAGGAAGCCACCAAACCAGCCGTTACCGATGTGATACGGCAGCGACATCGAGGTATAGCGGATGCGGGTCGGGAACAGCTCGACCAGCCACGCGGCAATAGGGCCGTAAACCATGGTCACGTAGATCACCAGCACGGTCAGCAGGAGCAACACCATTGGGTAGTTGGTTTTCGCCGGGTCGGCTTTCTCCGGATAACCGGCTTCCTTGAGCGCGGTGCCGAGAGTCGCGGTGAACGCATCGTTGCGGGTCTTGAAGTCGGCGGCCGGCAGGGCGCTGCCTTCGAAACTCTCGACGACTTTATCGCCGATGCGCACTTGTGCGACGGTGCCCGGCTCGGCAATCACGTTCTCATACGGGATCGCCCGTTTTGCCAGCAGGGTCTTCGCCAGGTCGCAGGAACTGGTGAATTTGGCCTTCCCCACCGGGTCGAACTGGAACGAGCACTGATCCGGGTTGGCGATCACTTTGACCGGGTTCTTCTCCTGGGCGATAAACACATCAGGGTTACCGTACTGGGTTAGCGCGTGGAAGATCGGGAAGTACGTCAGCGCCGCCAGCATGCACCCGACCATGATGATCGGCTTGCGCCCGATGCGGTCGGAGAGGCTGCCGAAAATCACGAAGAACGGCGTGCCGATCAGCAGCGAACCGGCGATCAACAGGTTGGCGGTTTGCGGGTCGATCTTCAGCGTTTGCAGCAGGAAGAACAACGCGTAGAACTGCCCGGTGTACCAGACCACCGCTTGCCCGGCCGTGCCGCCAAGCAGCGACATGATCACCACTTTGAGGTTGTCCCAGCGCGCGAAGGATTCGGTCAGCGGCGCTTTCGACGCCTTGCCTTCGGCCTTCATTTTCTGGAACACCGGCGACTCGCTCAGTTGCAGGCGGATGTACACCGAAACGATCAGCAGCAGGATCGACAACAGAAACGGAATCCGCCAGCCCCAGGCTTCGAAGGCTTCAGTGCCCAGCGCCGTGCGGCAGGCGAGGATCACCAGCAGCGACAGAAACAGGCCGAGGGTCGCGGTGGTTTGAATCCACGAGGTGAAGAACCCGCGTCTGTTGCGTGGCGCGTGCTCGGCCACGTAGGTCGCGGCGCCGCCATACTCGCCGCCGAGCGCCAAGCCTTGCAGCAAGCGCAGGGTGATCAGAATGACCGGTGCGGCGACGCCGATGGTCGCGTAGCCGGGCAACAGACCGACTATCGCGGTCGACACGCCCATGATCACGATGGTGATGAGAAACGTGTGTTTGCGCCCGATCATGTCGCCGAGCCGGCCAAACACAATCGCCCCGAACGGCCGCACGGCAAACCCGGCGGCGAAGGCGAGCAGGGCGAAGATAAACGCGGTGGTTTCGTTGACACCGGCAAAGAAGTGCTTGGCGATGATCGCCGCCAGTGAACCGTAGAGATAAAAGTCGTACCACTCGAAAACCGTGCCAAGGGACGAAGCGAAGATGACCTTGCGCTCTTCCTTGGTGATGCCGCCGCTGCGCGGTGGACTGCCGGTGGACGTTGTGTAGGTTGTGGCCATGGGTGTTCTCCGTCGTGCTTATTGTTGTAGGCCGGAGTCCCCCGTTATTGCTCGTCTCACTCTGGCCTTGTGGCATATGCCGGAAGCGCTGTTGCGTGAAGCTTGCACAGTGCCGCCATCGCGCAAATGTGCAAGCTTTCCTGAAGCATAATCAGCTTCTGCCAGATATCCACTCGCCAGCCTGCGTACTAGGCCTTGACCCAGCGTTGCCGGCTCCACGCACTCAACCAGTCGACCACAAACACCAGCACCAGCATCGCCAGAATCACCGTGCTGGCTTGCGCTTCCTGAAACAGGCTGAGGCTCACATAGAGCATCTGCCCCAATCCGCCAGCGCCGACAAAACCCAGCACGCTGGCCATGCGGATGTTGTTTTCCCAGCGGTACAGAACGTAGGCGAGCAGTTGCGGCGCAAGGTTCGGCAGGGTGCCGTAGCAGAAGGCCAGAATCGGGTTGCCGCCCTGCAAGCGAATGGCTTCGGCCGGTTGCGGTGGCGTGTTTTCCAAGGCTTCGGCGAACAAGCGACCGAGCACGCCAGTGGTGTGCAGGGCGAGGGCGAGGGTGCCGGCGTTCGGGCCGAGGCCGGCGGCGAGCACCATCAATGCCGCCCAGACCAGTTCCGGTATCGCCCGCAAGGCATTGAGCAGCAGGCGCGAGGCGCTTTGCAACGGCCAGCCGAACCGTCCGGCGGCGGGCAGGGCGAGAACGATGCCGAACACAGCAGCGAGCAGGGTGCCGAGGGCCGACATCGCCAGAGTTTCCATCGAACCATGCAAGATGGCTTTCAGGTAATCCGCGCTCAAGTCCGGGCTGAGAAAACGCTGCACATACGCGCCCATCTGCTTGAGGCTGGTGGCGCTGCACACCTCACCCAGATCAAGCCCCAGATAAGCGAAAGACGCGATGACCGCCAGCGCAATACCGGCGATCAGCAGCAAGTTGATCAGCCGGTTCATGTCAGCCTCCAGCGCAGCAAGCGGCTGAGTTGGTCGGCGGCCAATACCAGCACCAGGAAGCACAGCAGAATACTGGCGACTTCACCGCCGGCGAACATGCGGATCGACAGGTCGATCTGCTGACCCAGACCTCCCGCACCGACAAACCCCATCACCACTGACGCGCGGATCGCGCATTCCCAGCGATAGACCGTGTACGAGAGCAGTTCTGACCCGACGTTGGGCAACGTGCCGTAAGCAAACGCCGCCAGACGCCCGCTGCCAGCCTGCAACAGTGCGTGCGCCGGACGCTGATCGGTCGATTCAAAAATCTCCGCATAGACTTTGCCGAGCATGCCGCTGTAGGTGATGGCGATGGCCAGCACACCGGCCGCCGGCCCCAACCCTACGGCGCGCACAAACAGCAGCGCCCAGACGATTTCCGGCACGCTGCGCAGGAAAATCAACAGTCCGCGCACCGGCCAGCGCAACAGACGCCCCAGTCGGCTCGGCACGCCACCGCGTGACGCGGCAGACAGCGACAGCGCACGACTGGCGACCAGGCCCGCCGGTATCGCCAACACCAGCGCCAGAGCCATGCCGGCGGTGGCGATGGCCAGAGTTTGCAGGGTGGCTTTGAGCAGTAACTGCAGAAACGCTTCGTCGTGCGCCGGTGGCCAGAACTGCGCGACAAAACGGCCCATTTCATTCTGGCTGTCGGGGAGCAATACGCCCAGATTCAGCTCGCTGAGCTGAATGCCCGGCCACAGCAAAGCAATCGCCAGCAACGTCAGCAGCAGACGTGGCCATGCAGCGGGATCGCGTGAATCGGCTTTCAGCATCGTGGAATCTGCACAGTCAAAGGCGCCAACGCAGCTGTCGGCGATTGCAGCTTTTCGTTGGCGTACAGCGCGTCGAGCATCTCGGGGCTGACTTGAGCGGAGGCGCTGTCGAACAGAATCTGCCCGTCGCGCAGACCGATGATTCGCGGGAAGTGCGACAGCGCCAGATCCACCGCATGCAAGCTCGCCACCAGCGTGACGTTACGTTCGCGGGCATGTCGCGAGAGGATCGACAGCGTGTGCCCGGCCATGACCGGGTCCATGGCTGACACCGGTTCGTCGGCCAAGAGGATTTCCGGCGCCTGATACAACACGCGGGCGATACCGACGCGTTGCAACTGGCCGCCAGATAATTGCTGGCAATGCGCGAATAATTTGTCGCCCAGGTCCAGTCGCGCCAACGCCGCGCGCGCACCGGCCACATCCAGCGGATGCAACAGGTTCAAAAGACTTTTACCCAGACTCCATTGGCCGAGCTTGCCGGCCAGCACCGCCGTCACTACACGCTGACGCGGTGGCAGTGGCGGCGCCTGATGCACCAGGCCGATCCGCGCGCGCAGACGCTGACGCTGGCGGGCAGACAAGTGCCAGGCGCGTTCGCCCAGCACTTCAATCTCGCCACTGCTGGGCCGCAGTGCGGTGGCCAGCAGGTTGAGCAAACTCGATTTTCCGGCCCCGGACGGGCCAATGATGGCCACCTGTTCGCCGACGCCAATCTGCAAGTTGACACCGCGCAGGGCGTCGACTCCATTGGCGTGGCGCAGGTTGCCTTGTTTGAGGCGTAGGGTCATTTCAGTAGTTCGGCGGCGCGGGCGGCTTCCTCGATGCCCTTGTAGTTCTCGGGTTTGGTCTCGATGAAGCGGCTGGCGGCCTGCAGATCTAGAATCTTCTTCTGCTCAGGGTTGGCCGGGTCCAGATCAAGGAAGGCTTTCTTGATCTTCGCGGCCAGTGCCGGGTCGAGGGTGCCGCGCACAGTCCAGTTGTAATCGAAGTAGGTCGGGGTGGTGGCGAAGACTTTGACCTTGTTGGTGTCGACCTTGCCGGCGTCAACCAGTTTCTGCCAGACACTGGCGTTCAGCACACCGGCGTCAACCTTGCCAGCCTGCACCCAGGCCACGGTGGCGTCGTGGGCGCCGGAGTAGGCGACACGGCTGAAATAGCCCTCAGGCTTGATGTTGTCGTTTTTCAGCATGAAGTAACGCGGCATCAGGCTGCCGGAAGTCGACGACACCGAACCGAAAGCGAAGGTCTTGCCCTTCAAGTCGGCGAGGCTATGCACATTGGGGTCAGCGGTGATGAATTTGCTGGTGAACTGCGCATCCTGTTCGCGTTGTACCAACGGGATCACTGGCGTCGTTGCGTCGGTTTTCAAACGTGCCTGCACGAACGTGAAACCGCCGAGCCAGGCCATGTCGAGGCGATCGGTCGCGAGTGCTTCAACCACTGCCGGGTAGTCGGCCACCGGCACGAACTGCACCTTCATGCCCAGTTGCTGCTCCAGATAAGCACCCAGTGGTTCGAACTTGCGCAGCAACTCGGTCGGGGCTTCATCGGGAATCGCGCTGACGCGCAAAACGTCAGCGGCTTGCACCACCAAAGTAGAAAAGGACAGGGCCAGGCCGGCGGTCAGTGCCAGTGTTCGTTTGAGCATGGAATTCTCCGTTTCGTGAGCGTCAAAAAGTGTGAAGTGCTGAACCAGGGCGCAACGTGAGGGTAGACGAATCGGCGAGGTTATACGTATTCGCACGCGTAAAGGCCAGCGCCATCAGGGCAGGAACGGTCAAAAGCGTTCGTCGAGGATTGCCGGCAGGGTGAGTTCCTTGACGTAGCTGGCCGAAGACAGACTCAGAATCATGCGCACCACCTGAACGACATCGTGAACTGGAATCAGCTGACCCTCGCCACGCTGCGCAGCCAGATCTCGCGGCGTGCTCAGCCGATCCTCGGTGTTGAGATACCCCAGATTCAGGCAAGTCACCGCCAGACGCTGATGCCGGTAGCCTTCGCGCAACGCATCGGCAATCCCGCGCAGGGCGAATTTGGAGGCGCCGAAGGCGACTTCCGGACGCCCGCTTTGCGGCAGGCCTGAAGTCGATCCGGTGAGGATGATTCTGGGATGGGGGCTTTTCAGCAGAAGCGGAAGCAAGCGTTTGATCAACAGGATTGTTGCGCTGATGTTGCAACTGACGATGGCTTGCAATTCGTCGTCCGGACTGTCGAGAAAGTCATAGGCTGGATCGAAAGCCGACTCTTCCCAGATACCGAGGTTGTAGATCAGCGTATCCAGCCCATCGTCGACGACCGCATGCTCGATGGCGTGCGCGGCTTTGGCCGGGTTCATCAGATCGGCTTCCACCCAGCGTACTGGATGCTCTGCCTCGCACACCAAACCTTCGGGACGCGTGCGGGACACACCAATCAGCGTGTCTCCCGCGTGACCCAAACCTTCGATAAAAGCTCGGCCCAAGCCTTTACTGGCACCCACCACCAAAATGTTCATCGATCCTCTCCCTGATCTGAATGCTGATGTGGGGCAGCATGCAAACAGACGACCTCTGAAATGGCAAACGAATGGGTGTGTCCGGATATTTACGGCAACCTGGCAATCACCTTGATCTCGAAATCAAACCCATACAGCCACGTCACACCAACCGCCGTCACCGTCGGATGCGGCGCCTCGCCCCAGAACTCGGTCAGCACCACATTCCAGATCGTCTCGAATTTCGACTGGGGATCAACGATGAATACGGTGACATCGACCACGTCATCGAAGCTGGCACCGGCTTCTTCAAGGATTGCATTGAGGTTAGTGAACGCCTGACGCACCTGATTTTTCAGGTCCGGCTCTGGCGTGCCGTCCTCGGTGCTGCCGACCTGTCCCGAAACAAACAGAAAACCGTTGGAGCGAATGGCGGGCGAGTAACGGTGGCGTTCGTAAAGCGTGCGGCGTGCGGATGGAAAAACAACATCGCGCTGAGTCATGGGAGTGTCTCCTTCATTTGAGTTGATGGAGCCACTGTAGGTATTTGCAGGCCAGCGATAAACGCGCAAGCTTGGCGTTCACTGTTTGTGAAATCCAAACAATCGAGGGCACACCTTGGACCGTTTTGACGCAATGCAGGCCTTCGCCCGAGTGGTCGAGGCGGGGAGTTTCACCAAAGCGGCGGAAACCTTGCACATGAGCAAGACCACCGTGACCCAACTGGTTCAGCAACTGGAGGCGCGCCTGCGGGTCAAGTTGCTCAATCGCACCACGCGCAAGGTCAACGTCACCGCCGATGGCGCGGCGTATTACCAACGCGTGATCCGCTTGCTCGCCGACCTCGATGATGCCGAAACCAGCCTGCCAGGCGCGGCGGCATCACCTTCGGGCCGGCTGCGAGTGGACGTCCCGAGTCCGCTCGCACGGTTGATTCTGGTGCCGGCCCTGCCTGAGTTTCACGCGCGCTATCCGGATATCCAGATCGACATGGGCGTCAGTGACCGTATCGTCGACATCATTGATGAGAACGTCGATTGCGTGGTGCGCGGCGGCGARCTCATGGACCTGTCGCTGATGGCACGCAAGGTCGCCGATCTGCAGTTGGGGGTGTTTGCCGCACCGCAATACCTGGCGCGCGCGGGCATCCCCGCGCACCCGAGAGACCTGGAAGACAGCCACCATCGCGTGGTCGGTTTTCTCTGGGCACGCACCGGCAAACCGGTGCCATATGCCTTGCACAACGCCACTGAAAACCTGCAAATCAAGGGACGGCACGTATTGGCAGTCGATGACGGCAACGCTTATCTCGCGGCAGGTCTGGCGGGCATGGGCGTGCTGTGGTTACCCAAATACATGTCTGCCGCCCATCAAGCGCGTGGCGAGCTGGTGCCGCTGTTCGAAGACTGGAAACTTGTGCCGATGCCGCTCTACATTGCTTATCCGCCGAACCGGCATGTCAGCCTGAAATTGCGCGTGTTCATCGATTGGGTCGTTGAGTTAATGGCGTAGAAGCATTGTGGTGCAGTTATTGCTAGCTGCTGTGCCAGTGCCGTCAAAATACCAACACAATCAGGCGACTTGAAAGCCCGTAGTGATGAGATGCATGGCTTTCAATTCTAGGAGCTTCACCCGCATGAATATGTACATCGATATCGTCGGTGCGTGCAATCTGAGCTGCCCGTCTTGCCCAATGGGCAACTCGGAAAATCTCAATTTCAAAAAAGCCATGCAGCTCGACATGTTCAAGCAGATTGTCGATAAGGCCAAGACAGAGGGCGTCGACACCATCTACCTCTATAACTGGACCGAGCCGCTGATTCATCCAAAAATTGGCGAATTTATCGAGATCATTAATGCTGCCGGCATGGGCAGCGGTATCAGCACCAACCTTAATCTCGCCAAGAATATGGAAAAGGCCCTGATGGCCGAGCCGAGTTACTTCCGTATTTCGCTCTCGGGTTTTTACCAGGAGACCTACGAAAAGGGCCATGTCGGCGGCGATATCGAAGTTGTAAAACAAAACATGATCGCCCTGCAGGAGATCAAACAGCGCCTGGGTCTGAGAACCCGTGTGGATGTTTACTATCACCGCTACCTGGATAACATCGAAGAAGAATCACTGATGCGCGCGTTCAGTGAGCGTCTTGGCTTCATCTTCACCACCGGGTATTCGGTGATGATGCCGCTGGAGAAGACACTGGCCATTGTCGAGCGTGACCCGTCTGTCACGGCTACGGACATTGACACCCTGAAACGCCTCGCATTGCCGCCGTACGACGATCTCGTCAACGTCATCCAGCAATTTCCCAAGATGGCGTGCACGCTCAAGGATGACTGGCTGGTCATCGACTGCAATGGCAACACGGTGCTTTGCTGCACGATCTTCAATCAGACCGAGTATCAGGTTGGCAAGTACCTCGACATGCCGCTTGAAGAGCTGACGCGGCGTAAATCGACGCAGAAAAACTGTGTCGACATGTGCGACCGCTGCGCCAGTAAGGGCCTGCATATCTACTCGATGCATCCCAATCAGGGTGTGCTGGAGCGGCACGCGGTGAATCGCATCATCGATTTCGAGCACTTCGCCAGCCAGGGTCTCACGGTGGACAGCGAGCGTCTCGGGCGTGCGGGCGAAGTCAGCGCAGAAAACTTTGATGAAGCCCAGTACCTTCGATTGAATGACGATGTCAGGATCGCGATTTCCCAGGGATCGTTCTCCAGCGGTTATCAGCACTACGTGCTGTGTGGGCGTCTTGAGGGGCGTTTAGGCGCCGGGGTTTTCTCGGCTGTTTGAGTCAGAGATGGATTGGCGGACAACCCCCCACTGAAACTGTTCGCCATTCACCGGCGTGATTGACTCTTTGGCGGATCAAGCCAACTATCGGCGCACAACAACATGACCGATGGACCACAACTTGATCGAACGACGCCAATTCAGCGGAGGCATGAAGGGGAAAAACCTCCGCTATCTGAATGAGCAAAGCGCGGATGAAACGCGCATGACCCGGACCGGTTTTCTGCTGCTCGAACACTTTTCGCTACCGGCGTTTACCCAAGCACTGGACACCGTTGTCACCACCAACCTGCTGCGTCCGGGGCTGTTTTCCTCGCGCACGTTTGGTTTGGGCGACGGCGAAGTCATCAGTGATCTGGGGCTGGTCATCCGCCCTGACGCACGTCTGGATTCAGCCGCGCTGGCGCAACTGGATCTGCTGGTGGTGTGTGGCGGGTATCGCACTGAGTTGCGGGCGAGTGAGGAGTTTATTCATTTGCTTCAGGTTGCAGCGGAGCGGGGCATCAGCCTCGCCGGGTTGTGGAACGGTTCGTGGTTCCTCGGCCGCGCCGGATTGCTCGACGGCTATCGCTGCGCGATCCACCCGGAACATCGCCCGGCGCTGACTGAAATCGCCAAAACCACCCATGTCAGCAGTGAGCCTTACGTGATCGACCGCGACCGGCTCACGGCATCGAGTCCGTCCGGCGCTTTCCACATGGCATTGGACTGGATCAAGAGTCTGCACGGCAAAGCCCTGGTCGAAGGGATCGAAGACATCCTCGCCTTCGAGGAATCGCGTTACCGGCGCATCAAACCAGACGAGAACATCTGCGTCAGTGCGCCGTTGCGTGAAGTGGTGAAGCTGATGGATGCCAATCTGGAAGAGCCGCTGGAGCTGGAGCAACTGGCGGTGTATGCCGGGCGTTCTCGTCGGCAGTTGGAGCGCTTGTTCAAGGAGCAACTGGGCACCACGCCGCAGCGCTATTACCTGGAACTGCGCATCACCGAAGCGCGACGGTTGTTGCAGCACACTGAGCTTTCACAAGTGGAAGTGCTGGTCGCGTGCGGCTTCGTCTCGCCAAGCCATTTCAGCAAATGCTACAGCTCATATTTCGGCTACAGACCTTCCAAAGAAAAACGCCTGGTCAAATAACCCAAGCCGTCACCCACCTGAGTTCACCTCGGTATCCCACGTCGGCGTACCTCCCCCAAACAGCCGGTCAGTTCCCTCTCCCTTTGGGAGAGGGCTAGGGTGAGGGAACTTGCAGGCGGCACCAACCGCTTCGTCACCAAAATTCACCTCGGTATCCCACGTCGGCGTAGCTCTCCCAAACACCCCGGTCAGTCCCCTCTCCCTCTGGGAGAGGGCTAGGGTGAGGGGCTTTTAAACGCTATCACCCACGCACGTTTAACTTACACGCACTGTTACGCCATAACGGCTACAACACCTTGCGCCGTTGCCTACGCGTACGCCAGAATCCGCCGGCTTACGCGCCTTGAGGCGGGCTGTATCGTTTCCCTGTCACTGCAAAACAGTGATCGGGTTTGGTAGCCCGTTTTCTAAGCGTTATGCGCCGCTATATGCAGTCTCTTTTCGGGGCTCGGTTTTTTATGGTGGCCATGCGTGGGGCTCCTTCGGGAGCGCCGGGGTTTACTCGCTTAGACCGGTCTACCAACCTGCGCAATGGTCACCACCTCGTTTGGTAGCGTGAGTGATGGCTCCTTATTTTTTGCTAAGCGAGTGTCATCTATGTTCAAAATTACGCCAAACCCGCCAGAAACCGATCCAATCCCCTACGACGCCGCACTCGAACCTCAAAACATCAAAGAGGCCACCGACCGCGCGATCAACTTCTATCTCAACCCCTCAGCGCTGAAGACCTCAGTACCCACCCGCAAGACCGGCAAGATCTACCTCATCGACCCCACAGTGGATAACGAAACCCTGCTCGTCGAAGCCACTGAAACCTTGTCCTCCGCCACTGACATGGCCCGTGAACTCGCCGATTCGATAGAACCCTCACAGCGCAAAAAGATGCTGATCCTGCAACAGGTGATCATGCTCAGCGAGCTGGTGGTCGGCCGAGTTCTGGACAACCAGCGCTTGCCGCACTAGTCGCGGAGCAGATGGGTGAGGGGGCTCGCTCCCTCATTGCACAGAAGCGTCTGTAATCGCGGCGCTTCACGCCTTCTATCAAAGAGCCGCCAACGGTTCTTGTCTGGAGTTTCAGCTGATGTCCCAGCCACCCGAACCACCGGTCACTGACCTGATATCGCCGTACGCCTCGCCCAATTCAAGAAAGCTCCACGAAGCGGCAGAGCGTGCACTCGACCATTACCTGTTGCCTGCCGCGATCATGGCCACACCCTATACGCCCAATGCTCTGTTCATGGCCAACCCGCAAGCAGACACGGAGTCGCTGCTGACCAATGCTTGCGGCTCCCTGGCGTCCGCGTCGGTCATGCTCGGTAATTTTGCCGGAATGCTGGAGGGCGCAAATCGTCATACCCTGCTGGGTATTGCGCAAGTGGTCATGTTGGGGGAGTTGGCGGTGAACAAGGCGCTGGATCTGGTTGTGCCAACCGAGTGATCGCGCACGTTAGTCGGGGTTGAGGGTGTCTGGTCGGGCGTGATCGCGAGCAGGCTCACTCCTACATTTGAAATGCGTTCCCCCTGTAGGAGTGAGCCTGCTCGCGATGGCGTCCGTTCAGGCAAAGCATCTGCAAAACGTGACCATCCCTCCACCCTCAAATAATCAAGCAGTCAGCCTGAGCGGCTGACTGCTTTTTTGTTTCTACAGGTGGTCAGCATCAATCACAGCCTTGGCAAACGCCTGCGGATCCTCCTGCGGCAAGTTGTGCCCGATCCCGCCATTGATCAAGCGGAACTGATACTTGCCGGTAAAACGCTTGGCGTAATCCTCCGGCGCCGGGTGCGGCGCGCCGTTGGCATCGCCTTCGAGGGTAATGGTCGGCACGTTGATCGACGGCGCGGTAGCGAGCTTCTGTTCCAGCGCGGCGTATTTCGCTTCACCCTGAACCAGGCCTAAACGCCAGCGGTAGTTGAACACGGTGATGTCGACGTGATCGGGGTTCTCCAGCGCTTTGGCACTGCGATCGAACGTGGCGTCGTCAAATTTCCACTGCGGCGAGGCCAGTTGCCAGATCAGCTTGGCAAAGTCGTGAGTGTTTTTCTCGTAACCGGCACGACCACGGTCGGTAGCGAAGTAGAACTGATACCACCACTGCAATTCAGCCTTGGGCGGCAGCGGGTTTTGCCCGGCGGCCTGATTGCCGATCAGATAACCGCTGACCGAAACCAATGCCTTCACGCGTTCCGGCCACAGCGCCGAAACGATGTCCGCCGAACGCGCGCCCCAGTCATAACCACCGAGCACCGCTTGTTTGATCTTCAGCGCATCCATGAAGTCGATGACATCACTGGCCAGCGCCGCTGGTTGACCGTTGCGCAGGGTGTCTTTGGAGAGGAACTGCGTATCGCCATAACCGCGCGCATACGGCATCAACACCCGATAACCCTTGGCCGCGAGCAGCGGCGCGACTTCATCGTAGCTGTGAATGTCGTAGGGCCAACCGTGCAACAGGATCACCACCGGGCCGTCTGCTGGGCCGGTTTCGGCATAGGCGACGTCAAGCACGCCGGCCTTCACATGCTTGAGCGGGCCGAAGGGCGAGGGCGCGGAATAGCTGACGGCGGCCGGTTCAGTGGTTTGCGCCTGAGCGCTGCCAAAAGCGCCGAACAGCGATACAGCCAGAATCGACAAGCCAAATGCGGTTTTGCGGGTGTGCAGTGCCATCTTCATGGTGACGTCTCCTTTGCGAGCCTTTGGCCAAGGGTTCTGAATGAACACCTGAAACCTTGAGTGCATTTGAGCGCGGAGACGTATCTGGCCTGTGTCGAAGAACGGCTTTGTTGAAAGTCGATGTGTCGCGGTGGGGGGCGTACACAGTGTGATACACGGCGGCGAAACCGACTCCCCCTGGACCTGATTCAGGCCAAAATATTAAGTCGCTGTTTTAAAACAAAAAATATTTCACTTCGCGCTTCCCAAAGCAAAAAAACCTTGGTAAATTGCGCCCCGTTCTCACAGCGAAACTAACGGAGTAGCTGGAAAGAGCAGTAGGGGCGTCGCCAAGCGGTAAGGCAGCAGGTTTTGATCCTGCCATGCGTTGGTTCGAATCCAGCCGCCCCTGCCAT
>NZ_JBFUIR010000021.1:0-68278 GCF_056401755.1 Pseudomonas sp. P4_D7 | reverse complement strand
ACGCTATCGCGAGCAGGCTCACTCCTACATTTGTCGCGGTCATCCGCTAAATCTGTGTACACCAAAAAAACCTGTGGGAGCGACGGTGCGACGATTCGACTTGCTCGCGAAGCTCTTAGCTGTTTTGTGGTTGCACCACTGGGGTGACAGGCACCAACGGTTTCTTCTTCGCCGCCCGCTCCCCAAGGAACAACACCGAGGTGAAATTGAATCGGCTGAAAATCATCGACAACAGCACCGGCCCGAGCAAACCAAAGGTCAAACCACCGAGCACCAGCAAACTTTCATCCTTCACCCCCAACCGCCCCAGCACCAACCGCGACGTCGCCGCGAACAGCATATGGAACAGAAAGATCGCATAGGAATAGCCACCCAGCCAGGTCAGCGCTTTCGAGCGCATATCACTCGACAGCAGCGCAATACAGGACACGCAACCCACGGTCAGACCGATCAGGCTACGGCGATCAACAATCAACTCACGATCAATCGCTGCCACATACAACAACATCAGCGAGATCAACACAAACACCAACGGCCCGATCACCTTGAAGCGTTGCTTCAGCGCATCGACGTTCTCCTGGCCAATCATCCCCGCGACAAAAAACGGCAACAGATAAATCGCCCCGTTGATCCCGAACGCGTCGAACTTGAACGGCGGCAGCAGAAACAACACTGCCGCAAACGCAAACAGCCCATACAAGCGCGTCGCCGACCGCAACATCCCGCGCCACTCCAGCAGCCCGACGAACATGAAAATGATGAACACCGCCTGCAGGAACCAAAAGTGGTTGATCGGCACCCAGAACGACAACAGCGCGTCGATCACCCCGACATCCTTGTTCACCCCCGGCCCCACCGCTTGCAACACCGAGAACGGTACACCGACGCAAAACAGCGGCACGATCAAGCGCCGCACCTTGCCGCTGAAAAACTTGGAAAAGTCATTGCCGCGGATTTTGTAAATCGAATAGATGTACCCGGAGATGAAGGTGAACAACGGCATGCGTACGTACACCATCGAATCGGCGAGCACCCGGAACGGCGAGCCGATATCGATCTTCAACCCGCCGCCCAGCGGGCCGATGACGTGATAGAGCACCAGCAACAGGCACGCCAGGCCACGCAGGGTTTCAATCTCCAGGGACTTTTTCTTGCTCGACATAAAGCACCTGCCTCAATTCAGAATTCTTGATTCAACCTGCACCGGTTTGTTCGCCCGCAGCATCAAGCCCAGACCGACAAACAACACCGGCACCACCATCGAGAAGTGCCGGGCGAAGGAGCCGAAGTCCGGCTCGAACAGGCCTTGCACCAGCAGAAACGCCAGCGGAATCGCGATCAGTTCCTTGGGTTTGGTCTGGATCGGCGCGCCTTTGTAATCGGTCGAGGTGATGACTTTGAACAGCAGCAACGCGGTCATGATCATCAACGCGACGAAGATCACCTGCCCCGGCCCCGACAGCAGAATCAGCTCCACCGGGAACGACAGGCGGAAGAAGATGATCATCGAGTCCAGCGCCTGCGAAACGAAGTCGCTGCCGCTGAGCCACGACACGATCAACGATTTCGAGCCCTCCTCGCCCGCCGTGCGCAACTCGTTGTTACTGGCGCGGATCGACGACACCGGAAAGCCCAGGGCGAGCTGGATCGACATCGCCACCGCCAGATAAAACAGGAACAGCATCAGAAAGAACGTCGTGCGCGACACGTACTTTTTCATCACACAGACACCGACCCACGACAGCGAAAACAAAATCCAGTAGGGCCGAATCAGCACGCCGTAGATCACTGCCGAGAGGAAAAATCCGCCGCGATATTTTCGCGTCAGCGAGCTGAGCAAAATGCTCAACACCGCCACCGACACAATGATTTCCTTGGTCAGGTTCTCAAGGAAGAACGAGCGCACGATGCCCCACAGGCACAGGGTGCCGAAGATCGCCAACGGCATGCGCCGAAAAACCACCACCGGAATCGCCGTGAGGAAAAAATTGCAGAACATGCCGTAGGCCCAGGCATTGGTCAGGTTGATCCCGGTAGGCCGCAGCAGGAATGCCGAACACTCGTAGGACGAGCGATCCGGCGAGAACGGGTTCCAGAAATTGCAGTTGTCGGCGCGGGCGTAGGACGACCACAACGTCATCGCATCCGGTCCCGGATCACGTGGAATCAACAGCGGCATCGCCACCGACAGAAACAGCCCGGTGAAGAGGATCAGGAACGAGACATACGAATCGAGTCGCTTGCCGCGAAACTCGATGCACGGCAGTTTCAGGCCCATGACAACGCAGCCTTTTTCCCGGCCGTTGCGCGGGTCAGCACGGCAATCACCAGCAGTTGCACGATGATCGCGAAGACGTTGCCCCACGCCGCGCCGTAGATCGAATAGTGCTTGATCAACACATAGCTGACCGGCACCGAAACCAGCAGACAGATCGCCGCGCTGGCGAGCGATACGCGGCTGTTTTTCGAGGCAATCAAACCGCCCCAGACGATGTCGCCAATCGCGCGCAAAGCGAAGGAAAAAATCAGCACGCCGAGGATCGCATTGTCCGGACGCGGCACGCTGGTGGCGACGTAATCGAGCACCACGTTGAAAAACACATAGATCGCCACCGCCACCGCCGCCGACACCACCAGCGAGCGCATGACCCACTTGTTGACGAACAACTGCTTGACCGTGAACGCCTGCTGATCGGCTTGAAAACGCTTGGCCAACAACGGAATCCCGATCACCGCCACTACCGCATACGACAGCGCCTGCAAGGTGTTGGCTGCTGACCACGCGTACACGTATTGACCCAGTTTGGCGTACGGTTCGAGGTCGGCGATCAGAAACCGCTCGGCGCATTGACTCAACGCGATCAACCCGGTGCCGAGGTAAAACGGTAATCCCGCTTTCCATACAGTAGCAGTGGCCAGTGTCCCGGTTTCCCGGCCGTGATGAACGTTCACCACGATCAGGTAACCGGCGATGATCACCAGCACGTTGGCGGCGACCCACAACCACAACACACTGGCGATTCCCGAGACCCAACCGAGCATCATCCCGCCTACCGCCAACACCGCCCACAGGCCGGTCTTGATAAAGAAAAGCAATGCGCCCGCCGTGGCTTTCTGCGCGGAAAACACGAACGAGTTGATCTCGAACGACAGATGCTCAGTGAGCAACACCAGCGTCACACAAAGGATCAGCGCGGCGCTCGCTTCGACTTGCTGGAACAGCGAATAAATCAKCACCGTCACCACCGACAAGATCACGCCAACGGCGAGGTACAGCAGCAGCACCTTGTCGACCACGCGGCGCGAACTGCCGCCGACACTGATCAAGCGATTGATCTCGGAACTGAAACCGACACTGTAGAACTTCGAGGCGATCAACGAAGCGGCGACCACCACACCGTAAAAACCCAGCGCTTCATACCCGAGGTAATGGGTGATCGCCAACACCAGCAAAAACTTCGCGCCCAATGCACCGCCGCGAAGCAGTAGCCGAAATATCATCGAACGACACCTTTGATGATCTCGTCCATGGCCACGGTTTTTGCCTCGATTTCACGGCAGGTATCGGTGAGGCGCTTGCCGAAATTCGACAACGCATTCGGCGCGTAAACCGTGTCGATGATGGTGTCGACATTGATGTCGCCACCGTTGATCACCCAGTCTTCCACGCCCATGTCCTGATAGGCGCCGAAGCCTTTGCGTTCGTAGCTGATGTGGTACGCCGGCACGCCGGAAAGCAGCGATTCGATAGCGCCGTGCAGGCGTACGGAAATCACCAGGTCCGGCTGATACTTGGCAATCGTCGCCTTCAACGACAGCAAGTCTTCGCTAATGCCCAGCTCGCGATAGAACGCACCGTCATCGTTGCCGCGTACCGCGCTCTGTACGGCGCAGACCACTTTGCTTTTGTTCTTCAGGCGCTGCAGCAGCAACTTCAGATTGGCGACGTAAGCGACTTTCTTTTCCTTGCTCCACTCCGGCGGCTTGCGCAGTACCACGCAGACCGTGGCTGGCGACGACGCACAGCGGGTGAATTTCGCTTGCTGGAGGATTTTGCTCGCCAGCGACTGCACCGCCAGATCCGGCGCGCGGTAGACGTTTGCGCAGGCATCGAAAATGGCCGAAGAGCGGTTGTCACGGACGAACACCGCGTCGGCACTGGCGTAGTGCTCGACGATTTTGCTGCTCTCGCCGTGGAACGGGCCGATGCTTTGCGGCAGGTACACCGACGGCACTTTGCTGAGGATCGCGGTTTCCAGTTGCTTGGCGTGGCCGAGTTTCAACTTGATATGTTCGAAAGCACTTTTTGAGCGCATGTAGCCGCCGCCGACGCCGACGATCAGGTCGGTTTTCTTCAACAGATCCGCCAGCCCGGCGTAGGACTGATTGAGAAACACCGCTTGCTTGACCCGGCCAAAACCCTTGGCCGCCATCACCGGCGCGTCGAAACGCGGGTGCGGCAAGTAGCTGAAAGAATCCGGATCGGAAGCCACGACACTGATCGCGGTGTCTTCGCCAAAGTTGCGCTGCACCAGGGCAATGGCCAGATCGACGAGCAAGCCGTCACCGGAGTTGGACGCACTGTAGCCATGCAAAATCGTTACGTTCATATGCTTGAGTTCTACTTAAAAAGTGGGAGCGCGATACAGGTCGTAGGTCTGGCGAATCATCAACGCGGCGCTGAAACGCTCGCGGACAATGCTCCGTCCTTCGTTGCCGAGGTCGAGCAAGCGTGGTTTCTGGATAATCGTCAGCACGTCGGCCAATGCCTGGTGATCACCGGACGGGAAGACATAACCGGAGACTTCATTGGTGACCAGTTCCGGCAGCGAGGTGCAGTTGCTGGCGATTACCGGCAAACCCATGGCCATGCCTTCCAGCGGCACCATGGCGAAACCTTCCCAGCGACTCGGCACGATCAGCGCATCGGCTTTCTGGTACAGCGCCTGCACTTCGCTCGGCGTGACCCATGGCAGGTATTCAACAGAGTCCATCGGCGGGCACTCCACCGCGTCCTCGTTCACCGCGCTGCCGACCACGGTCAGCTTCAAGTCTTTGCGCTGCACGTTGGCGAAGGCCTTGAGCAACACGTCGAAGCCTTTCTGATAATCGAGGCGACCGACGAAGAGCAGATGAATCGGCTCGGGACTCGCCGCTTTCGGCGCGTCATCCTTGTGGTGAATGCCGTTGTAGATCAGCTTCATGCGCTTGCGCTCGATACCGAAGCGCGCGGCTTTATCGAGTTCATACTGGCTGACGCAAATGATCACATCGGTGACTTTCTGCAGTACCCGCTCAATCCATGCATAGACTTTTTGCTTGGTCGGCGAGCTTTCCATCAGGAACGAAAACGCGTGCGGGCAGTAGACGATTTTCGGCTTGCGCCACGGTCGCAACAGCACACATACGCATCGCCCGATCACGCCGGAAAAGGTGCTGTGCAAATGCACCACGTCGGGTTTTTCCTTGAGCATCACCTGGGTCAAACGCCAGGCGAAACGCAGCAACGACGGCACATTGCGTCCAGTGCGGGGAAAGGTGCGGATCTGCTGCGCGCCGATGCCGTGCAACTCTTTGGCCTGATCGTCCGGGACCAGGTACACCAACTCGTAGTTCGCCGCATCACCTTCAGGCGAAGCCGAAATCGTCCGGATCACCGTCGCGACGCCACCTTTGATCGTCTCTGCCACGTGCAGTATTTTCTTCACAAATCACCCACTTCAAACAGGAAAAAACAGTCGCTGACAGTCAGGATTTGTCGGACGCGTATTCGTAGTTGTAATAGCCGTAACCGCCATTGCCGTAGTAGCTGGCCGCACGCTTCTCGACGCCGTTGAACACCGCGCCTTTCAACTCGATGCCGTTCTGCGCGAAGCGGCGAATGGTCAGTTCGATCTCTTTGGCCGGGTTCACCCCGAAGCGCGTGACGATCAGGCTGATCCCGGCTTCACGGCCGACGATGGCCGCATCGGTCACCGCCAGCAGCGGCGGCGTATCGATGATCACCAGGTCGTAGCGCTCGCTCAGTTCCGCCAACAGCTCGCGGAAGTTGGCGTGCATCAACAGCTCGGAAGGATTCGGCGGCACCTGGCCACGGCTGATGAAGTGCAGGTTGTCGATTTCGACCTTGTTGATTGCCTGATCGATGCTGCAGCGCTTGACCAGCAGATCGGACAAGCCGTTGGTGATCGGCGTGTTGAGGGTTTTGTGCAGGTGACCTTTGCGCATGTCGGCATCGATCAGCACCACGCGCTGACCGCTCAACGCCATGACCGCGGCGAGGTTGGACGAGACGAAGGTCTTGCCGACCTGTGGGCTCGGCCCGGAAATCATGATGCGGTTGTTGGTCGAATCGAGCCCGGCGAAATGCAGGCAGGTGCGCAGGCTGCGGATCGATTCAATCGACAGATCCGTGGGATTACGCAGGGCCAGCAGGTACGCCGGTTTGTCGACACCGTCGCGGGCGCGGCCTTTTTTGTTGTCTTCTTCATCCTGCAAGGCGCTGTACGGAATCGACGCGTACACCGGCAAACCGAGTTGCTCGATGGCTTCCGGGCCTTCCAGACCACGGCTCAGGGATTTGCGCAGCAGCACCAGCGCCACGCCGACAAAAGCGCCGAGGAAGGTGGCGATCAGCACGATCAGGGCTTTTTTCGGTTTGACCGGACTGGTCAGGTCGACATCCGCTGCGTCGACCAGACGCACGTTACCCACGGCACCGGCGCGGACGATGTCCAGCTCCTGGGATTTGTTCAGCAACTGCGTGTAGATCTGCGACGCCACTTCGACATCGCGGGTCAGGTTGAGCAGCTCTTGTTGGGTCGCGGGCAAATCGCCGACTTTGCCTTCCAGCGATTTCTGTTGCTGGGTCAGTTCGCCGATCTGGCTCATCAACGCGCGATAGGCCGGGTGCTGTTTGGTGAACTTGCGATCCATCTCCGCCTGCTGCATTTTCAGCTCGGAGATCCGCGTTTCCAGCGCTACCGACTGACCGAGCACCGACTGGGTTTCCAGCGAGATGTTCACGGTCTTGCCGTGGGTCTGATAGGCGTTCAACGCATCGCTGGCCTTGGCCAGATCACGCTTGACCTGCGGCAACTGGCTTTGCAGGAAAGCCAGACTCTGCGCTGCTTCGGCCGAGGTGCGGCGCACGTTCTGATCGACGTACAGCGCGGYGATCTTGTTGAGGATCTTCACCGCTTCAGCGGCGTCGCTGCTGGCCAGCGCCAGTTTGATAATTCCCGATTCCTTGCCCTGCTCGGAGATATCCAGCGCGTCCTGATAACCCTGAATGGTCACGATTCGCGGATTGCGCACCACTTCGAAACGCGTACCGGGATTGGCCAACAACTGAGTGATCTGCCCTTCTACGCCGTCCTGCGCGAACGCTTCGCTGGCGACGCCTTCGACCAGCAGATTGTCGTTGTCATCGAGCAACTGGAAGTGCTTCTGTTCGCCGGCGATCAGGGTGAGTTTCTTGCCCAACAGTTCTTTCGGCAGATTGAGCCGGGCAAACTCCAGGCGCTCACCGCCCCAGGCGTAACTGTTCAGACCGAAACGCGGCGCAGCAACGCTGGTTTCAGTCTCGCCGCGATAACGCCGGGCGAGGAAGCCGCCAATCATCGGGAAGGTGTTGGGGGTGACATCGATGTCCAGCCGCAGGTCGTCGACGGTTTTGCCGATCACCGCGCGGGATTTGATGATGCCGATTTCGGTCACCGACGGCGATTGCCCACCGAGCATGCTGTTGAGGTCGGAAAACCCGAGCATGTCGTTCTTTTTCGGCTCGACCTGCACCAGCGCATTGGCCAGGTACACGGGCGTGGCCAAAACCGCATAGGCCACGCCGGTCACCATAAAGGCCCCGGTCAGTGCGCCGATCAACCATTTCTGATCGATCAGGCTGCCAAATATGCCGAGCAGATCAATACTGTCTTGATCGTTGTCACGGGTGCCGATTACTGACGGTAACTGCATAAGTCTGTTCTTACCATTCACTGATCTGAAGAATATTCATCAATGCCCGAGGCGCTGCGCCCATGAACTAACAGCATCTTCAATCAATGCATGGGCATGAATAAAAGCGGCCTTGCCTTGACGATACGGGTCCTGTATTTCGCGCTCGCTCTGCCACTTGCCGAGCAGAAACACTTTGCCTCTGGCGTGAGAGGCAATCTTCAGTACTTGATTAACATGCTGTTTTTCCATGACCAGAATCAGGTCTGATTCATTGACGATGTCTGCGGTCAGTTGCCGTGCCATGAAGCCTTCGGTGTTATGGCCATGGTCTTCGAGCACTTGCCGGGCGGACGCTTCTACACCCTCGCCCACCCGCGCCGACAGGCCTGCGGAGGAAACGGTGATCGCCGAGGGGGCGAGCGCGCTACGCAGCATCAGTTCTGCCGTCGGACTACGGCATATATTGCCCACGCAAACGACAAGGATCTTTCTGAACAAGGTTTTACTTTCCTGTGTAATGTCAAACGGCCAACATCCGAGAGCAATTGAATGAACCCTCAAGATCTTCCTGCACTCAGAAATAGATTCGCCCTGTTAGTACCGAAGCATTAAGTACCACAGCGTTTAAAAGCCCCCCAACCACTATTAACGGACTAAAAATAACTGTGATTTTCGAGTGATTGTTTTCCGACAAAAACTAACATTCGCGCACTAAGTGCCATCACCTCACTCGAAAATTGAGAAACGAGATCATTTATTCGCAGTTGTCACTTCTCTTCGGGAGAGCAGACATGAAACCAACACATCTCAAAAGACTCGGCGCGTTGGCGTTGATGGTGGCAGGGGCTACGACTCAGGTTCACGCTAGCGAAGTGTTTCCCAACCTTCCAGCCAAGAACATCGGCGTGCAGGTGAAGATCCAGAACTTCACGGCCGCCGACGCCGCGCAGATCAAATCGGCAGGCTTCGGTTTTGTCCGCTTCGGTGTGTGGAGCGACAGCCTGACAGCCAAGGCTTATCAGAAACAGGTCAGCGATGCCTTCGCCGCAGCCCAGTCTGCGGGCCTGCCGGTGTTGCTGACAGTCCGCGCGATCAAGGCGTTGCCCGCCACCTCGAGCGCCGAGCTGAGCACTGCCGGTGAAGGCTTCGCCAAAGCCGTGACGGGGCTGCAACAGTCGTACAGCGCGCAACTGGTAGCGATCGAGTTATGGAATGAGCCGGACCTGGAAACCTACTGGCCGACGCGCAATTTCGACACCACGTTTGTGCCGTTCATGAGCGGCGTGTGCAAGGCGCTGCAGGAGCAGCCTCCATCGACACCCGTGATCGGTTACGGCTTCGCCCGCCCGCCTAGCGCAGGCTCGGCTGCAACCGTGGCGCTGAACCGCATCGTCAGCGAATACCCCAAATGCCTGAGCGCCGTGTCCTACCACCCCTACGGCATGACCGCCACGCAGATCAGCAACGCGCAAAACTTCATTCAGCAAAACTTCCATCTGCCGGGAGTCATCAGTGAATGGGGCATCTCGGCGCTCGCCTCCAATGGTGGGCCTGAAGGACAAGCGAGCAAGATCAACACGTTTATTGGCGATGTTAAAAAGCTCAATATTCCGCTGACGTCCATTTATGAATGGAAGAACAGTGATTCGGGCAGTAACGACCGCGAGAAGAACTTCGGCCTGCTGACCTCTGACGGGCAGCCGAAACCGGCGCGTATGTCCGTCGAAGCCCTGTTGAACGCCCAGTAGCGCATGCACAACCGGCCTGTTCGCAGGTCGGTTGCTTTGAACCTGTTGGCTGTTTTGGCATCGTATTCATCGATACCGCGCCCCGCCTTTCAAACAATCGTTTTCAGGTTGTTGCTGCAGGGGCCATCGATACACGCACCTACCCTTGAGTGGCCGTCAGCGCTCGGGTAATGTCATCAGACCCATAGGACAGAGCACGCCCATGACTTCCAAGCTGGAACAACTCAAACAATTCACCACCGTTGTTGCCGACACCGGCGACTTCGAAGCGATCGCCCGAGTCAAACCGGTCGACGCCACCACCAACCCGTCCCTGCTGCTCAAAGCGGCAGCCATTCCGGCCTACGCCGAACTGCTGAATGCTTGCGTCAGCGACTGCAAGGGCGATGTCGGCCTGGCCAGCGACCGCTTTGGCGTCGCGGTCGGTCAGGAAATCCTCAAAGTGATCCCGGGCCGTATCTCCACTGAAGTGGATGCGCGTCTGTCGTTCGACAAAGATGCGGTGCTCAAACGCGCGCATCGCTTGATCGAGCTGTACGACAAGGCTGGCATTGGCCGCGATCGCGTACTGATCAAGATCGCCTCGACCTGGGAAGGCATCCGCGCCGCCGAAGTGCTGGAGAAGGAAGGCATCCAGACCAACCTGACCCTGCTGTTCTCCTTCGCCCAGGCCGCCGCTTGCGCCGACGCTGGCGTGTTCCTGATTTCGCCATTCGTGGGCCGCATCTACGACTGGTACAAGAAGGCCAACGGCAACGACTACACCGGCGCTGATGATCCGGGCGTGCAGTCGGTCACCCGCATCTACAACTACTACAAGGCCAATGACTACAAGACCGTGGTCATGGGCGCGAGCTTCCGCAACCTCAATCAGATCGAGCAACTGGCCGGCTGCGACCGCCTGACCATCAGCCCGGACCTGATCGACAAGCTGGCGGCCGATACCGGCAAGCTGGAGCGCAAACTGGCACCGGGCAACGCCGGTGAAGCCCGTCTGAGCCTCAATGAAGCGCAGTTCCGCTGGTTGTCCAACGAAGACGCGATGGCTACCGAGAAACTGGCTGAGGGCATCCGTCAGTTTGCTCGCGACCAGGAGAAGCTTGAGGCGCTGTTGCAGGCCAAGCTGTGATTTGAGTGGGTGAAATGCAAAAGGGCGAACCTTCACAGGTTCGCCCTTTTTTATTCTGCATTGGGAGCCGCGTTGACTGAACTTAAGCCTTCGCGAGC
This sequence comes from Pseudomonas sp. P4_D7, assembly GCF_056401755.1. Classification (NCBI taxonomy): domain Bacteria; kingdom Pseudomonadati; phylum Pseudomonadota; class Gammaproteobacteria; order Pseudomonadales; family Pseudomonadaceae; genus Pseudomonas; species Pseudomonas sp. P4_D7. Next base: position 57,344 of record NZ_JBFUIR010000021.1, on the reverse strand, counting down.
AAGCTCGCTCCCACAAGGGGATTGGTGATCGACACTGATCCAGTGTGGGAGCGAGCTTGCTCGCGAAGAGGCCGGCCCAGACAACATCACGTCATGAGATCAATGCCGCTCGAGGGCATTCACCAGGTCATGAAACGCTTCCCGGTTGGAATCGTTCAGGCCCATGAGGATCTTGTGCGCTTCAAGCACCTTGATCCGCACCACTTCTTCCGACTGGTCCTGATCAGGCAGGTCGTCCAGGCACTCCGGGCATGGCACCGGGTGGTTGACGATGTTGAACACCTGCTCGAAACCCATCGATTGCAGCAGACGGGTGATGTCTTCGTGGGTGGTAACGACGGTCGGCAGCAGGCCGACCTTCTGCCGCGACAGGATCGACAGTTTGGCCAACAGGCCCAACGTCGTGCTGTCGATGCTGCGGGTTTCGGTCAAATCGATCACGATCGCGTTGAAATTCAGCGCGGTGAAGATTTTCTCAATAGTCGCATCCAACGCCGAACACAGGGTCAGGCGAACTTCACCGACGAACTTCAGGACGAAGGTGCCGTCCTGCTCGGCGAACTGGATTCTACCGGTACTCATTAAAGATTCCTGCTCAACACCAACAGGGCGATATCATCCGGCATCTCCCCTAGCGTGGCCAATCCAAACACTTGCCGCAGACCATCCAGGCTGCCGCCCGCCGACTTCACCCGTTGAGGCAAAGCGGCTTCTTTTTCTTTGAGCGTAGGTTCTGGCAAAAGATCCAGAATGCCATCCGACATCAGCGTCAGGCTGAATGTCGGCGGCAGCTCAAGCACGTGGTCTTCGTAGGTGGCTTCATTGAAGAGGCCCACCGGCAGACCACGCCCTTCGAGATAACGAACACTGTCAGGCGTGTACAACACAGGCAACGGCAGATGGCCGCCGATGCTATAGGTCAACAAACCGGTCTCCTCGTCGATGACTCCACCGACCATTGTGACGTGTTTACCCAGCTTACAACTGATCAGCCCCCGGTTGATATGACCAAGGACTTCAGAAGGTTTGAATTCCGGCAATGTGCCGTTGCGCTTGGATTCGAACAGCAAGCGCGTGGTCATGAACTTCAGCAGCACGGTGACGAAGGCTGAAGAAGCGCCATGCCCGGATACATCGGCCAGGTAAAACGCGACCCGGCGCTCGTCGACACGGAAATAGTCGACAAAATCACCCGACAGGTACAACGACGGGATGATCTGGTGCGCGAACTTGAACTCGTCGATGCTCCACGGGCTTTCCGGCAGCATGTTCATCTGCACCTGGCGACCGGCGTTCTGGTCTTCCTGGAGCAGGTTCAGGCTGGCCTCGAGCTCGCGGTTGGCCTTCTCCAGCTTCTCGCGATAGCGCTGGTTTTCCAGCAGCAGGCGCGCACGATCGAGGGCCCGGCGCACAGAGTGCTCGAGCACAGCCAGATCTTCGAGAGGCTTGATCAGGTAATCCGCCGCGCCCAGGCGCAGGGCCTCGACCGCGTCGTTCATCACGCCGGCACCCGACACCACGATCACCGGCGTTTGCGGCGATCGCTCGGTGACCTGACGGATCAGTTCGAGACCGCCCATCTGCGGCATGCGCAGATCGCAGATGACCAGGTCGGGCGTGTCTTGCTCGAATACCTGAAGACCCTGTTGGCCGTTGCTGGCCTGCAGGACGCTGAAACCACTGTCTTCCAAATAGGCCGCGAGGCTCGCGCGCACTACTTCGTCATCATCGATTATCAGCAGCGTGGCACTGGTTTTTGGCATGTGGGCAAACGGCGCCAGAATTAGGTTGGCGTAGTTGGCGGGGCATCTGGCCCTGCGCAGACTACTGGATTCGCTTTCTAGCCTCTCTGCTGCACCGCTTTCGAGCATTGACTGCAAACGCGGTTGCACCAGAGGTGCCCTTCTAAGGCGCAGACGGTACTCCCATCCGCAGAGCGTTTCAAGCATGCGCCGATGGTCGCTTGACGACTTTACTTGTCAAATCACCGAGAGTTATAAGAACAGCTCAAACCGTAACCCAATGGAAGGACGAACCTATGAGTCAAACCAGTCGGGACTACAGCGAAAAGCGCGATTTCATCCGCATGCGGGTCGATGCCGATGTCGTGTTGATTCATGAAGGTGATGAAGTTTCAGGGGTGTGCATCGACCTCTCCAGCACCGGCATGCAGATCGAAGCACCGCGCCAGTTCGCGGTCGGTGATCGTTTGAGCGTGCGCATCGACTCCGATCACGCCGCACTCAGCGGCCTTGAGGCCGAGACCGAAGTGGTCTGGATTCGAGCACAGGATGACGGCGGCCAGAAACTCGGTCTGACCATCCTGAAGATGAAATAGCTACACACAAAAAAGGCGACCCTGAGGTCGCCTTTCTTTTTACCGGTCGAGATTAAAAATCGTCTTCGACCTGGCCATCCTTCACTTTGAACTCGCGGTTCTGCAAGTAAGCGTTGCGGATGAAGGTGTACTTGTCGCCGCTGATCAGCTTCTCGCTCGACAGCAGGCTCGCGCGGGTGTCGACGATGTTCAGGCCGAAGATCGAATTACGCGCCGGCACGTCGTCGATGTAGCGGTACATACCGGTGTAGCTGTCGACGTATTTCGACGGTGCATCACGCAGGGTGCTTGGGCCGAGCAATGGCAGCATTACGTACGGACCGCTGCCGACGCCCCAGTAACCGAGGGTCTGACCAAAGTCTTCATCGCTGCGGTTCAGGCCCATTTTGGTGCCGACATCAAAGAAGCCGAGCAGACCGAACGTGGTGTTGAAGATCAGACGTGCAGTGTCGACGCCAGCGGCAGCCGGTTTGGCCTGCAGAATGTTGTTGGCAAGGTTGGTGACGTCACCGACGTTGCGGAACATGTTGTGAATGCCGTCTTCGAGAAACTGCGGTGTAACGAACTCATAGCCCTGCGCCAATGGTTTCAGCGCGTAGGTGTCAACGAAGTCGTTGAACTGGAAGATCGGACGGTTGACGCTTTCCCAAGGGTCTTCTTCCGTTGCCGCCTGAGAGGCAAACGGGGCCAGCAACAGGCCGGCACATACACAAAGCTGAGCGAGCGGATTGCTCCAGCGCATAGAAAAACTCCTTGGAATGGTACTGTCGCGGACCTCTGGGTCCGGGTATTCAGGTCGCTAGTATAAGCGCAAAAGCCCGTTTGGACAGTCTGCGCAATGAAGCAGTCTGTAGGACGCTTCGCGCGTCGCCTTCACACCTCTGTCATCCAACTGTCACTGAGACGCCCTAGCCTGATCGTTATTTCAGGGACGTTGCCATGACACACGCCGAAACCTTGCCCGTCGCCGCCCCCAGCCTGACGGCCGTACTGTTCGGACTCAGCGGTTGTCTGGTGGATTTCGGTGCTCGCGCCCGGCAACAGACGATCGCCCTGCCCGAGCATGCCGAGCCCACACCCGGCGCACTCGACAGCCTGCACAGCCTGCAGCGCCAGCAGATTCCCTGCGCCTGGCTAGATGAATTGCCCCCGCCCCTCGCGCAAGCGTTGTCGGTCTCATTGCCAGCGTGGATCAAACCTGCGCAACATTCGGCAACAATCAATCCATGGCCCGCCCCGAACGCCTGTTGGCAAGCATTGATGACGCTGAACGTCGGCAGCCTGGACGGTTGCGTGCTGGTCAGTGGCGAACCGCGCCTGCTGGAAGCTGGACTGAATGCCGGCCTGTGGACCATCGGCCTCGCCTCCTGCGGCTCGCTCTGCGGCCTGGCACCTCAGGAATGGCAAGCCTTGAGCCAGAAAGAACGCGAACACTTGCGTGGCAAGGCCACCGTGCAGTTATTCGGGCTGGGCGTGCATTCGGTAATCGATCACCTGGGTGAACTCGACACTTGCCTGGCGGACATCCGCCTGCGCCGCCTCAAAGGCGAAAAGCCCTGATCGGGGTCATGCAGGTTTGCCGGGAGTGGATTAATCTAAAGGTCAGCCATAGACCTTTGGCGCGCGGCTGCGGTCAATGCCAGTGCCTATTGATAAAAGGAAAACACCATGCCCGCCCAAGAACTGCAAAAACAGCTCGAGACCCTGCGCGAGCAGCTGGAGCAGAATCCGCCGCTGTCGGAAGCTGAACGGGAAGATTTGCACGCGCTGATGGCGCAGATTGAACTGGAACTTGAACTCGAAACCAAGACCAACGATTCGAACATTGCCGACGGCGTGAACCTCGCCGTTGAACGCTTTGAAGTTGACCATCCAACCATAGCTGGCACCTTGCGCAATATCGTCAACGCGCTGGGCAGCATGGGGATCTGATTCCCCCCGAAACGCAAAAAGCCCTGCCATCACTGGCAGGGCTTTTTCATTTCCGGTGTCTCGTCCTGAATAAGGTTTACACCTTCTGGCTTCTTATCAGGAGGGTGCAATGGAGACGGGCGAAAAGCGCAGTCAGCGCGATTACACGCTGACTTTTAAATTGTCGGTTGTCGATCAGGTCGAAAAAGGCGAGTTGAGTTATAAAGAGGCTCAACGGCGCTATGGGATTCAAGGCCGGTCGACGGTTCTGGTTTGGTTACGCAAGCATGGTCGGCAGGATTGGAGCCAAGGCGCCTCCATTCGCTCTCAGAGGACTCGACCGATGGACGAGCCAACTTTGCCGCTAACGCCTGAGCAGAGAATCAAAGAGCTTGAAGAACAATTGGCGCTGGCCAATCAGAAAGCCAAGTTTTTTGAAGACGTGGTCGATGTTCTGAAGAATGACTATGGCGTATCCGTTGTAAAAAAGCGGCCAGGCAAGTCGTTGCGCAAACCCAAACCCTGAGTGTCAGCAGGGCTTGCCAGTTTATGGGAATAAGTCGCCAAGCCTATTACAAGCGAGATCGGGCCTACCGATCCAGGCTTGAGCAAGACCAGAAGCTCGTCAAGTTTGTGCATGAGATCCGCTTACGTCAGCCCTGCATCGGTACTCGTAAGTTACATTCGATGATGCATGCCAAACGCGAGAGACAAGAACTGCATGTTGGAAGGGATCGTCTATTCGATGTTTTGCGCGATCATCGCCAACTGGTACGAAGAAAACGGGCCTATCACAAGACGACTRACAGCCATCATCGCTTTCGCTGCCATCCCAACCTCCTGAAACCTGGCCCGCAACAAGTGATTGCGACCGGCCCAGAACAGGTCTGGGTAGCAGATATCACCTACATCCCCACCCGAGAAGGATCTGTTTACTTAAGTTTGGTGACCGATGCCTACTCGAGAAAAATTGTCGGCTTTCACGTGCATGACAGCCTGCACGCCAAATCCGTGGCTCAAGCCTTCCGAAAGGCGCTAAAAGAGCGCCGAACAAGCCAACGACTGGTGCATCACTCGGATCGCGGCGCACAGTACTGCTCTGATCTCTACCAGAAGCTGCACGCCAAACATGGCGTCATTTGCTCAATGACCGATGGCTACGATTGCTACCAAAACGCTCTCGCAGAGCGGGTTAACGGCATTCTGAAAACAGAGCTGCTGCTCTACAGGCCAGAAAATCTAGAACAGGCTGAACAGATGGTGCGGGAGGCTATTACGATCTACAACCAAGAGCGGCCGCACCTTTCCTTAAAATACAAAACGCCCGATGCGGTGCATCGGGCGTTGGGGTGAATAGGTGTAAACCTATTTCAGGACTAGACACGGACTTGAAACACACTTCCCTGTGGGAGCGAGCTTGCTCGCGAATGCGGTGAGTCATTCAACGATGATGTCGACTGACACGACGCCTTCGCGAGCAAGCTCGCTCCCTCATGGGATATCGCACATTCTGGATCTTTATTGACGTACGAGCCGGTGGTTCGGCAGCTGTACGCTTTCGGTGCTGCGATACGGATTGATATCCAGACCACCACGACGCACGTAACGTGCAAATACCGTTAATTTCTCGGGTTTCAACAAGCGCTGCAGATCGAGGAAAATCCGCTCCACACACTGCTCATGGAAGTCCGAATGCTGGCGGAAGCTGACGATGTATTCCAGCAGACTCGCATGATCCAGTGCCGAGCCACGATATTCCACCACCACCGTGCCCCAGTCCGGCTGACTGGTCACCGGGCAATTGGATTTGAGCAGGTGGCTATAGACCGTCTCTTCAACAATCCGCGAATCATCGCAGCGCAGCAATTCCGGGCGCGGATGCTCATAGTTGCTGACGCTGATATCCAGATCATCAATGCACACGCCGGGCAATGCCACGACGCCTTCCGCTTCAACGTCCTTCAGGCTGCGGACCCGAACGCCCACCGGTTTACCGGCGGCGGCCGACAAATCCTTGACCAGCGTCGCCTCCAGGCTCGCAACGTCGGCAAACGCCGTCTGGTTCAGCGAGTTCAGGTACAACTTGAACGACTTCGACTCAATGATATTCGGCGAATCCGCCGGAATGCTGAACTCGCCGATCGCCACCACCGGCTTGCCCGACGGCAGCAGCCACGACAGCTCGAAGCAGTTCCAGAAATCCACACCTTTATACGGCAGGGTTTCGGCGGTCAGGCCCAGTTCGGCCCATTTCGCGGTGCGCGGAATCGGGAACAGCAGGGACGGCGTGTATGTGGCGATGTATTCGCTGGATTTGCCCAGCGGCGAATGTTCGGCTGCGGGATGCATGGCGGAAACCTGACTGAAGAATCAGCGGATTCTACCAGTCTTTGCCCGCGCCTTTGAGTGCTTACTGACTGACCGTCAGTTTGCCGACCATGCCCGCCTGATAATGCCCGGGAATATTGCAGGCGAATTCCAGGCTCGTGGCCTTGCTGAAGGTCCAGGTCAGCTCGGCAGTTTTGCCCGGCTCGACCAACACGCTATTGGGGTCATCGTGCTTCATGCCGTGGCCCATCGCTGCGTGATCCATGCCAGCCATATCGTGGGACATTTCCTTCATACCGGTAGGCGTAAGCATGCCGCTTTGCTGCATCTGCAACATTTCCTGCTGGTGTTTGGCGTGCATCGCTGCGTCACCGAGGTTGAATTCGTGCAACAACTGGCCTTTATTCACCAGCACAAAACGAACGGTCTCACCGGCCTTGATCTGAATCGCCTTGGGGTCGAACGACATGTCGTTCAACACCACTTCAATGCTGCGCGTGGCGTTGGCGGCAGGTGCTGGCTGGCCAAAATCGTAGGTGTGAGCTGGCGCGGCCCACACTGGCGAACTCAGCGCCAACAGACAGGCAGCCAACGTCAGGGATTGGCGTAAAAACATGGTCGTTCTCCAACAAGATAAGGTTCAGCCTGTGGGAAACTCTAGCCGGCCTGCGCTGGCATCTACCTGACAGGCAGATTACAACTTTGTCAGGTTGGCGCTTACCGCACGCGCTCACGATATAAAGCCTTAGTTACTACAACCCGAGTTGCCCATGAAACTGTTGATCGTCGAAGACCAAGCGAAAACCGGCCAATACCTGCGCCAGGGCCTGACCGAGGCCGGGTTCAATACGGAGCTGGTGGCCGATGGCAACAGCGGTCAGCAACTGGCACTGAGCGGTGATTATGCGCTGCTGATCCTCGACGTGATGCTGCCGGGCCGCAACGGCTGGCAGATTCTGCAAGCGGTGCGCAGCGCCGGGCTGGATACGCCGGTACTTTTTCTGACGGCCAAAGACGCCGTGGAAGACAGGGTGCATGGCCTGGAACTGGGCGCCGACGACTATCTGGTCAAACCGTTCGCCTTCTCCGAACTTCTGGCGCGGGTGCGCAGCCTGTTGCGTCGCGGCAGTGCTACACCGCAAGAAACCAGCCTGCAATTGGCCGATCTGCGTCTGGACCTGATTCGCCGTCGGGTCGAACGCAGTGGCCAACGCATTGATCTCACCGCCAAGGAATTCGCGCTATTGGAAATGCTTCTGCGTCGTCAGGGTGAGGTGCTGCCGAAATCGCTGATCGCCTCACAGGTCTGGGACATGAATTTCGACAGCGACACCAATGTCATCGAAGTGGCGATCCGCCGTTTGCGTCTGAAAATCGATGACGAATTCCCCAACAAACTGATCCACACCGTGCGCGGCATGGGTTACGTGCTCGAAGAGCGTGGCGCCTGATGCGTCGTTTGTCCCTGAGTTCACGCCTGGCCCTGTTGTTTGCCGCCTGCACGGCAGTGGTTTCGCTGTTCGCCGGGGTGTTGTTCAACCGTGCCAGCGAAGCGCACTTCATTGAACTCGACCAGCAACAACTGGACGGCAAACTGATCGGCCTGCGCCGCGCCTTGCAGGATCTTCAACCCGGCCAACGTGAAGCACGGCTGGCGGATGAGCTGAGTCGCCAGGCTGATCTATCGATGCGCATCACTGGCGGCGACGGCCAACGCTGGTACGACAGTTCGACGCAAATCCCCAAGGATTTACCGCAACAATCCGGCCTGTCGACAGTTAGCAACGACGGCAGCGACTATCGCGTACTCAACGCCCCGCTCTACCCGGACAAAGCCGATTCACCGCAATTGTCCTTGTTGCTGGACATCACCCATCACCAACACTTCCTGCAACGCATGCAGCACCTGATTTGGCTGACCGTCGGTCTCTCGGCGCTGGCCACTGCCTTGCTCGGCGCCTGGGCGGCCCGCAGCGGCTTGCGTCCATTGCGGCGCATGAGCGCGGTCGCCCGTGGGATTTCCGCCCAATCGCTGAATGCCCGACTGCCGGAAGCGCAAATGCCGCCCGAGCTTGCGGAAATGGCCCACAGCTTCAACGCCATGCTCGCACGCCTCGACGACTCGTTTCAGCGGCTTTCGGCGTTTTCCGCCGACATCGCTCATGAGTTGCGCACGCCATTGTCGAACCTGCTAACCCACACTCAAGTCACCCTCACCCGCCCTCGGCCGATCGAGGATTACCGCGAAGTACTGCACAGCAACCTCGAAGAGCTGCAATGGATGGCGCAACTGGTCAACGACATGTTGTACCTGGCCAAGGCTGACCACGGTTTGCTGATGCCCAAGCGCGAAGCGCTGGAACTGGCGGATGAAACGGATGTGCTTTTGGAGTTTTTTGCGCCGCTGGCGGAGGACGCCGGGGTCAAGCTGACGCGCGAGGGCCGTGCGCGGATCGAGGGTGATCGCAGCATGTTACGCCGGGCGCTGTCGAATTTGCTGGATAACGCACTGCGGTTTACCCCGGCTGAGGGCTATGTGAGCTTGCGGATCGTTGAGCAACCGAACGCTGTGCGCGTTTCAATAGAGAACAGTGGCGAGGGGATTTCTGCGGAGCTGCTGCCACGCTTGTTCGACCGGTTTTATCGGGCCGATCCGGCGCGGCAGGAAGGCAGCAGTGAGCATGCGGGATTGGGGCTGGCGATTACTCAGTCGATCGTCCGCGCCCATGGTGGGCAGATTCATTGCGAATCTGAAGCAGGATGGACGCGGTTTGTGATTGAGTTGCCCAAGGGAGATTGAGGCCAGCAGTTCCGGCCCCTTCGCGAGCAAGCTCGCTCCCACATTGGATCTGCGTCGTTCACAAATCCCCTGTGGGAGCGAGCCTGCTCGCGAAAGCGGCCTGTCTGCTTACGAATATCTCAGGGCGTGAGCCGGCTCGATCTTCGCCGCCCGCCAGGCCGGATACACCGTAGCCAGAAAGCTCAGAATAAAGCCCGCCGAGCAGATCAACAGCACGTCCCCACCCTGCAATTCCGACGGCAAATTGCTGACGAAATACACATCCGAACTGAAGATATGCTGCCCGCTGACTCGCTCGATCCAGCCCACGATCTGACTGACATTCAGCGCGGCGATCACGCCCAGCACGCCGCCAATAATGGTGCCGACAATACCGATCACGGTGCCCTGGACCATGAAGATCGCCATGATCTGCCGTGGCGTGGCACCGATGGTGCGCAGGATCGCGATGTCCGCGCCCTTGTCGTTCACCACCATGATCAGGGTCGCAATGATGTTGAACGCCGCCACCGCGACGATCATCAGCAACAGCAGGCCGATCATGGTTTTTTCCATCTTCATCGCACTGAACAGGCTGCCCTGGGTGTGGGTCCAGTCGTCAGCCTTGAACTCGGCGCCCAAGCCGGCGGCGATGTCCGAAGAGACTTTCGGCGCGGCGTACAGGTCTTTCACCGCCAGACGCACGCTCTGCACCTGATTCGGCTGCCAATGCTGCATGGTCGCGGCGTCAGCCACATGGATCAGGCCCATCGAGCCGTCCAGTTCGGCGCCAACCTTGAACACGCCAACAACGTTCAAACGCTGCATGCGCGGGGTGATGCCACCCGGCGCAGTGCTGACTTCCGGGACGATCAGGGTGATCTTGTCGCCAACATTGAGACGGAAACGGCGGGCGGTGATTTCGCCAATCACCACGCCGAACTCGCCGGGTTTCAAGGCACCCAGACGCCCCTGGACGATGTGCTGGGCAACAATCGACACCTTGCCTTCCTGCGCAGGATCGACGCCGCTGATCTGGATCGGCTGCATCAAGCCCTTGTAGGAGAGCATGCCTTCCATCTCAGTGAACGGCACGGCGGCAGTCACTTCAGGATTTTTCATCGCGGCGGCGGCCACCGGCTGCCAGTCATCGATCGGCTTGACGCCAACGATGGTCGCGTGGGGCACCATGCCGAGGATGCGCGAGCTCATTTCGCGCTGGAAGCCATTCATCACCGACAACACCACGATCATCGCCAGCACGCCGAGGGCGAGGCCGATCATCGAGGTCATCGAAATGAACGAAACAAAGCGATTGCGGCGCTTGGCGCGGGTATAGCGCGTGCCGATAAAGATCGATAACGGTCTGAACATTCGCTGGGGCACCGTATAAAAATAAAAGACCCGACGCCTTTACAGACGTCGGGTTTCAGCCAGTCAGATAGGCGTGAGGCAACCTTCTTGCAGGTGCAGTACGCGATCCATCTGGCGGGCCAGGTTCATGTCGTGAGTCACCACCAGGAACGCCGTGCGCATGGAGGTGCTGAGTTCCAGCATCAAATCCTGAATGCCTTGGGCGGTGTGGGAGTCGAGGTTGCCGGTTGGCTCGTCGAGCATCACCAGGCCCGGCTTGTTCACCAGGGCGCGGGCGATGGCCACACGCTGACGTTCACCGCCGGACAGTTCCGCCGGTTTGTGCTCCAGGCGATGACCGAGGCCGACGCGCTCCAGCAACGCCGTGGCGCGCTGACGCGCTTCCGGGATCGGCGTCTTGCCGATCAGCAGCGGCATGCAGACGTTTTCCAGTGCGGTGAATTCCGGCAGCAAGTGGTGGAACTGGTAAACGAAACCGAGCGCACGGTTACGCAGCAGGCCACGCTTCTTCTCGCTCAGCGCCGACAGTTCTTCACCGTCGAGCCAGACGCTGCCCTTGGTCGGCGTATCGAGGCCGCCGAGCAGGTTGAGCAAGGTACTTTTGCCCGAACCCGAGGTGCCGACGATCGCGACGCGCTCGCCCGGGTGTAACTCCAGTTGCAGGCCGGCCAGTACTTCTACCGATTCCGGGCCTTCCTCGTAAGATTTGCCCAGGTTGCGGCAGCTCAGGATTGCTTGTTCACTCATGCCCGACTCACTCATAACGTAGCGCCTCCGCCGGCTGGGTGCGCGCGGCACGCCAGGCTGGATACAGGGTGGCGAGGAAACTCAGGACCAACGCAGCGGCGCAGACCATGACCACATCCTGGCTCTGCACCTGCGACGGAAGATAATCAATGAAATACACGTCAGCATTAAGGAATTTGTGGCCGATCAGGCCTTCCAGTGCCGAGATCGCCGCGCTGACATTAAGCGCGGCGAAAATACCGACCACCGCGCCAATCGCCGTGCCGACCACACCGATCACCGTGCCCTGCACCATAAACGTGCGCATGATCGTGCCCGGCGTCGCGCCCAACGTACGCAGAATGGCGATGTCGCCCTTCTTGTCGTTGACCACCATCACCAGCGTGGAAATGATGTTGAACGCAGCGACGGCGACGATCAGCAACAACAGCAGGCCGATCATGGCTTTTTCCATACGGATCGCCTGATACAGATTGCCGTGGGTGCGGGTCCAGTCGCGGGCGTAGTAATGGTCTTCGCCAAGCTGCTGGGCGATGTTCCATGCCACACGCGGCGCCTGGAACAGGTCGTCGAACTTCAGGCGAATGCCCTGCACCTGATCCGGTTTCCAGCGGTGCATCTTCGCCAGATCCTGCAGGTTGGTCACGCCCAGATAGCCATCGAGTTCGCCAGCGCCGACATGGAAAATGCCGACCACGGTGAAGCGCTTCATGCGCGGGAACATCCCGGCCGGGGTCACGCTGACCTCCGGCGCGACAAAGGTGACCTTGTCACCGATGCCGACGCCGAGCTTGGTCGCAGCCTTGTCGCCGATGACGATGCCGAAACTGCCCGGCGTCAGATCGTCGAGTTTGCCCTGTTTCATGAAGTTGTCGATGATCGACACATTGCGCTCGAGCGCAGGGTCGATGGCGTTGAGCAACACCTTGGACACCTGACCGTTATTGGTCAGCAGGCCCTGCATCTGCGTAAACGGCGCTACCGCCGTCACCTGCGGGTTCTGTTTGACCTGGGTGGCCAGGCTTTGCCAATCGTTGATCGGCTCGGTGGATTCAATGGTCGCGTGGGGCACCATGCCCAGCACGCGGGTGCGCATCTCATGATCGAAACCATTCATCACCGACAACACGACGATCATCACGACCACGCCAAGGGCGAGCCCGATCATCGAAGTCAGGGAAATGAATGACACAAAATGATTGCGACGCTTTGCACGGGTATAACGCGTGCCGATAAATACGAAGAGAGGTCTGAACATGTCGGGGCTTGTTCGGAGGGAAAAGGAACGTCCTTGTGGCGGGGGTCGATAACCAGCTTTACACTCAGACCACCGCCGCTACCATGGGTTCGCCATGTCGACATTAGATGAAGAAGATCGCCGCGAATACTACCGTATCGAGGACACGATCGCACTGGAAATTCGGCCCCTGTCTGCTCCCGAAGCCGCAGGCCAGGAAGTGTTGCAGGATGCTTCCCCACTGTTCAACCTGCTCAGCGAACTGCACCTGAGTGAATTCGAGTCGCAACACCTGTTGCGGCAGATCAGCGAGCGCGACCGGGCCATCGCCGCGTTCCTGAAATCCCAGAACAAGCGCATCGACCTGCTCAGCCAGGTGGTCGCCCTGACCGTGCTCGGCCATATCGGCGAGCCGCAACCGGTGATCATCTCCGAGGGCGGAATCGACTTTCAGCACCCGAAACCGATTGCCACCGGTGCACACCTGTCAGTGAAACTGGTGCTGATGCCGCAAGCGCTGGGCCTGTTGCTGCGTGCCCGCGTCACCCATTGCGACCGCAAGGGCGAAGGTTATGACATCGGTACCGAGTTCGAACACCTGACCGATGCCCAGCGCCAGTTGCTCGCCCGCTATATCTTGCAGAAGCAGGCCCAGGAACGACGTCTGGCCCGCGAACAGAACGAATCAGGCATTTAATTTAAGGAAGAACCGTGACCCTCATCTACGGCCACCGCGGCGCCAAGGGCGAAGCACCGGAAAACACCCTGAGCAGCTTTCAGGAATGTCTCAAGCACGGCGTGCGCCGTTGCGAACTCGATCTGCACCTGTCCAAGGACGGCGAGTTGATGGTCATCCACGACCCGACCCTCAAACGCACCACTGAGCGGCGCGGCAAAGTCGTCGAACACACCGCCGCCGAGCTGGTCACTTACGACGCGCGCAAGGGTGGCCCGGGCTGGATCAAGCCGTGCCCGATTCCGACCCTGGAAGAGTTGTTCGAGAAGTGTGATTTCGAGCATTGGCAACTGGAGGTCAAAAGCGCTTCACGTACTCGCGCCGCAACCACGGTGCTGGCGATTCGTGAAATGGCGCAACGGCATGGCCTGCTCGACAAGGTGACGATCACCTCGAGTTCGCGGGAAGTGCTGAAAGCGGCGCTGGATCTGGTGCCGGATGTGTCACGCGGATTGGTCGCCGAATACGCCTGGCTCGACCCATTGAAAGTCGCGGCCAGCTATGGCTGTGAGATTCTCGCGTTGAACTGGACGTTGTGTACGCCGGAACGCCTGCAGAAGGCGCAGCGTCAGGGGCTGCATGTGTCGGTGTGGACCGTCAACGAGCCTGCGCTGATGCGCAGACTCGCCGACTTCGGCGTTGACAGCCTGATTACAGACTTTCCCGGTTTGGCCACTGCCACCCTCGAGAATTGCTGAAATCGGTCTCCCCGGCCGGCTCAGGCCACCGGCCGGAGCCCGTCAAAAAAGCCGGTTGAGGCCATCGTACGCCGCTACCCGATAGGCTTCGGCCATGGTCGGGTAGTTGAACGTGGTATTGACGAAGTACTTCAGGGTATTCAGTTCGCCCGGCTGGCTCATGATCGCCTGACCGATGTGGACGATCTCCGACGCCTGATAACCGAAGCAGTGAACGCCCAGCACTTCCAGGGTTTCACGGTGGAACAGGATCTTCAGCATGCCTTGCGGCTCGCCGGCGATCTGCGCACGCGCCATGCTCTTGAAGAACGCCTTACCTACTTCGTACGGCACTTTGGCCTGGGTCAGTTCCTGTTCGTTCTTGCCGATCGAGCTGATCTCCGGAATGGTGTAAATGCCGGTCGGCACGTCATTCACAAAGCGCCAGCTACCGTTATCGACGATGCTGCCAGCAGCCGAACGACCCTGGTCGTGAGCGGCACTGGCCAGGCTCGGCCAGCCGATCACGTCACCGGCACCGTAGATGTTCGGTACGCAGGTGCGGTAAGCCTCGTCGACCTCGATCTGGCCACGGCTATTGACCTTGACGCCGATGTTTTCCAGGCCCAACTGGTCGGTGTTACCGGTCCGGCCGTTGCACCAGAGCAAGGCATCGGCCTTGATCTTCTTGCCGGACTTGAGGTGCAGGATCACGCCGTTGTCGACGCCTTCAACGCGATCGTAATCTTCGTTGTGGCGCACGGTGATGTTGTTGTTGCTGAAGTGGTAGCTCAACGCCTGGGAGATTTCCGAGTCGAGGAAGCTCAGCAACTGACCACGGTTATCAACCAGCTCGACCAGTACACCCAGACCACTGAAGATCGACGCGTATTCACAACCGATCACGCCGGCGCCGTAAACGATCAGTTTGCGCGGGGTGTGGCCGAGGCTGAGGATGGTGTCGCTATCGTAGATACGCGGGTGGTGGAAATCGATGTCCGCCGGGCGATACGGGCGCGAACCGGTGGCGATGATGATGTGCTTGGCCACCAGTTTCTCGACCACGCCGTTGGCGCAGACCACTTCGATGGTTTGCTCATCGGCGAAGCTGCCGGTGCCGAAGAACACGTCGACGCGGTTACGGGCGTAGTAGCCGGTGCGTGAAGCGACTTGTTTGGAAATAACCTTTTCAGCGCTTTTCAACACGTCCGGGAAGGAGAACCAGCGTGGTTCGCCGATCGCCCGGAACATCGGGTTAGTGTTGAACTGCATGATCTGCCGCACCGAGTGACGCAGTGCCTTGGACGGGATGGTGCCGAGGTGGGTGCAGTTGCCGCCGACCTGGCGACGGCTGTCGACCATCGCGACCTTGCGCCCTGCTTTGGCGGCGTTCATTGCCGCGCCTTCTCCCGCCGGGCCGGAACCCAGCACCACCACGTCGTAGTTGTAGACAGCCATGCGTACTCCTCAGAACAGGCCGCGGTGCCAGCAGCACCGGCGGCTAAATCACGCCGAACGGCGGCGCGAAGGAACAATTGGGGGTCAATCAAGAACCCGGACACAGTCTATAGAAGCGTCAACGCCGCGCACATTAACCCTTGGTCGCGTCGTAGGCTACTTTTGCCTGCACTACAACGCCAGCTTTCGTATTGTTCTCAGTCAGTTTTCTTGCCAGTGAGGCGCTCGAAAGCCGTATTGGTACGAACGACAAAACCTGTATCGGCACGAATCACAAAGAATGCACCAATGTCATGTTTTTCCGCATAGTCCCACGCCCTTTCCGGGCCAAGAATCAGCAACAGCGTCGATAGGCCATCGGCCATCAGCGCTGAAGGATGAATCACCGTGACGGACGCCAGGTCGTGTAGGACCGGTGCGCCGGTGCGCGCATCAAAGGTGTGGGAATAACGCCGGCCGTTCTGCAGGAAATAGTTGCGGTAGTCGCCGGAGGTGGAAACGCCGTAGCCGTCGACATCGATAATGCGCTCGGTCACCTGTTGATCGTCACGAGGCTCTTCCAGCGCGATGCGCCACGATGAGCCGTCAAGCTTTCGCCCCTTTGCCTTTAGCTCACCCGTGGCTTCAGCGAGGTAATCGTGGATGCCCATGGCATCGAGCCGTGCCGCGATGGTGTCGACGGCATAACCGGCGGCGATGCTGTTGAAATCGACCTCGACGGCGGCGTCCTTGCACAACTGATCGCCATTGATGCGCAAGTGCTGATAACCGACGCGCGACATCACCTCGGCGAGTGCGGCGGCGCCAGGGACTTTCTCTTCGCGCCCCTGCGGGCCGAATCCCCAGAGATTCATCAGCGGTTCGACAGTCAGGTCGTAGGAGCCTTCGCTTTGCGCTGACAGTTGTTCGCCTGTGCGGACCAGTTCAAGTACCGCTGCAGGCATTTTCTGACAGCTGTTGGCGGGCAAAGCGTTGAAGCGCTCGATGTCCGAATCGTTGCGATAGGTGGATAGCTGCCGATCGACTTCGCCGAGGATCCCCTCCACTTCACCGCGAACTTGCTTCGGCTCGGGCAAGCCGGCGCGGCGCACATACTTGATTGAATACGTGCTGCCCATGGTCGGCCCACCAAAGCCTTCCATGGAGTCGCCATTGCCGCAGCCAGCCAATAAGCCAGCCAGAATCACAAGCCCCAGCAACCGTCCAGTGAACAATTATTCATCTCTCCGTAAAACCGCGACGGCCATTATGAATTAAAGGATCTGCAACATCTTTATACAAAATCCAATAGTGAGTACCTGAACATGTCCTCCACCACGGGCAAAGGCAAAGCGATTTTTCGCGTTGTCAGCGGCAACTTCCTCGAAATGTTCGATTTCATGGTCTACGGCTTTTACGCCACAGCCATTGCCAAGACCTTCTTCCCCACCGACAGCGCCTTCGCTTCGCTGATGCTTTCACTGGCAACCTTTGGTGCCGGCTTCCTGATGCGACCGCTCGGGGCGATTTTCCTCGGCGCCTATATCGACCGCCATGGCCGTCGCCAAGGGCTGATCATCACGCTGGCGTTGATGGCTGCCGGTACGGTGCTGATTGCCTGTGTGCCAGGCTACGCGACCCTCGGCGTTGCCGCGCCACTGATCGTGCTGTTCGGTCGTTTGCTGCAAGGCTTTTCCGCTGGCGTAGAACTGGGCGGCGTATCTGTCTATCTGGCAGAGATCGCCACCCCGGGCCGCAAGGGCTTCTTTGTCAGTTGGCAATCCGCCAGTCAGCAAGCGGCAGTGGTTTTCGCCGGCCTGCTCGGGGTCGGCCTCAATCACTGGCTGAGCCCGGAACAAATGGGCGACTGGGGCTGGCGCGTGCCGTTCCTGATCGGCTGCATGATTGTGCCGGTAATCTTCGTCATTCGCCGCTCGCTGGAGGAGACGCCGGAGTTCCAGGCCAGAAAACACCGCCCTACCCTGCGGGAAATCGTCCGCTCGATCGGTCAGAACTTCGGCATCGTCATCGCCGGCATGGCGCTGGTGGTGATGACCACGGTTTCTTTTTACCTGATCACCGCCTACACCCCGACGTTCGGCAAGGCTGAGCTGCACCTGTCGGACTTCGATGCGTTGCTTGTAACGGTATGCATCGGCCTGTCGAACTTCTTCTGGTTGCCGGTGATGGGCTCGGTGTCTGACAAGATCGGCCGTAAACCCTTACTGCTGGCGGCGACGATTCTGGCGATCCTGACCGCCTACCCGGCGCTGTCGTGGCTGGTGGCGAACCCGAGCTTCAGCCATTTGCTGATTGTCGAGTTGTGGCTGTCGTTCCTCTACGGTTCGTACAACGGCGCGATGGTGGTGGCGCTGACCGAGATCATGCCGGTGGAGGTGCGCACGACCGGTTTCTCGCTGGCTTACAGCCTGGCAACCGCGACGTTCGGCGGGTTTACCCCGGCGGCGTGTACGTATCTGATTCATGTGCTGGATAACAAGGCTGCGCCGGGGATCTGGCTCAGTGGTGCGGCGGTGTTGGGATTGATTGCAACGCTGGTGTTGTTCCGCGGCAATAAGCATGAACTGCGCACCGCGCAAGCGGCCATACCCGGCGGCGCTCGATAGAACGCTTTCGCGAGCAGGCTCGCTCCTACACTGGATCTGTGTCGTTCACAAATCCCCATGTGGGAGCGAGCCTGCTCGCGAAGAGGCCGCTACTGACAACACAGCTCTAAACGGCACACAAACAAAAACGCCCCGACCTAAGTCGGGGCGCTTTCATTTGCAACGAGTGCTTAGCGCGGGAACGCTGGCGGGTTTACACCGGCCATGTCTTCCATCACGCGAACCACCTGGCAGCTGTAGCCGAACTCGTTGTCGTACCAGACGTACAGAACAACGCGGTTGTCCTGAACGATGGTCGCTTCAGCGTCGACCACACCGGCGTGGCGCGAGCCCACGAAGTCAGTCGAAACCACTTCCTGCGAGTTGACGAAGTCGATTTGCTTGTGCAGATCGGAGTGCAGCGCCATGTAGCGCAGGTACTCGTTCATCTCTTCACGGGTAGCGGCTTTCTCAAGGTTGAGGTTGAGAATGGCCATCGACACGTTTGGCGTCGGAACGCGGATCGCGTTACCGGTCAGCTTGCCGGCCAGCTCAGGCAGGGCCTTGGCAGCAGCGGTGGCAGCACCGGTCTCGGTGATCACCATGTTCAGCGCGGCGCTACGGCCACGGCGATCGCCCTTGTGGAAGTTGTCGATCAGGTTCTGGTCGTTGGTGTACGAGTGAACGGTTTCGACGTGACCGTTGATGATGCCGAACTTGTCATTCACAGCTTTCAGCACCGGCACGATGGCGTTGGTGGTGCAGGAAGCGGCGGACACGATCTTGTCGTCAGCGGTGATTTCGTTGTGGTTGATGCCGTGAACGATGTTCTTCAGCTTGCCTTTGCCAGGCGCGGTCAGAACAACGCGGGCGACACCCGGGCAGGCCAGGTGCTGACCGAGGCCATCGGCGTCACGCCATACACCGGTGTTGTCCACCAGCAGCGCGTCTTTGATGCCGTACTGGGTGTAATCCACCTCGGTCGGGTTCTTCGCGTAGATCACCTGGATCAGGTTACCGTTGGCGGTGATGGTGTTGTTTTCTTCGTCGATGGTAATGGTGCCGTTGAACGAACCATGGACCGAATCGCGACGCAGCAGGCTGGCGCGCTTGGTCAGGTCGTTGTCGGCGCCTTTGCGCACGACGATGGCACGCAGACGCAGACCGTCGCCACCACCGGTTTTCTCGATCAGGATGCGCGCCAGCAAACGGCCGATACGACCGAAGCCGTACAGCACAACGTCGGTGCCTTTACGTGCGGAAGCGTTTTGCTGGCCAACCACGTCAGCCATTTCTTCACGAACGAATTGCTCGGCGCTGCGGCCATTGCCTTCGTTACGGAATTTGAACGCCAACTTGCCCAGATCTACCGAAGCCGCGCCGAGCTTGAGCTCGCTCATGGCCTTGAGCAGTGGGAATGTTTCGTGGACGGAGAGTTCGCTGTCGTCGGAAGAACGGTGGCGCGCAAAGCGGTGAGCTTTGAGAATCGCGATGACAGACTGGTTGATCAGGCTGCGGCCATAGATCGAGCTCACCACGTTGTTATTGCGGTAGAGCTGACCGATAAGCGGAATCATCGCTTCTGCGAGTGCTTCACGGTCGATCCATTCACCAAGACACTGGTCGGGCTTCTGAGTCACGGTAACCTTCCACATGTAGGGGCAGAAAAAAGGGGCTACATTATGCCGCCGACAACCTCATTCAGCAATGCGCGCTTGTCGCGAAATCGGTAACAAAATCCCGTTCAAAAAAATTACGCCTCGCGCCAGCCCAGTAAAACCGGGGCTTTCAGCGCAGTCAATTTTTCGACGACTGTTAGACGATGTCTGTAACCCTCCGTAACACCAGCCACTTTCGGCACTACATAATCGCTAAAAAACCGCTGGTTTTTATGGTTACCACTACATTTCGCGCAAACATCGAAGATAGACGTAGTCTGCAACTGACAGGCGGCACCGGACGCCGCTACAATTACCGACTTTGTCGCAAAGCCTGGAGCTCAACCTTCCGTGCCCGTTCTGCGTCTACCGCTACTCCCTGCCGAGGCAGGTAAACAGCATTGGGGCAATCTGCCCGGTGCTGCCCTCAGTCTCGCGATTGCCGAGGCTGCCAGCGCTGCCAAGCGCTTCACCCTGCTACTGACCGCCGACAGCCAGAGTGCTGAACGACTGGAACAGGAGCTGAGTTTCTTCGCCCCGGATTTGCCCGTTCTGCATTTCCCTGACTGGGAAACCCTGCCGTACGACCTGTTCTCGCCGCACCAGGACATCATTTCCCAGCGCATCGCCAGCTTGTATAGGCTGCCAGAGCTGGCGCATGGCGTGCTGGTGGTGCCGATCACCACAGCGTTGCACCGGTTGGCGCCGACCAAGTTCCTGCTCGGCAGCAGCCTGGTGCTGGATGTCGGCCAGAAGCTCGATGTTGAACAGATGCGTGCGCGGCTCGAAGCCAGTGGCTATCGCTACGTAGACACGGTTTATGAGCACGGCGAGTTCACCGTTCGCGGCGCACTGATCGATCTATTCCCGATGGGCAGCAAACTGCCCTATCGCATCGACCTGTTCGACGACGAAATCGAAACCCTGCGTACCTTCGACCCGGAAAACCAGCGCTCCATCGACAAGGTCGATTCGGTCAAGCTGCTGCCGGCCCGTGAGTTTCCACTGCAGAAAGACGCAGTCACCCGCTTCAAGGCGCGTTTCCGCGAGCGTTTCGACGTCGACTTCCGTCGCTGCCCGATCTTTCAGGATCTGAGCAGCGGCATCACCCCGGCCGGGATCGAGTATTACCTGCCGCTGTTTTTCGACGAAACCTCGACGCTGTTCGATTACCTGCCGCAAGACACGCAAGTGTTCTCGCTGCCCGGCATCGAACAAGCTGCGGAGAATTTCTGGAACGACGTGCGCAATCGTTATGAAGAGCGCCGCGTCGACCCTTCGCGTCCTTTATTGCCGCCGGCAGAATTGTTCCTGCCGGTGGAAGACTGTTTCGCCCGTTTGAAGAGCTGGCCACGTGTGATCGCCAGTCAACAAGACGTGGAAACCGGCGTCGGCCGCGAGCGCTTCCCCGCGCAAGCACTGCCGAATCTGGCAATCGAGGCCAAAGCCACGCAACCGCTGGCGGCGCTGTCGGCGTTCCTCGATGAGTTCCCCGGTCGCGTGCTGTTCACCGCCGAATCCGCGGGCCGTCGTGAAGTCCTGCTGGAGTTGCTTGAGCGCCTGAAGCTGCGACCGAAAAATGTCGACAGCTGGCCTGATTTCGTCGCGAGCAAGGATCGTCTGGCGATCACCATTGCCCCGCTCGACGAAGGCCTGATGCTGGATGAGCCGGCGCTGGCACTCGTCGCGGAAAGTCCGCTGTTCGGTCAGCGTGTGATGCAACGTCGTCGCCGCGAGAAACGCAGCGACGTCAGCAATGACGCGGTGATCAAGAACCTCACCGAGCTGCGCGAAGGCGCGCCGGTGGTGCACATCGATCACGGTGTCGGCCGCTATCTGGGCCTGACGATTCTGGAAATCGACAATCAGGCGGCCGAATTCCTCACCCTCGAATACGCCGAGAACGCCAAGCTTTACGTGCCCGTAGCCAACCTGCATTTGATCGCGCGTTACACCGGTAGCGACGATGCGCTGGCCCCGCTGCACCGCCTTGGTTCGGAAACCTGGCAGAAGGCCAAGCGCAAAGCCGCCGAACAGGTGCGCGATGTTGCCGCTGAACTGCTCGATATTTACGCCCGGCGTGCCGCTCGCGAAGGTTATGCATTCGCCGACCCGAAAGCCGATTACGCGACGTTCAGCGCCGGGTTCCCGTTCGAAGAAACCCCGGACCAGCAATCGACCATCGAAGCCGTGCGCGAAGACATGCTCGCGCCGAAACCGATGGATCGCCTGGTCTGCGGCGACGTCGGTTTCGGCAAGACCGAAGTGGCCATGCGTGCGGCATTCATCGCCGTGCACGGCGGTCGTCAGGTGGCGATTCTGGTGCCGACCACCCTGCTCGCCCAGCAGCACTACAACAGCTTCCGCGACCGCTTCGCCGACTGGCCCGTGACAGTAGAAGTAATGAGCCGCTTCAAATCGGCCAAGGAAGTGAACGCGGCGATCGCCGATCTGGCTGAAGGCAAAATCGACATCGTCATTGGCACGCACAAGCTGCTGTCCGACGATGTAAAAATCAAAAACCTCGGGCTGGTGATCATCGACGAAGAACACCGTTTCGGTGTCCGTCAGAAAGAACAGCTCAAGGCCCTGCGCAGCGAAGTCGACATTCTTACCCTGACCGCCACGCCGATTCCGCGCACGCTGAACATGGCGGTGTCGGGCATGCGCGACCTGTCGATCATCGCTACGCCGCCAGCGCGACGCCTGTCGGTGCGCACCTTCGTCATGGAGCAGAACAAGAGCACGGTCAAAGAGGCCCTGCTCCGTGAACTGCTGCGCGGCGGCCAGGTTTACTACCTGCACAACGATGTGAAAACCATCGAGAAGTGCGCCGCCGATCTCGCCGAACTGGTGCCGGAAGCCCGCATCGGCATTGGTCACGGACAGATGCGCGAGCGCGAACTCGAACAGGTGATGAGCGACTTCTATCACAAGCGCTTCAACGTGCTGATCGCCTCAACCATCATCGAGACCGGCATCGATGTGCCGAGCGCCAACACCATCATCATCGAGCGCGCCGACAAGTTCGGCCTGGCACAACTGCACCAGTTGCGTGGTCGTGTCGGCCGTAGTCACCACCAGGCTTACGCCTACCTGCTGACACCGCCGCGCCAGCAAATCACCTCGGACGCGGAAAAGCGTCTGGAAGCGATCGCCAACACTCAGGATCTCGGTGCCGGTTTCGTCCTGGCGACCAACGACCTGGAAATCCGTGGCGCCGGCGAACTGCTCGGCGATGGCCAGAGCGGGCAGATTCAGGCCGTGGGCTTCACGCTGTATATGGAGATGCTCGAACGCGCGGTGAAATCGATCCGTAAGGGCGAACAACCGAACCTCGATCAGCCGCTGGGCGGTGGCCCGGAAGTCAACTTGCGAGTGCCAGCGCTGATTCCGGAAGACTACCTGCCGGATGTTCACGCGCGTCTGATTCTGTACAAACGCATCGCTTCGGCCACCGACGAGGAAGGCCTCAAGGATCTGCAAGTCGAGATGATCGACCGTTTCGGCTTGTTGCCGGAACCGACGAAGAATCTGGTGCGCATCACGGCGTTGAAATTGCAGGCTGAGCAACTGGGTATCAAGAAGGTCGATGGCGGGCCGCAAGGTGGGCGCATCGAGTTCGAAGCGCAGACGCCGGTCGACCCGATGACGCTGATCAAGCTGATCCAGAGCCAGCCAAAACGCTACAAATTCGAAGGCGCGACGATGTTCAAATTCCAGGTACCGATGGAACGTCCGGAAGAGCGCTTTAATACTGTAGAGGCGCTGTTTGAGCGCCTCCTCCCGAAATCTGTTTGAAGGACGCCCAATGCGCCTGTTCCGCTCAGTGACTTTGCTACTTGCTTTGGTAGCCCCTTCGGCTTTCGCCGATGACCTGTATCAGGTCGAAATGATTCTGGTGCGCCAGAACGCCGTACCGGCAATCGTCAGCCGCGCCGCGCCGGAAGACTGGGCCGCTGGGGCCCAGCGTTTGAGCGACGACAGCAAACGCACACCGGCGTTGAACGACGTTGTCAGCAAACTCACCGCCAGCGGCGACTACAGCGTGCTGATGCACAAGGCCTGGCAGCAAACCCTTGGCGAAGCACCGGCAAAAGTGGCGGTCAGCGACGGTCAGGAGCAGTTCGGTCAATTCCCGATCGAGGGCACGCTGGAAATGAAACTGGGGCGTTTCACCGATGTGAACGCCGATTTCTGGGTCAATCAGATCGACGCCAATGGCCTGGTCACCGCCAGCGAGCGCCTGAAGCAGGACAGCCACACCAAAAATGGCCAACTCAACTACCTGGACAACGGCCATCTGGCCTTGCTGATCAAGATCACTTCCCTGACCGCGCCAGCGCCACGGGAAGCGCCTGAAGCGATTCCGGACTGATCGAAGTCCTTATGTCCCCGCCCCTGAGTAAACCGTTGGCACCCTCCTGGGTCAGCCGATTCAAGGAACAGAGCCTGGAGCGTGGCCGCCGCTATGCCCTGGAAAACCGGGTACGCATCGCCCAGGTCGGCGATGCGACCATCACCGCCAGTTGCGAAGGCTCTGGCGGTAACGTTTACCGCCAGACCATCCAGCTGCGCGAATCCGCCAAAAACACCTTGCTGCTGGTCGATGCCAGCTGCACGTGCCCGGTTCGCAGCAACTGCAAACACTGCGCAGCGGTGCTGCTGAAAGTGCAGGAAACCCTCGATTACCCGGCCGCCGCCAAAGACGCCGAACTCTTGGAAAAGCTGCAAGCCGTGCTGGAAAATCGCAGCCCGAAGGCGCCACCGCAAGTGCTGGTCGACAATGTGCAGCCACTGCCACGCCTATGGCTGGCCAGTGTCGAGTTCAGTGCCTTCGAACCGCGCAACGGCAAGATGCAGCGCTACATTCAGCATCGCGCGGCGCTTTCGTTCAGCTACCTTGACGAGTACGTCAGCGGGCAGAAGAACAGCGATATCCTGATTCGCCAGGAAAGCCAGACGCTGCGCGTCAAACGCCATCCGGATATCGAGCAGTCGTACCGCGAACAGTTGCGCATCCTCGGCTTTCGCATCGCCACCCGCCAGAGCAAAGCCCTGCCGGAAAGCGCCGGTGAGCTGTACGAGATGGTCAATGACAGCGCCTGGCTGACGTTCACCCTCAACGACCTGCCGAAACTGCGCAGCCAAGGCTGGGAATTGCAGATCGATGAGGAATTCGGCTTCGATCTGACCGCTGTGGATGACTGGTACGCCACCGTCGAGCAGGTGCCGGAACGCGATTGGTTTGATCTGGAACTGGGGATCATCGTCAATGGTGAGCGCCTGAGTCTGTTGCCTATCTTGCTCAATCTGATGCGCTCGCACGCGGAAATCCTCAATCCGGAACGCCTGGCGCGCCGTCGCGATGACGAGCTGATTCTGGTCAACATCCCGCAACGCACCAGCGAGCATGGGCCGCTGCAAGTGGCTTTGCCGTTGGGCCGGTTGAAGCCGGTATTGATGACGCTCGGCGAGTTCTATTTGCAAGAGCCGGGCGAAACCACCCTGCGCCTGAGCAAGGCCGACGCCACCCGCCTGAATTCGCTGGAAGGCCTTCCGCTGCTGTGGGAGGGCGGCGAGCAGATCCGCACGTTTGCCCAACGCCTGCGCGATATTCGTGATTTCAGCGCAGAGGCGCCTGAAGGCTTGAATGCGACGTTGCGGCCTTATCAGCTCGAAGGCTTAAGCTGGATGCAATCGCTGCGGCAACTGGAAGTCGGCGGGATTCTTGCGGATGACATGGGCCTGGGTAAAACCCTACAGACCCTGGCGCATATTCTCAGCGAGAAAAACGCCGGACGTCTCGATCGCCCGTGCATGGTGGTGATGCCGACCAGCCTGATTCCGAACTGGCTCGATGAGGCGGCGCACTTTACCCCGCAACTGAAAGTGGTTGCCCTGTATGGCGCCACTCGCAAAAAGCATTTCGATAATCTGGCCGACTTCGACCTGATCCTCACCACCTACGCCCTGCTGCCGAAAGACGTCGAACGTCTGACCAAACAGCCGCTGCATGTGCTGGTGCTGGATGAAGCGCAGTACATCAAGAATCCGAACAGCAAAGCCGCTCAAGCCGCGCGCGAGCTGAATGCGCGTCAGCGCCTGTGCCTCAGCGGTACGCCGCTGGAAAATCACTTGGGCGAGCTGTGGTCGCTGTTTCACTTCCTGCTGCCCGGCTGGCTCGGCGACGTAAAAAGCTTCAACGCCGATTACCGCGTGCCGATTGAAAAGCGCGGCAGTGAAGTCAGGCTTCAGCACCTCAACGGTCGGATAAAACCGTTCTTGCTGCGCCGCACCAAGGAACAAGTGGCGACCGAGTTGCCGCCGAAAACCGAGATCATCCATTGGGTCGATCTCAACGAAGCGCAGCGCGATGTATATGAAACCATGCGTCTGGCGATGGACAAGAAGGTCCGCGACGAGATCACCCGCAAAGGCGTGGCGCGCAGCCAGATCATCATTCTTGAGGCGCTGCTCAAGCTGCGTCAGGTTTGCTGCGATCTGCGCCTGGTCAACGACGTCACCCCGCCCGCTCGCGGCAGCACGTCAGGCAAACTCGACAGTTTGATGGAAATGCTCGAGGAGTTGTTCGAGGAAGGCCGGCGGATTCTGCTGTTTTCGCAGTTCACTTCGATGCTGTCGTTGATCGAGGAAGAGCTGAAAAAACGTAACGTGTCCTATGCGCTACTGACCGGCCAGACCCGGGATCGGCGCACGCCGGTGAAGGAATTCCAGAGCGGCAAGCGTCAGATCTTTCTGATCAGCCTGAAGGCCGGCGGCGTCGGTTTAAACCTGACCGAGGCCGACACGGTGATTCATTACGACCCGTGGTGGAACCCGGCCACCGAGAATCAGGCGACGGATCGCGCCTATCGGATCGGCCAGGAGAAACCGGTGTTCGTCTACAAGATGATTGCCCGGGGCACCGTGGAAGAGAAGATTCAGCACCTGCAAAAGGAAAAATCCGACTTGGCAGCGGGCGTGCTGGATGGGCGCAAGGCTGGGGACTGGAAGTTGCAGAGTGATGATATCGAGGCGTTGTTTGCGCCGTTGCCGGATAAGTCCGACAAGCGTTGATATCTGCGTCGCCTGTTAGATAGCTTTCGCGAGCAGGCTCRCTCCCACACTGGATCGGTGGCATTCACCAATCCAGTGTTCACAGGGATCTTGTGAATCACACAAATCTAATGTGGGAGCGAGCCTGCTCGCGAATGGCTCACCTCGGTATAACGTTTAAAACCCAGGCTCAATCCTTGGAAACCGGCAACGGTGCAAACAGCGCCTCAATGTCACTCTGCTCCAGCTTCCAGCCACCGGTCGTCCCGCCCTCAAGCACCGCTCCGGCCAACGCCGCTTTCTCCTGCTGCAACGCCTGTATTTTTTCCTCTACCGTGCCACGAGCGATCAGCTTGTAAACGAACACCGGGTTGTTTTGCCCGATTCGATACGCACGATCCGTCGCCTGGTTCTCCACCGCCGGGTTCCACCAAGGGTCGAAGTGAATCACCGTGTCCGCAGCGGTCAGGTTCAACCCGGTACCGCCCGCTTTGAGACTGATGAGAAACAGCGGCACCTTGCCGCCCTGAAAGTCCTTCACCGGTGTGCGTCGATCCGTGGTGTCCCCGGTCAGCAGCGAATAGGCAATGTCACGTTGCTGCAATTCTTCCTCGATCAAGGCGAGCATCGAGGTGAACTGCGAAAACAGCAGGATTCTTCGACCTTCGCCGAGCAACTCTTCGAGCATCTCCATCAGGCTGATCAACTTGCCACTGCCGGAGCGCAGCGCCTTCGCTGTCAGCGGCATGTTGATCAGGCGCAGGTCGCAACAGACCTGCCGCAGCTTGAGCAAGGCATCCAGAATGATGATCTGACTGCGCGCCACGCCACTGCGGGCAATTTCGTCGCGGACTTTTTTGTCCATCGCCACGCGAACCGTTTCATAGACATCCCGCTGGCCGTCGCTGAGATCGACCCAATGGACAATTTCGGTTTTCGGCGGCAGTTCGGTGGCCACCTGATCCTTTTTGCGGCGCAGCAAAAACGGCTTGATGCGCGCTGTCAGGTGCTGCATGCGCTGAACATTGCCGTGCTTCTCGATTGGCGTGCGGTAATCGCGATTGAAGGACTTGCTGTCGCCGAGCCAACCGGGCATGAGGAAATGAAACTGCGACAAAAGCTCGCCCAAGTGGTTTTCCAATGGCGTGCCGCTCAGGCACAAGCGCTGGCGGGCCTGCAAATCGCGTGCGGCCTGCGCGGCTTTGCTGAGCGGGTTCTTGATGTTCTGCGCTTCGTCGAGAATCAGCACGCTCCACAACTGCGGCTGTAGAACCTCGAGATCCCTCGGCAGCAAAGCGTAAGTGGTCAGTACCAGATCGTATTCAGCCAGATCAGCGAAATCCTTTTGCCGCCCCGAGCCGTGCAGCGCCAACACTTTCAACTGGGGGGTGAAGCGCTCGGCCTCGTCGAGCCAGTTGGGAATCAGGCTGGTCGGCATCACCGCCAGAGCCGGGCAATCGAGGCGTCCGGCGTGTTTTTCCGTGAGCAGATGCGCCAAGGTTTGCAGCGTTTTGCCCAGCCCCATGTCATCGCCCAGAATGCCGCCGACCTCAAGCTCGCGCAGGGTCTGCATCCAGTTCAGGCCTTCGAGCTGATAGGGGCGCAGTTGCGCGTTAAGGCCGGCCGGCGCAGCGACCTGGGTGTGACTGGAATTCTGCAAGCGCTTGGCGAAGGTGCGCAGCCGCTCGCCCCCCTGCCAATCCAGCGGCACGCCATCGAGCATACTCAAGCGCGCGGCATCCGGGACACTCAAGCGCAGTGCATCGCCCTGATGACCGCCCAGGTACAACTCGCCCAGCGTGGCCATCAGCGGTTTGATCCGACTCAGCGGCAGCGCGACCTTGGCGCCCGAAGGGTCGCCAAAACCGCTGGGCTTGAGTTCGATCAGGAGTTTTTCGTCATCGCTGCGTTGTGCCAGATTGACCGGGTCAAGCAAGCGCGGCTGGGTGCGCAACAAGTGCAGAAGGATTGGTAGCAAACTGTAGCGCTGACCATTGACGACGATACCCAACTGCAAATCAAACCACTGATGCCCGGCCTCTTCCTCGACCTCCGCGTACCAATGCTCGACTGGCTGCACATTGAAATGAAAGCCGGGACTCATCTCGACTTCCCAGTTCGAGGCGCGCAACGTGGCAAGCCCTTCGTGCATAAACCCGAGCCAGGCGGAATCATCCGGCAACGTGAACATCTCGCCGGGACGATCCAGCGAGCTCTTGCGCGTGGCTTTCTTGAAGCCGAACTTTTGCAGGATCTGACGCAGTTTCTTTTCCACCGCAGGCTGGCGTTGAATGCGCTGGGTTTCGGTGCCGTTGAGGATCATTACTTCCGGGTTGCGATCCACCGTCGGCTGGCCGTTGTAGGTAAACACCAGGGCGGCGCGGTGCTCAAGAACGTATTCCCAGCGCGAGCGCTCCCGACCGCTGACGAGGGTGAGTTGCGGCTGCGGTAGTACGTCGTCAATGATTCGTTCGGTCAGTTGGTGTGGCGGCGGGATTCTCGTTGCCGCACTCATGCGATGACTGAACTGCATGGCCTGACGCGCCGGAATGTCCGGCGCCAGAGTCAAATGACTGGCCAGTTTTTCATCCAGTTCATTGAACAGAGGGCCAATCTGCCGCTGTTCACGATCCAGGTAATAAAGCGGCTCCAGCGCCAGCACGGTTTCCTGCGCAGCCTCGGCACTGCTCCACTGCGCGCGGAACCCGCCGTCGGCCTGCTCGGCCCAGGCGAACTGGCCGATGCGTTTCGCGCCAGACATCAACGGTTGCAGATCCTCGAAATCGAGGAACAGCCGCGAGGTGCGCAGGAGCATTTCCAGCAGTTCGGCGCCGCTGCTGCCTTCCAGCGGATAGCCGCTGTAATAGGCGTGATGGGAGTGCATGGCAACCAGCAGCCTGGCGACGCGCAGATCCAGCTCGGACAGGTAGCCGGGCTGACGCATGAGCATTTCCGCCAGCGAATACATCGGTTTGACTTCGCGCAACTCGCCGCTCTTGAGCTGGGAGACCTTGAAAATATCGAGCAGCCACTTGCCGCTCACTGACGTTGGCTTGAGCTTGTAAAACAGGCGCGTGCCTGCGGTTTGCGCGCCTTCTTCGGTGGGCTTGGCCGGCACGGGAATGGTCGAAAGCCAATGTTCCAGCGCCCGACCCAACGGGATCTGTGCGTCACTTTCAGACGCATTATGATCACTGCCCTGCAGGTGATAGAGCACCGCAGCGCAGTGTTTGCAGTCAATTGTGACAGGACAGCTGCACAGGCAACGCACGTTGACGGAACCCAGCCGATCTTCGGACAGGTAAATGGTTTGTTCATACGCCTGATCTTCCGAACCGACGCAGAACGCCTCGACCTTTCTGTCATCGATCTCGATGATCTCTACCCGATCTTCGGCGGCATAAGCCCGAGCCTTGGCCAGCGCCTTGCTACTGAATGCCTGAGTCCAGGCCAACGACTTTAGCCTTTCGATGAAAATGCTCATGGGCAGTCCTTAGCCGGCCAACACCCGCGCCAACGCCGATTTCACCTTGCCCATGCCGTCATGCAACGCCTGCTCGATCTCGGCCATGGTGATCACTTCGGTGGTCTTGCCCGCCGCCGGGTTCACCACCAGCGCCAGACAGGCGTAATCCAGATCCAGCTCACGCGCCAGCGCCGCTTCCGGCATGCCGGTCATGCCAACGATGTCACAGCCATCGCGCTCCAGACGCACGATCTCCGCCACGGTTTCCAGACGCGGGCCCTGAGTGCAGGCATACACGCCTTGATCGCTGTATTCGCAGCCTTCGGCAGCCACCGTAGCAATCAACTGCTGACGCAGCGGCTCGCTGTAGGGGAAGCTGAAGTCGATATGGGTGACGTGCTCCAGATCATCGGCGAAGAAAGTGTGCTCGCGCCCACTGGTGTAGTCGACGATCTGGTGCGGCACGCAGAAATGACCGGTGCCCATCGCTGGATGAATACCGCCCACCGCGTTAACGGCAATGATTGCTTCGGCACCGGCCTGCTTCAGCGCCCACAGGTTGGCGCGGTAGTTGACCTTGTGCGGCGGGAAACGATGCGGATGGCCGTGACGGGCGAGGAACAGCACTTCCTTGCCGGCGTATTCACCGATCTGCACGTCGGCCGATGGCGCGCCGTAGGGAGTGTCCACCGCCAGTGACTGGCGAATGGTCAAGCCTTCGAGCTGGGTCAGGCCGGTGCCACCGATGATTGCGTAAACCGTCATAGCGAAAATCCTTAATCGATGAGTTGAGCATCTTTGAGGGCGCCAACGGCGGTGAGCCAGCGCGGATCCTGACGGTAATCGGTGCTGGCGAATGCCTGACCGCGCATGCGCGCGATGCGGTCTGAAGGCTTGACCTTCATGCGCTGCGCGGCGCTCAGGGCCAGTTCGGCAGCGGCGCGATCGTTGCATACCAGGCCCATGTCGCAACCGGCCGTGAGTGCGGCCTCAATACGACTGGCGGCATCGCCAACCACGTGGGCGCCGGCCATCGACAGGTCGTCGCTGAAGATCACACCGTCGAACTGCAATTCGCCGCGCAGGATGTCCTGCAACCAGCGCCGGGAGAAGCCGGCAGGCTGCGAGTCGACTTGCGGGTAGATAACGTGGGCCGGCATCACAGCGGCCAGTTGTTTGCTGAGTCTGGCGAAGGGCACGAGATCGTTGGCGCGGATCTCGTCCAGGCTGCGCTCGTCGTTCGGGATCGCCACGTGGGAATCGGCTTCGGCCCAGCCGTGGCCGGGGAAATGCTTGCCGGTGGCCGCCATGCCCGCGCTGTTCATGCCGCGAATGAACGCTCCGGCAAGCACTGCGGCGCGCTCCGGATCGCCCTCAAATGAACGGGTGCCGACAACAGCGCTGCGCTGGTAATCCAGATCCAGCACCGGGGCGAAACTCAGGTCGAGACCGACCGCCAGCACTTCAGTGGCCATGATCCAGCCGCATTGCTCGGCGAGGTATTCGGCGTTCGGATTGTCGGCGATGGCACGCATGGCCGGCAGGCGCACGAAGCCCTGACGCAGGCGCTGCACGCGACCGCCCTCTTGATCCACCGCCAGCAGCAGATCCGGACGAATCGCCCGAATCGCCGCGCTGAGCTCACGCACCTGACGCGGATGCTCGATGTTGCGCGCGAAAATGATCAGGCCGCCCACTTCGGGCTGACGCAACAATTGGCGATCTTCGGCCGTCAGCCAGGTACCGGCGACGTCCACCATCAACGAGCCTTGCAGGCCAGCAGTCATAGAGATTCCTTGAAAACGAAAAACCCGATCCGCAGCAAATCGCTACCCTGAGCAATGCTCGGCAGGTCGGCAATTTCTATGGATTTCGGGTTCAGAACGAGAGTCGGCATGGGCGGCTAGCTTAGCGGATACAAGCTGCCGCGCCCACCCGTGCGCGGTTAAACCTTGGCGGCGACCGGCGTTGATTTACTGCGCGGACGCAGTTGCGCGGTGGCCATCGCGGCGTCAGTGACGCCGGTTTCGGCACGCATGCCCGCAGCGAGGAACGGCACCATCAGGCGCATCACTTGCTCAATGGAGGTGTTGACGCCGAAATCGGTCTCGGCAATTGCGCGCAACGCCTTGATGCCAGACATGCTGAACGCCGCGGCGCCGAGCATGAAGTGCACGCGCCAGAACAGCTCGATCGGCGGAATGCGTGGTGCGGCTTCGTTGACCAGCAACATGTAGCGACGGAATACCTTGCCGTACATGTCTTCCAGATAACGGCGCAAGTGGCCCTGGCTCTGGCTGAACGCGAGGCCGAGCAGACGCATGAAGATCGACAGGTCATTGCCGCTGCGTGGTTGCACCACAAGGGCCTGCTCGACGAGGATTTCGAGCAGCTCTTCAAGCGTCGGCTTGTTTTCAGGCTTGGCCTGACGGCGCTCCAGCTCTTTATCGAGGCTGATGCAGAACGGCCCGAGGAAGCGCGAGAAAACCGCTTGAATCAGCGCTTTTTTCGAGCCGAAGTGATAGTTCACCGCTGCCAGGTTGACGCCGGCCTTGCTGGTGATCAAACGCAATGAGGTTTCGGCGAAACCTTTCTCCGCGAACAACTGCTCGGCAGCATCAAGAATGCGTTCAACGGTTTCCGACTGGGCCATGGCTACTCCGCCTGACAAACACTTGTTTGAAACATACGTTTCAGCCTGTGCCTTGTCAAGCCTGCCGGTTCGTTTTGGGAATGGTCGGTCAGCTATTTAACCACACAAGCCCAACTCATTAATAAGCACGAATGCCGACCGTCTGGCGGCCTGCAAAAAAACGGGCATTGCCAAGGACGCTTCACTGTATATAATCCCAGTCACTGTATAAAAAGACAGAGCGATCAATATGCTAAAGCTGACGCCACGCCAAGCCGAGATTCTGGCCTTTATCAAACGCTGCCTCGAAGACAACGGCTATCCGCCGACCCGTGCGGAAATCGCTCAGGAACTGGGCTTCAAGTCGCCGAACGCGGCTGAAGAACATCTCAAGGCACTGGCCCGAAAAGGCGCCATCGAGATGACACCGGGCGCTTCTCGCGGTATTCGCATACCCGGCTTTGAAGCCAAGGCAGACGACTCTACCCTGCCAATCATAGGCCGGGTCGCTGCCGGCGCGCCGATCCTCGCCCAGCAGCACATCGAAGAATCCTGCAACATCAACCCGGCCTTCTTTCATCCGCGCGCCGACTATCTGCTGCGCGTACACGGCATGAGCATGAAGGACATCGGTATTTTCGACGGTGACCTTCTTGCCGTGCACACCACCCGCGAAGCACGTAATGGCCAGGTCGTCGTTGCCCGTATCGGCGACGAAGTGACGGTCAAACGTTTCAAGCGTGAAGGTAGCAAGGTCTGGCTGATTGCCGAAAACCCCGAGTTCGCCCCTATCGAAGTCGACCTGAAAGATCAGGAACTGGTGATCGAAGGCTTGAGTGTCGGCGTAATCCGCCGCTAAAGGAGGCTTTATGCAGTTCCCACACACCCCTCAGCAAACACAACTGCCTTTATTCGAAGCGTTTCTGGCGCAACCGATGGCGCCGATCCTGAAAGACGTGGTCGAACGCCCCTGGAATGCCGAACCCGAAGTATTCAGTGAGCTGTCACTGCGTGGTGCGGCCGGGAACTGCCTGAACCTGCTCGCCCCGATTCTTCGCGAACTCAGCGAAGATCAGGACGCACGCTGGCTGACATTGATCGCACCACCTGCCAGCCTGACTCAAACCTGGCTGCGGGATGCCGGCCTGAACCGCGAACGTATTCTGCTACTGCAACCACGGGGTGCTCAAAGCGCCCAGCAACTGGCGTGCGAAGCTCTGCGGTTGGGGCGCAGCCACACTGTGGTCACCTGGCTCAACCCGCTAAACACCCACTCGCGGCAACAACTGATCAGCGCCGCACGCACGGGCGAAGCTCAGAGCTTGAATATTCGCTTGGGTTGAGGGTTGCTACTACGCGCTGTGTGAAGCGCAGGGCTTCTCCAGGGACAGAGAAGCCGATCTGAAGCGGTAACATTAAAAAGCAAAGGCGCGGATCAATGAAGAACCCGCGGCCCCTCTTCCTTATCAAACTCGCCTTCGACCATACGACCGGCCATCTGCACGCCGACGCTTAGCATCGCCTTGGCGATTTCTACATGCTGACCTTGAAGGAACGCCTTGGCATCGTCGGAGAAATCCAGCGTCACCAGAGAACCCTCGTCCTCAGCCCTGCGCAGTTCGATTCGGCCGTCTGGTAACTCGACAATTTCTAGAAAGGACGTTGGCATATAGGTCTGTTCTCCACGAAAGGCAGGGATTATATAGACATCATTCAGGCTTCGCTCGGGATCTTGACCAGCAGCATGTTTCAGATTGCCACCGTGTCAATCACCCTCAGCACTCGTTCAAGCCTTCGCGAAAGCGAATCGCCAAGCCTTTCAGATTTTGCCGCCAGCTCTCCAGCTCCTCTCGACTCAACTCTTCTGGCGCTTGTTCTTCATCCAGATTAATCGCCTGAATCAGCGGCTGAGTCACGTCCCCTTTGGGCTTGTGTGGCACCCGTGGCGGCTGGAACAGCGCCGAATGCGCAGCCAGCAGTTTTGCCAGCCAGGTTTCAGAGTTTCCCGCGAGTTCGACCATCTCGGCCAACTCGGGAATCGCGATCGACTCCAGCACCTCACGTGTCAGCAGCATCTCGGCGCGTGGTGCATTGGCCTGCGGTAGACGATAGAAACCAGCGATCTCGTGACAAAGACCGAGCAAAGCGCCGTAAAGGTGAAACAACGCCGATTCACGCCCCGCCTGAATCAACGCCAGCGAATTCATCGCTCGCCCCTCTTCGGCGCGAGCCAGAGCTTCGAGCGACAGTCCGGCGAAATAGATCTTCTGATTAGTGCGGGTATAGAGTTCGTGAGCCATGACGGCGCTCTCCACAACGAAATATTTGCTTCACACAGGCCGGACAGTGTCGTGGATCAGCCGATCCCACCGCAAGCACAAAACAAAAAGGCCGCATGAAAACCCGGAGGGGTCATCATGCGGCCTTTCAGTATCAGGCTAACGCTTACTCAGCTTTGGCCTTCGTACGTTTGTCTTCAACCGTCCACTTGCCGCCATCGAAGTACGCCTTCCAACCGGTAGGCTTGCCATCGACTTCGGTCTGTACGTATTGCTCCTTGGTCTTGCGGCTGTAGCGAATCACCGCCGGCAGACCATCAGGATCTTTCTGTGGAGCGTCGCAGAGGAAGTGGTACTTCGGATCGATCTCGTCCTTGTGCGGGAGAATCTCGATCACCAGCGGAGCACGGGTCTCACGGTTTTTCGGGAACTGACTGGCAGCCAGGAACAGACCGGACGCACCGTCACGCAGGATGTAGGTGTCGTTGACCTTTTCGCATTTCAGCTCAGGCATCTTCACCGGGTCCATCTTCGGCGGCGCCGCGTCACCGCTCTTGAGCAGTTTACGGGTGTTCTTGCAGGTCGGGTTGGTGCAACCGAAGAACTTGCCGAAACGTCCGGTCTTGAGTTGCATCTCGCTGCCGCACTTGTCGCATTCCAGGCTCGGACCTTCGTAGCCCTTGATGCGATAGCTGCCCTCTTCGATTTCGTAGCCTGCGCAATCCGGGTTGTTACCACAGATGTGCAGCTTGCGTTTTTCGTCGAGCAGGTACGCGTCCATCGCCGTGCTGCAGATCGGGCAGCGGTGCTTGCCACGCAGTACCAGCGATTCCGACTCACCCTCGTCGTCCGCAGCGATTTCATCGCCCGGCACCAGGTTGACGGTGGCCTTGCAGCGCTCTTTCGGCGGCAGGCTGTAGCCTGAACAACCGAGGAAAACGCCTGTCGACGCGGTACGAATCTGCATCGGACGACCACAAGTCGTGCACGGAATGTCGGTCATGACCGGCTGGTTGGCACGCATACCGCTGTCCGGGTTTTCGGCTACTTCGAGTTTCTTTTTGAAGTCGCCGTAGAACTCGTCCAGTACGTTTTTCCAGTCGCGCTCGCCCTGCGCCACGTCATCGAGGTTCTCTTCCATGCCTGCGGTGAAGCCGTAGTCCATGAGGTTCGAGAAGCTTTCCGACAGGCGCTCGGTGACGATGTCGCCCATCTTTTCCGAGTAGAAACGACGGTTGTGCAGAGTCACGTAACCGCGATCCTGAATGGTCGAAATGATCGCAGCGTAAGTCGAAGGACGACCGATACCGCGCTTTTCCATTTCTTTCACCAGACTGGCTTCCGAGTAGCGGGCCGGCGGTTTGGTGAAGTGCTGCGATGGATCGAGCTTGATCAGCTTCATCACGTCGCCCTGCGCCATATCAGGCAGAACGTCGTCATCACCCGGTTTGGCAATCTGCGGCATGACACGGGTGTAACCGTCAAACTTGAGGATACGGCCCTTGGCGCGCAGCTCGAAGTCACCAGCGCCTACGCTGACGGTGGTCGACAGGTATTGCGCCGGCAGCATCTGGCAAGCGAGGAACTGGCGCCAGATCAGCTCGTAGAGACGCTCAGCGTCACGCTCCATACCCGCCAGCTTGCTTGGCGTGGTGTTGGCGTCAGAAGGACGAATCGCTTCGTGAGCCTCTTGTGCGCCTTCCTTGCTGCTGTAGACGTTCGGCGTTTCCGGCAGGTACTTCTTGCCAAACTCGTCTTCGATGTAAGTACGCGCCATCGTCACGGCATCAGCCGAGAGGTTGGTCGAGTCGGTACGCATGTAGGTGATGTAGCCGGCTTCGTACAGACGCTGGGCCATCATCATGGTTTTCTTCACGCCGAAGCCCAGGCGATTGCTCGCTGCCTGTTGCAGGGTCGATGTGATGAACGGCGCCGACGGCTTGCTGCTGGTCGGTTTGTCTTCGCGCTTGACGATGCTGTAGCTGGAAGATTTGAGTTTCTCCAGCGCGGCCATGGCCTGAGCTTCGTTGAGCGGCTTGAACGCTTCGCCTTTTTCGCGAGCCACTTCGAAACGCACGGTGGAGCCTTTGGTGGTGCCGAGATCGGCATGCACTTCCCAGTACTCTTCCGGGTTGAACGCGCGAATTTCACGTTCACGCTCAACCACCAGCTTCACGGCAACCGATTGCACGCGACCGGCGGACAAGCCACGAGCGATCTTCGCCCACAGCAGCGGCGAGACCATGTAACCGACAACGCGGTCGAGGAAGCGACGCGCCTGTTGAGCGTTGACACGATCAATGTCCAGCTCACCCGGTTCCGAGAAAGCTTCCTGAATCGCTTTCTTGGTGATTTCGTTGAACACCACACGCTTGTAGCGGCTGTCGTCACCACCGATGGCTTCGCGCAGGTGCCAGGCAATGGCTTCCCCCTCGCGATCCAAGTCGGTTGCGAGATAGATGGTGTCAGCATCTTTGGCGAGCCGGCGCAGCTCTTCGATGACCTTCTCTTTACCCGGAAGGATCTCGTACTGGGCTTTCCAGCCATGATCAGGATCGACACCCATACGCGAGACCAGCTGCTTGCGCGCTTTCTCTTTCGGCGAGAGCACCGGACCTTCGCCCGCAGCAGCCTTGCCGCGCTTGGCGGCTGGCTCTTTGCTGGCGCTAGCCGAACCGCTGGTGGGCAGGTCTCGGATATGGCCGATACTCGACTTCACCACGTATTGGTTACCCAGATACTTGTTGATGGTCTTGGCCTTAGCCGGGGATTCCACAATGACCAGCGATTTGCCCATGGATCAGAAAATTCCTGAATTCTAGAAGTGAAAGGCGGTTGGCGCCTGACGCGGCACCGCTATATATAGTTGATACAAGGTGAGGTCAAGCACAGGGTTCTGTGCGCACTCGCCTTATGCCTTGGAAAAAAGGCTCGGTTCGGCTTGCACCAAAGCAAAGCGTGGCACCTGCTCGCCGTCAACCTCGACTGACTCGAGAAACATGCTCAGAGGGCGTACCCAAAAGCCGTAATCGCCATACAGGGCTTGGTAAAAGACCACTTCTTCTTCGGTCTCGGAATGCCGCGCAACACTGAATACGCGGTACTGCGGACCTTTGTAATGTTGGTAGAGCCCAGGTTGTATCGGCATGCTTCGGCCCTCACTCAAATTTTTTCAAAAATAAAAACAAAATAAATCCACAAAAACAAAAACCGGGGCACTTGGCCCCGGCTTCCATCGACGAGACGCTTAAACGCGTTCGAAGACGGTGGAGATGCCTTGGCCGAGACCAATGCACATAGTGGCCACCCCGAAGGTACCGCTATTCTGCTTCATCACGTTCAGCAAAGTGCCGGAAATACGGGCACCGGAGCAACCGAACGGGTGACCCAGGGCGATCGCGCCGCCGTGCAGGTTAACCTTCTCGTTCATCTTGTCGAGTACTTTCAGATCTTTCAGCACTGGCAGGGCCTGTGCGGCGAAAGCTTCGTTGAGTTCGAAGAAGTCGATATCGTTGATGCCAAGGCCCGCACGCTTCAGGGCTTTTTGTGTCGCCGGAACTGGACCATAGCCCATGATTGCCGGATCCACACCCGCCACTGCCATCGAACGGATCACCGCCATTGGCTGGATACCCAGGTCCTGCGCACGCTGCGCCGACATCACGATCATGCACGAAGCACCATCGGTGATCTGCGACGAAGTACCGGCAGTCACGGTGCCGCCCTTTGGATTGAAGGCAGGCTTGAGGGCCGCCAGACTTTCCAGGGTGGTTTCCGGACGAATGGTTTCGTCGTAGTCGAACAGTTTCAGGAAACCGTTCTCGTCGTAGCCCTGCATCGGGATGATTTCGTCTTTGAACTTGCCTTCCACGGTAGCCTTGTGGGCCAACTGGTGGGAACGCACGCCGAAAGCGTCCTGTTGTTCGCGAGTGATGCCGTGCATTTTGCCGAGCATTTCCGCGGTCAGACCCATCATGCCCGAGGCTTTCGCCGCGTACAGCGACATGTGCGGGTTCGGATCGACACCGTGCATCATGCTCACGTGGCCCATATGCTCGACGCCGCCAACCACGAACACGTCACCGTTGCCGGTCATGATTGCTTGCGCAGCGGTGTGCAGCGCACTCATCGACGAGCCGCACAGACGGCTGACAGTCTGACCGGCCGAGGTGTGCGGGATCTGGGTCATCAGCGAAGCCATGCGCGCGATGTTCCAGCCCTGCTCCAGGGTCTGGTTGACGCAGCCCCAGATCACGTCCTCGACTTCTGCAGGATCGACCTTGGCGTTGCGTTCCAGCAACTTGCTGATCAGGTGCGCCGACATGTCTTCGGCGCGGGTGTTGCGGTGCATGCCGCCCTTGGAGCGGCCCATCGGAGTACGACCGAAGTCGACAATCACGACGTCTCTAGGATTCAAGCTCATAAGTTCACTCTCACTCTAGTTGGGGGCGCTTAACCGAAGAAGCTCTGGCCGTTTTTGGCCATTTCGCGCAGCTTCGCGGTCGGGTGGTACAGCGCGCCCAAATCAGCGTACTGGTCAGCCAGGGCAACGAACTCGGCAACACCGATCGAATCGATGTAGCGCAGCGCACCGCCACGGAATGGAGGGAAACCGATACCGTAGACCAGACCCATGTCGGCTTCGGCGGCAGTTTCAACGATGCCGTCTTCCAGGCAACGCACGGTTTCCAGGCACAGCGGGATCATCATCCAGTTGATGATGTCTTCGTCTGTGACTTCGCGCTGCTCGTAAACGATCGGCTTGAGCACTTCCAGCACCGAAGGGTCGGCGACTTTCTTCTGCTTGCCTTTCTTGTCGGCCTCGTAGGCGTAGAAGCCCTTGCCGTTCTTCTGGCCCAGGCGCTTGGCTTCGTACAGCACGTCGATGGCCGAACGACGGTCATCCTTCATGCGATCCGGGAAACCTTCAGCCATGACGTCACGACCATGGTGACCGGTGTCGATGCCGACCACGTCCATCAGGTACGCCGGGCCCATCGGCCAGCCAAATTTTTCCATGACTTTGTCGATACGGACGAAGTCGACACCGGCGCTGACCAGCTTGGCGAAACCGCCGAAGTACGGGAACAGCACGCGGTTAACGAGGAAGCCCGGGCAGTCGTTGACGACGATCGGGTTCTTGCCCATTTTCTTGGCGTAGGCAACGGTGGTGGCAACAGCCAGCTCGCTGGACTTCTCGCCACGGATCACTTCCACCAGCGGCATCATGTGCACCGGGTTGAAGAAGTGCATGCCGACGAAGTTTTCCGGACGCTTGAGGGCCTTGGCCAGCAGGCTGATGGAAATGGTCGAGGTGTTGGACGCGAGGATGGTGTCCTCTTTAACCTGAGCTTCCACTTCAGCCAACACAGCTTGCTTGACCTTAGGATTCTCGACGACAGCTTCGACAACCAGATCGACGTGACCGAAGTCGCCGTAGGACAGAGTTGGACGAATGGCGTTGAGCACTTCAGCCATTTTCGCAGCGGTCATGCGACCTTTATCAACGCGGCCAACCAGCAGTTTGGCGGCTTCAGCCAGACCCTGCTCGATGCCGTGCTCGTTGATGTCCTTCATCAGGATCGGCGTACCTTTGGAGGCCGACTGATAAGCGATACCGCCACCCATGATGCCGGCGCCGAGTACAGCGGCCTGCTTCACGTCTTTGGCGATTTCGTCGTAGGCCTTGGCCTTTTTCTTCAGCTCCTGATCGTTCAGGAACAGACCGATCAAGCTCTGCGCGGCAGAGGTCTTGGCCAGTTTGACGAAACCGGCAGCTTCGACTTCCAGCGCCTTGTCACGACCGAAGTTCGCGGCTTTCTGGATAGTCTTGATCGCTTCAACCGGCGCCGGGTAGTTCGGGCCAGCCTGGCCGGCGACGAAACCTTTGGCGGTTTCGAAAGCCATCATCTGTTCAATAGCGTTCAGCTTGAGTTTTTCAAGTTTCGGCTGACGCTTGGCCTTGAAATCGAACTCGCCGGAGATGGCGCGCTTGATCAGTTCAAGGGCAGCTTCCTGCAGTTTTTCAGGAGCAACCACGGCGTCGACGGCGCTGACTTTCAGGGCGTCTTCAGGGCGGTTTTCCTTACCGGAGGCAATCCACTCGATGGCGTTATCGACACCAATCAAGCGCGGCAGACGCACGGTGCCACCGAAGCCTGGGTAGATACCCAGCTTGACTTCCGGCAGGCCGATCTTGGCTTTGGTCGACATGACGCGATAGTCAGCCGCCAGGCACATTTCCAGACCGCCGCCCAGGGCGATGCCATTGATGGCCACTACGGTTGGGACGTTGAGGTCTTCGAAATCGCTGAAGATCTTGTTGGCTTCGAGATTGCCAGCAACCAGCTCGGCATCCGGCAGCTTGAAGTTGTCGACAAATTCGGTGATGTCGGCGCCGACGATGAACACGTCCTTGCCACTGCTGACGATCACGCCCTTGATCGAAGCATCTGCCTTGATGGTGTCTACGGCCTGACGCAGTTCGTTCAGGGTTAGACGGTTGAACTTGTTGACGGACTCACCCTTGAGGTCGAATTTCAATTCGACGATGCCACTTTCAAGAGCTTTAACCGTGATGGCTTTACCTTCGTAAATCATCAACTGATCTCCACGATATGGAAGC
Organism: Pseudomonas sp. P4_D7; assembly: GCF_056401755.1. NCBI lineage: Bacteria > Pseudomonadati > Pseudomonadota > Gammaproteobacteria > Pseudomonadales > Pseudomonadaceae > Pseudomonas > Pseudomonas sp. P4_D7. Next base: position 15,455 of record NZ_JBFUIR010000021.1, on the reverse strand, counting down.
TGAACAGTACACGTCGGACGCAGGCGAATGGCTCGGCAGGACGCTTTTTCGTCGATGCTAACGCCAATCCACCCGGCACACCCGCCAACGCGATAGTCGGGATTCTGTAGGAGCAGTCTGTAAGACAAACGCTCAATTCATACGCCCGTTTGATTTGGGTACGTCACCTTCACGGAATTTCCGACAATTGTCAATCGCCCAAAATACGGGTTGAAATGCGACTTTGCGGTCATTTCTGTAAGACGAAGACCCGCAACACGCGTCTGCATGTGAAGCCATTCATAGAATCAATAGTTAGAAAAGTCGCCCTAATTCGCAGCAGCCCTTGTTTAAAGGGCTACGCTGGGTGGACGACAGGGAAATGCGTTGACAGAACCTGCATCAAAAAAGATTTCCGGCCTGCCTGGCCAACCCCGCCCGATGAATCATGTCGGGCTTTTTATTGCGCGTCTGCCGGACGTTCCCCACCGTTGCAGTGGGAAAAGTCCGCGCGTCACGCCAGTGCTTTCAGAGTGGTGTCGATGTCCTGCAACACCGACGCTTCGCCCTTCTCGCCCCAGTACAAGGCGATCATCTGCTTGTCTGCTTCGACTTTGAAAACGTTGCCGGGCAACTTTTCGAAATGATTGAGCAGCGCCCGATCTTCGCAGACTTCCTGCCATTGATTGACCCACACACCCGGCGATTTTTGCCAGTAAGTCCAGCAGGCAGGCGACTTGCCACGGCGCGGACGATGATACTGCGCACACGGATTCGGCGCCTCTTGCGCCAGCCAGTGCGGCCACTCCTGAGGCGCCAGTTGCATGGCCAGCCCCATGCGCCGCGCCTCCATGCGCAAGGCGATGCGACCGCTTTGCGCGCGCGATGGGCGCAACCACGCCAACGGACTCAAAACCACCAGCAGGATTGACACCACCAACCAGACCGTCATATCTCTATTCCCAATTCTTGGTGAGCGCATTGTGTCACTTTGGAACCAATGCGCTTGAAACCAGCCATACTTAACAATATTGAAACCTCACGAGGAGCACCTCATGCCCTACCACCACATCCTGGTCGCCGTAGATCTGACCGAAGAGTGCGACCCAGTGATTCACCGCGCCCGCGAGCTGTCGGTGAGCAATGGCGCCAAACTGTCGCTGGTGCATATCGTCGAACCAATGGCGATGGCATTCGGCGGCGACGTGCCGATGGATCTGTCACAACTGCAACAACAGCAGTTCGATCAGGCCAAGGAGCGTCTTGAGCGTCTGAAACTCAAGTATTCCGAACTCGAAGGCGCCAACTGCCACCTGACCTACGGCCAGCCACGCCAGGAAATCCATCACTTCGCCAAAGAACAGCAGTGCGATCTGATCGTGGTCGGTAGTCATGGTCGTCACGGCCTGGCGCTGTTGCTCGGCTCTACCGCCAATGACGTGCTGCACGGCGCACCATGCGACGTCCTCGCCGTCCACCTGGTCAAACGTTGAAACACTGATCATTGTGGGAGCGAGCCTGCTCGCGAAGGCGTCGGCACATTCAGCATTAATGCCGCCTGACACACCGCATTCGCGAGCAGGCTCGCTCCCACATTGGGACTGCGCTTACATGTGAAAAGCCCGGCGTTCATCACTGAGCGCCGGGCTTTTTCACATCAGGAYCATTCAGGCGTCCAGCTCGGCCCAACGCTCCAGCAACGCATCCAGCTCAGCCTGCAACTGCTCCAGCGAAGCAATCACCTTGGCCGTTTCAGCCGCAGGACGCTGATAGAAACCGGCTTCAGCCATTTCAGCTTCCACGGCAGCAATTTGCTGTTCCTTGGCGTCGATATCGCCCGGCAACGCTTCCAGCTCGCGTTGCAGCTTGTAGCTGAGCTTCTTCTTGGCGGCCGGGGCAGCCGCCACAGGCGCGGCAACTACAGCAGGTTCGGCAGTGACCACCGCCGAATTCAGGTCAGCCTTGCCGGATTTGCTTTCGGTTACGCCCAGCAGACGCGGCGAACCGCCCTGACGGATCCAGTCCTGATAACCACCGACATATTCACGCACCTTGCCTTCACCTTCGAAGACCAGAGTACTGGTGACCACGTTGTCGAGGAATGCCCGGTCGTGGCTGACCATCAGCACAGTGCCATTAAAGGTCAGCAGCACTTCTTCGAGCAGCTCGAGGGTTTCCACGTCGAGGTCGTTGGTCGGTTCGTCGAGTACCAGCAGGTTAGCCGGTTTGCTGAACAGTTTGGCCAGCAACAGACGCGCACGCTCACCACCCGACAGCGCCTTGACCGGCGTGCGGGCACGCTGCGGGCTGAACAGGAAGTCGCCGAGGTAGCTCAGCACATGACGGCTCTGACCATCGATATCGATAAAGTCGCGACCTTCGGCGACGTTGTCGATCACGGTCTTTTCCAGATCCAGTTGATGACGCAACTGGTCGAAGTACGCCACGTCGATCCGCGTGCCCTCTTCCACTTTGCCGCTGGTCGGTTGCAGACCGCTGAGCATCAGTTTCAGCAACGTGGTCTTGCCAGTGCCGTTGGCGCCAAGCAGACCGATACGGTCGCCGCGCGTCAGCACCATCGAGAAATCCTTGATCAGGAACGGGCCGCCCGGGTGAGCGAAACTCACGTTCTCGAGGACCATCACCTGCTTGCCGGACTTGTCGGCAGTGTCCAGCTGAATGTTGGCCTTGCCGGTGCGCTCACGACGCTCGCTACGCTCCACGCGCAACGCTTTCAGGGCGCGGACGCGGCCTTCGTTACGGGTGCGGCGCGCCTTGATACCCTGGCGGATCCAGACTTCTTCCTGGGCCAGTTTCTTGTCGAACAGCGCGTTGGCGGTCTCTTCGGCGGCCAGCGCGGCTTCTTTGTGCACAAGGAAACTGGCGTAGTCGCCGTTCCAGTCGATCAGGCCGCCGCGATCCAGTTCGAGGATGCGCGTGGCAAGGTTTTGCAGGAAGGAACGGTCGTGCGTGATGAACAGCACGGCGCCCTGGAAATCTTTCAGGGCTTCTTCGAGCCAGGCAATCGCACCGATGTCCAGGTGGTTGGTCGGTTCGTCGAGCAGCAGCAGATCGGGCTCGGACACCAGCGCCTGCGCCAGCAGCACGCGACGACGCCAGCCTCCGGACAACTGGGCGAGGGTCTTGTCGGCCGGCAGTTGCAGACGGCTCAAAGTGCTTTCGACCAGAGTCTGCAAGCGCCAGCCATCACGGGCTTCGAGGTCTTGCTGAACGTGCATCAGCTTGTTCAGGTCATCTTCAGTAACGCAGTTCTGCGCAAGGTGATGGTATTCGGCGAGCAACGCGCCCACGCCATCAAGGCCTTCAGCGACCACGTCGAACACCGTCCGATCGTCGGCCACCGGCAATTCTTGCGGCAATTCGCCGATTTTCAGACCGGGGGCACGCCATACCGAGCCTTCATCGGGCTTCTGGTCGCCCTTGACCAGTTTCATCATGCTGGACTTGCCAGTGCCGTTGCGGCCGATGATGCACACCCGCTCACCACGGGCGATCTGCCAGGACACCTTGTCCAACAACGGCATAGCGCCGAACGCAAGGGACACATCGCTGAATTTGAGCAGGGTCATGAGCTTCTCCAAAAACCGGGCGCGCATTCTACCTGAGTTAGGGCTTCAACAGGCCGGCAATTTGTCTGTCGAAGCACTCTGCACAACATTTGTTGCGAACTTGTGCTGCGAGGCCGGCAAAGCTTTCGCCGCTTGCTGGCAAAAGGCTAAGCTACAGACAATTCAGTGCTGACCGAGGTCGGCACTTGTCATGATTTCTCTGCCCGGATGTCTCATGCGCAGTCGCCTTTTCAGTGTCTTGTCCTGTTTGCTACTTACCGCCGCTGCCGCTCAATCCGCCCAGGCGGTGGACCTGTCCACCCAACGCCAGTATTACGATGAAGCCAAGCGCGCCCTGGCCAAGGGTGATACCGGCCCGTATTTCCGTTACAGCCAGGCGCTGGCCGATTACCCGCTGGAACCGTATCTGGCCTACGACGAACTGACCGCGCGGCTGAAAACCGCGAGCAACGCGGAAATCGAGAAGTTCCTCGCCGAACACGGTGACCTGCCCCAGGCCAACTGGATGAAACTGCGCTGGTTGCGCTGGCTCGCCGACCGTGGCGACTGGGCGACCTTCGTCAAGTATTACGACCCGAAACTCAACTTCACTGAACTGGACTGCCTGAATGCGCAGTACCAGATCAGCAGCAACCATAAGGCCGAAGGTTACGCCAACGCCGACAAGCTTTGGCTGACCGGTAAATCGCAACCTGCGGCGTGTGACGCGCTGTTCGGCATCTGGGCAGCCGATGGCCAGCTCACTGAACAGAAACGCTGGGAGCGCACCAAACTTGCCGCTCAGGCACGCAACTATCCACTGGCCAACAGTCTGGTCAACGGCCTGACCACCCTCGCCCCGCGCGGTCGTTTGCTGGTGGATGTGGCGCAAAAACCGGAGTTGCTCAATCAGCCTTCGCGCTTCACCCCGGCCGATGAACCGATGTCCGATGTGGTCAGCCTCGGCTTGCGCCGACTGGCCCGTCAGGATCCGGACAAGGCCATGGCGTTGCTCGACGGTTACGCCAGCAGCATGCATTTCTCCCGCGATGAAAAAGTCGCGATTGCCCGGGAAATAGGCCTGACCCTTGCCCGTCGTTTCGACAGCCGCGCGCTGGACGTGATGACCAAATACGACCCGGAGCTGCGCGACAACACCGTCTCGGAATGGCGCTTGCGCCTTCTCCTGCGTCTGGCCCGTTGGGACGACGCCTACCAGTTGACCCGCCGTCTGCCGCAGGATCTGGCCACCACCAACCGCTGGCGCTACTGGCAGGCACGCAGCCTGGAACTGGCCCAGCCGCAAAACCCGGAAGCGCAGACGCTGTACAAAAACCTTGCGCGCGAACGTGACTTCTACGGTTTCCTCGCCGCCGACCGCTCGCAATCGCCGTACTCGCTGAACAACAAGCCATTGGTCCTCAGCCAGGCGCTGATCAACAAGGTGCGCAACACGCCGGGTGTACGCCGCGCGCTGGAATTCCATGCCCGTGGGCAAATCGTCGACGGTCGTCGCGAGTGGTATCACGTCAGCCGCCATTTCAATCGCGATGAAATGGTTGCCCAGGCGAAACTCGCTTACGACTTGAAATGGTATTTCCCGGCGATCCGCACCATCAGTCAGGCGCAGTACTGGGACGATCTGGATATCCGCTTCCCGATGGCCCACCGCGAAACGCTCGTGCGTGAAGCCAAGGTACGTGGCCTGCATTCAAGCTGGGTGTTTGCCATCACCCGCCAGGAAAGCGCTTTCATGGACGACGCCCGCTCCGGCGTCGGCGCCAGTGGCCTGATGCAATTGATGCCCGGCACCGCCAAGGAAACCGCGCGCAAATTCAGCATTCCGCTGGCCTCGCCGCAGCAAGTGCTGGACCCGGACAAGAACATCCAGCTCGGCGCCGCGTATCTGAGCCAGGTGCACAGCCAGTTCAACGGCAACCGCGTCCTCGCCTCCGCCGCCTACAACGCAGGTCCTGGTCGCGTACGCCAATGGCTGCGCGGCGCCGATCACCTGAGCTTCGACGTGTGGGTGGAAAGCATTCCGTTCGACGAAACCCGTCAGTATGTGCAGAACGTGTTGTCGTACTCGGTGATCTACGGCCAGAAGCTCAACTCGCCGCAGCCGCTGGTGGACTGGCATGAGCGCTACTTCGACGATCAGTGATCACCCGACTGACGCCGACTAAAGAAAAATGCCCGTATCGCGAGATACGGGCATTTTTTATGGGCACAACCTGAGCGGCTATTTAGTGAATGGCAGGATCGGTGACAGGATTCGTTGAAGCACTCTTGCCATCATTGAACTGCAAAGCCGCCAACCGCGCATACAGTGGATTGCTGGCAATCAGTTCCTGATGGGTGCCAATGGCCACAAGCTTGCCCTGATCCATTACCGCAATCCGGTCAGCGTTTTTCACCGTGGCCAGTCGATGCGCGATCACCAGCGTGGTGCGGTTTTGCATCAGGCTCGGCAGGGCTTCCTGAATCAGGTGTTCGCTCTGCGCATCAAGGGCGCTGGTGGCTTCGTCCAGCAGCAGGATCGGTGCGTCGACCAGCAACGCCCGGGCGATCGCCAAGCGCTGACGTTGGCCGCCGGACAGGCCGAGGCCACCATCGCCGAGATGGGTCTGGTAACCGTTGGGCATTTTCTCGATAAAGTCGTGGGCGTGAGCAATTTTTGCCGCGTCCTTGACCTGCTCCAGCGTCGCCCCGGGATTGCCGTAACGAATATTCTCTTCAACACTGCCGAAAAACAGCGCCGGCGATTGTGATACCAGAGCGAAGTGACGGCGCAGGTCCAGCGGATCGAGGCTGGTCAACGGCACGCCATCAATCAGGATCTGCCCTTCCAGCGGATCATAAAAACGCAACAGCAAGTCGTACACGGTGGACTTGCCAGCGCCGGACGGCCCCACCAGCGCCAGTGTCTCGCCAGCGCGAATGGTCAGATTCAAACCGTTGACGGCGTAGCTTTCCGGACGCGAAGGGTAGGAAAAACGCACGTCCTGCAATTGCAATTCACCCCGCACGCGCTCCGGCAAGGTCATCAACCCGCTGACGGGCGGCTGGATGATGTTTTCCGAACCCAGCAGTTCAGCGATACGTTCGGCGGCCCCCGCCGCGCGCTGCAGTTCGCCGATCACCTCACTCAACGTGCCAATCGCACTGCCGACGATCAGGCTGTAAAAGACAAACGCCGCCAGTTCACCCCCGGTGATGCGCCCGGCGATCACGTCCATGCCTCCGACCCACAACATCACCGCCACGGCGCCGAGCACCAGCACGATTACCATGGTGATCATCCACGAACGCTGAAAGATGCGTTTTCGCGCGGTGTCAAACGCGTCCTCGACCGTCGTCGCGAAACGCCGCTCATCCTGGACCTGGTGGTTGTAGGCCTGCACGGTTTTGATCTGGCCGAGGGTTTCCGACACATAGCTGCCGATATCGGCGACCCGGTCCTGGCTCAGCCGCGACAGATTGCGCACGCGCCGGCCGAAAATCAGGATCGGTGCAACCACGAACGGCAAGGCAATCACCACAATGCTGGTGAGTTTCGCATTGGTCACGAACAGCAGGATGACGCCACCGATAACCATCAACAGGTTGCGCAGGAACATCGACAACGACGAGCCGATCACCGATTGCAACAGCGTCGTGTCGGCCGTCAGCCGCGACTGGATCTCGGAACTGCGGTTGTTCTCGTAGAACCCGGGGTGCAGATAGACCAGATGGTTGAACACCTCGCGGCGGATGTCGGCCACGCAGCGCTCGCCGATCCACGACACCCAGTAGAACCGGGCAAACGTGCCCACCGCCAGACCCAGCACCATCAACATGAAGATGCCGATGCTCTGGTTGAGCTGGTGCGGCGACTGAGTCATGAAGCCCCGGTCGACCAACAGTTTGATCCCCTGCCCCATCGACAAAGTGACGGCGGCCGTAACGATCAACGCCAGCAGCGCAGCGATGACCTGCCAGCGGTAAGGGGCCAGAAATCGACTGGTCAGACGCAGCGCGCGACGGTGTCGTGAAGAAAGCTTCGGGGTCATTCAGGTGTACATCCGTGTTGATGAAAGGGCTAGCGTAAACCTTCTTTGGGGTGGAACTCTGTAAATCACAATGAGTCAGGTTAAATATGCCCCCAAAGACTAGGCCATAGTTGCTATCGGTCTAACGTCAAGGTTGAGACGAACGGTCATTTCTGTTGGACTGGAATGGCCGCTCATGACGGATCGAAAGGCGCTGTCACAGCCTGGTCACGTGGCGGTTTTAATCTGGGTAAACAACCTGATGAGGAGACAGGCCATGTCCTTGCAACACAGCAGCGATGACAAGATTGAAGTGATCCGCACCAAGCCCGGCCAACCTCTGGGTTGCTCGATTATCGATAAGGATGGGCGTGAAGTACCGATCACCGAAGACATGATCCAGGACGCGTGCCGCGAACTGGACAAGCGATTGGTCAAGCCTGCCAAACAAAAGTGATATAGCCACCGTCTTCCTGACCCGGCCCCTTTGGCCGGGTTTTTTCTGCCTGCAGATCCGGGGACTTTTGGCGCGACCTTCGCGAGCAGGCTCGCTCCCACAGGAGATCGTCAGTGAGTGCGAGATCCATGTGGGAGCGAGCCTGCTTGCGAAACGGCCGACTCGGTTTCTAGACCGTCACCGCCCCCAGCGCCGCGACTATCTTCGCCAACACCGGCGAATCCCCTTCAATCCGCACCTTCAGCCCTTCAATCTCGCGCCGCACCGGATACTGCTTGCGTAGCACGTCGAACGCCGCCCGCTGCTCGCCGACATTACCTACGAGGCTGCGGCGAAAATCCGCATCATCACGGCGCGGGTCGTACACGCCTCGGCACAACATCGCCAGCGCCCAGGCCGGCTCGCTGTCGCCATGCAAGGTCACTTGCGACAACCACGGCGCCGGTAGCAGCTCACTGAGTTGAATGCTTGCTGGCTGGCCGATGAATTGGCAGTAAGCCTGATAGATCTGCGCCGTTCCGCGCTGTTTGCCATCAAGGCTGTAACCGGCAATGTGCGGAGTGGCGAGTACGCAAAGCTCGGCCAATGCAACATCAACCTCAGGCTCGGCCTCCCAGACATCGAGAACGGCTTGCAGGTCTTCACGCTCCAGCAGCACTTCGCGCAGCGCGGCGTTATCCACCACCGGACCACGCGCCGCGTTGATCAGCCATGCACCTGGCTTGAGCTGCTGCAGACGCTGCTGATCGAACAGATGCCAAGTCGCACCAACGCCGCTGCGTGTCAGCGGTGTGTGCAGACTGATTACGTCACACTGCTCAATGATTTGCTCAAGGCTCACGTAATCGCCGCCCTCGGCAGCCTGACGCGGCGGATCGCAGACTTTGACATTCCAGCCCAACTCTTTCAGCACCTTGATCAGGCGCCCTCCCACCTCACCGGCGCCGACGACACCATAAGTCCGCTGAGTGAGATCGACACCTTCGATTTCGGCGAGGGTCATCAGACTGCCCAGCACATAATCGACCACACCACGGGCATTGCAGCCGGGCGCACTCGACCAGGTGATACCGGCCTCATTGAAGTAGTCGAGATCCAGATGATCAGTGCCGATCGTGCAGGTACCGACAAAGCGCACCTTGCTGCCCTCAAGCAACGTGCGGTTGACGTTGGTCACCGAGCGCACGAGTAACACGTCGGCCTGCGCGACCGTCGCACAGTCGATGGAACGGCCCGGCACCCGGCGGATCTCGCCGAAACCGGCAAAAAAGGCATCGAGCAGCGGGATATTTTCGTCGGCAACAATCAGCATGGCGGGCTCCTTAGGCGGATCGGCAGTTTAGGTGCAGATCGGTCGCCGGGCCAGCGGGCTTTGCGCTTACAAATCCGCAACAGAGGATTTTTCCTGACCAAGGCGTCAGCGGCGTAGAATGCGGCGCCTTGCGCATCAACAGCTGTGGACGTTTTTCCCGTGAATTCTGTAACTGATCAACCTGTCGCCGTCTCCCTCACTCGCCCCGCGCGGATTCGCCTGGAGTTCAAGAACCTGCTCGCCCTGGCATTGCCGATCATCATCGCGCAACTGGCGACTACGGCCATGGGCTTCGTCGACGCGGTGATGGCTGGCCGCGTCGGGCCAAAGGATCTGGCAGCGGTGGCGCTGGGCAACTCGATCTGGGTGCCGGTGTTCCTGCTGATGACCGGCACCCTGCTGGCGACCACGCCGAAAGTCGCTCAGCGCTTCGGCGCCGGTACCCACAGCGAAATCGGCCCTATCGTCCGTCAGGCGTTGTGGCTGGCGCTGGTGGTCGGACTGATCGCCACCGCCATGCTGGTGGCCGCCGAGCCGGTGCTGCACCTGATGAAGGTCGATCCCGAGTTGATCGGCCCGTGCATGCAATACCTGCACGGCATCGCCAGTGGTCTGCCGGCGGTGGCTTTCTATCACGTACTGCGCTGCACCAGTGACGGCATCGGCCGTACGCGTCCTGCCATGGTGCTGGGCCTGTGCGGTCTGGCGCTGAACATTCCGCTGAACTACATCTTCATCTATGGCCATTTCGGTGTGCCGGCGATGGGCGGCGTCGGTTGCGGTTGGGCCACGGCCATCGTGATGTGGGTGATGGCGCTGGGGCTGGCCGGTTATGAGCGCTGGGCACCGGCCTATCGTTCGAGCGAAATCTTCAGCCGTTTCGACTGGCCACAATGGACAGTGATCAAGCGTCTGCTGGCGATTGGTCTGCCAATCGGTATCGCCGTGTTTGCCGAGTCGAGCATTTTTGCCGTGATCGCCCTGCTGATCGGCAGCCTCGGCGCCACTGTAGTGGCCGGGCACCAGATTGCGCTGAACGTCAGTTCGTTGGTGTTCATGATTCCGTATTCGCTGGGCATGGCCGTTACCGTGCGTGTCGGTCAGGCGCTGGGCCGCGAAGAACCACGCGAGGCGCGGTTTGCTGCCGGTGTCGGCATGGGCACCGCGCTGGCGTACGCCTGCCTGTCGGCGAGCATGATGCTGTTGCTGCGCGAGCCGATTGCGGCAATCTACACCGCTGACCCGACGGTGATTCACATCGCGGCGATGCTGATTGTGTATTCGGCGCTGTTCCAGTTTTCCGACGCGATCCAGGTCACCGCCGCCGGCGCGCTGCGTGGCTATCAGGACACGCGCGTGACCATGATCCTGACCCTGTTCGCCTACTGGGGCATTGGTTTGCCGGTGGGTTACGCCCTTGGTCTGACCGACTGGCTCGGCGAGCCACGCGGCCCGAGTGGTTTGTGGCAGGGTTTGATCGTGGGCTTGAGCTGTGCGGCGTTGATGCTGTCGATTCGCCTGACGCGCAGTGCGCGCAAGCGTATTCGGATCAGTCGCTCGGCGGGTTGATCGCCCATAAAAAAAGACCTGCAGATGCAGGTCTTTTTTTTGCCTTTGATCAGGACTTTTTGCGGATCCAGTACAGATAAGTACCGGCCTCTTCGTGCTGGCTCACCAGTTCATGGTCGAGAAACACGCAGAACTTGGGAATATCGCGCTTGGTCGAGGGATCGGTGGCGATCACTTTGAGCAGGCCGCCGGGCACCAGATCACGAATGTGCTGGTGCAGCATCATCACCGGCTCCGGGCAATTGAGACCGGTGGCGTCGAGGGTGCCGTCGACCGGGGTATCGATCATTTCACTCATGATTAACTCCTGAAACTGGCCGGCATTGTCGCGCATTGCCGGGTATTCGGTCATCTGTGGCGTTACGCCACACCCCTGTAGGAGTGAGCCTGCTCGCGATGGCGTAGTGTCAGCCAACATCAATGCTGAATGACGCAGCGCTTTCGCGAGCAGGCTCACTCCTACAGGGGTTATGTGTTGTGTCAGCGGGATTTGGCTTTCTTGGTGTCGTGACGGCGCAAATGGCAGGTCACTTCTTCGCGGTCGTGATACAGCTGTTTGCAGCCGATATCGACCTTGATCCCGCGTGCCTTGAAACCATCGGCAATGCGTTCGAGCAAACGCTTCACCTCGGCGTAACGCTGCTTCATCGGCAGTTTCAGATTGACCACCGCCTCGCGGCAATGCCCCTCGCCGATCCACTCTTCCAGCATCGCGGCATTGCGCGCCGGCTTCTCGACGATGTCGCAGACCATCCAGTCCACCGGTTGCTTGGGCTTGAAGGTGAAACCGTCTGCCATCAAATGCTGAACCAGTCCGGTATCCATCAGACTTTCAGCCATCGGGCCGTTGTCGATCGCGGTCACCAGCATGCCGCGATTGACCAGTTGCCAGGTCCAGCCGCCCGGCGCGGCGCCGAGGTCAACGCCGGTCATGTCGCTGTGCAGACGATCCTCCCACTGATCACGCGGGATAAAGTGGTGCCATGCCTCTTCCAGCTTCAGCGTCGAACGGCTCGGTGCTTCACGCGRGAACTTCAGCCGCGGAATGCCCATCGGCCACATCGCCGAATTGCCGGCATCGGCCATGCCGAGAAACACTTCACGACCGCTCTTGAAGGTCAGCAGCAGACGCGGTTTGCTGGCGTCATCCACCAGTTTGCCGGCGCCGGTCAGGGCCTTGCGCAGCGGGCCTTCGAATTTCTTGCAGAAATTCGACAGTTCCTTGCCGTCGTTGGTGTCGACGACTTCCAGCCACAGGCTGCCGCACACCGGGAATCCGGCCATGTGCGCGAGGATCACGCTGATGCGGTCGGTTTCCGGCAAATCGATGAAAACCCCGCGCGCCCACTGGCGCGGGAAGATCAATTCAGCGAAACGCTGACCGCGCATCAGGCGCTCGGCGCCGTCTTCTTCGGTGCAGACAAACTCGGCGCAGGCGGTAGCCGCTTTGGCCTTGGCGTAGCCGGCCACGTTGAGTTGCGCGGCGAGGTCGGAAATCTCCGAACAGACTTCGCCTTCGAAGCCTGGCCGGCAATGCATGAATAGGGTGTTCATTCTTACTCCTGGGCAGCGGGCGATCATTCGGCCGCCGCGCGATGCTCAGGCCTTGCGTTGCAGCAAAGCCTGTCACGAAAACCGGCGCATGATAGCCGATGTCGGAACCTTGGTTCCGCTCATAGAGTCCAGTTATTAGCCAGCTACCTAAAACAGGGCTAGGTTTAAAGCTCTATTCGTCCCCTCAATCCGTAGCCGTGCGGATTCAAAGGAGTGATCGTAATGCCGTCCCTCGATAGTCTGAAAACGCTCAAAACCCTGCAAATCGATGACAAGACCTACCACTATTTCAGTTTGCCGGATGCCGCCAAAAGCCTGGGCGACCTCGACAAGCTGCCCATGTCGCTGAAAGTCCTGCTGGAAAACCTGCTGCGCTGGGAAGATGAAAAAACGGTCACCGGCGCCGACCTCAAGGCGATTGCCGCCTGGCTCAAGGAGCGCCGCTCCGACCGCGAGATTCAATACCGCCCTGCCCGGGTGTTGATGCAGGACTTTACCGGCGTGCCCGCCGTGGTCGACCTTGCCGCCATGCGTGCGGCGATGGCCAAGGCCGGTGGCGATCCGCAGCGAATCAATCCGTTGTCGCCGGTGGATCTGGTGATCGACCACTCGGTGATGGTCGACAAGTTCGCCACCGCCAGCGCGTTCGAGCAGAACGTTGACATCGAAATGCAGCGCAATGGCGAACGTTACGCCTTCCTGCGTTGGGGCCAGAGCGCTTTCGACAATTTCAGCGTGGTGCCGCCGGGTACCGGTATCTGTCACCAGGTCAACCTCGAATACCTCGGCCGCACCGTGTGGACCAAGGATGAGGACGGCCGCACCTACGCGTTCCCCGACACGTTGGTCGGCACCGACTCGCACACCACCATGATCAATGGTCTCGGCGTACTCGGCTGGGGCGTCGGCGGGATCGAAGCCGAAGCGGCGATGCTCGGGCAACCGGTGTCGATGCTGATTCCGGAAGTGATCGGTTTCAAACTGACCGGCAAGCTCAAGGAAGGCATCACGGCCACCGACCTGGTGCTGACCGTCACGCAAATGCTGCGCAAGAAAGGTGTGGTCGGCAAGTTCGTCGAGTTCTACGGTGACGGCCTCGCCGACCTGCCGCTGGCCGACCGCGCGACCATCGCCAACATGGCCCCGGAATATGGCGCGACGTGCGGTTTCTTCCCCGTTGACGACGTAACGCTGGAATACCTGCGCCTGTCCGGGCGGCCACCGGAAGTGGTGAAACTGGTCGAGGCGTACACCAAGGCTCAAGGCCTGTGGCGTCTGCCCGGTCAAGAGCCGGTGTTCACCGACAGCCTGGCGTTGGACATGGGCAGCGTCGAAGCAAGCCTCGCAGGGCCAAAACGCCCGCAGGATCGCGTTTCGCTGCCGAATGTCGCACAAGCGTTCAGCGACTTCATGGATCTGCAATTCAAACCCACCAGTAAAGAAGAAGGACGTCTGGAAAGTGAAGGCGGTGGCGGTGTCGCGGTGGGCAATGCCGATCTGGTCGGCGAAACCGAATATGAATATGAAGGCCACACTTATCGCCTGAAAAACGGCGCCGTGGTCATCGCCGCGATCACGTCTTGCACCAACACCTCGAACCCGAGCGTGATGATGGCCGCCGGCCTGCTGGCGAAAAAAGCGGTGGAAAAAGGTCTGACCCGCAAACCTTGGGTGAAGAGTTCGCTGGCACCGGGTTCGAAAGTGGTCACCGACTACTACAAGGCTGCGGGGTTGACGCAATACCTCGATCAGCTCGGCTTTTCCCTGGTCGGCTATGGCTGCACCACTTGCATCGGCAACTCCGGGCCACTGCCGGAGCCGATCGAGAAAGCCATCCAGAAAGCTGACCTCACCGTCGCCTCCGTGCTCTCCGGCAACCGCAACTTCGAAGGCCGCGTGCATCCATTGGTGAAAACCAACTGGCTGGCCTCACCGCCGCTGGTGGTCGCCTATGCCCTGGCCGGCAGCGTGCGCAGCGACATCAGCAGCGAACCGCTGGGCGAAGATCAGCAAGGCAATCCGGTGTACCTGCGCGATATCTGGCCGACCAGTAAAGAGATCGCCGACGCGGTCAATCAGGTCAGTACGGCAATGTTCCACAAGGAATACGCCGAAGTGTTCGCCGGTGATGAACAGTGGCAAGCCATCGAAGTGCCGCAAGCGGCGACGTATGTGTGGCAGGACGATTCGACTTACATCCAGCATCCGCCATTTTTCGACGACATTTCCGGCCCGTTGCCTGAAATCAAGGATGTCAAAGGTGCACGGGTGCTGGCCCTGCTGGGTGATTCGGTGACCACCGACCATATCTCCCCCGCCGGCAACATCAAGGCCGACAGCCCGGCCGGGCGTTATTTGCGCGAAAAAGGCGTGGAGCCACGGGACTTCAACTCCTACGGCTCACGTCGCGGCAATCATGAAGTGATGATGCGCGGCACCTTCGCCAACATCCGTATTCGCAACGAAATGCTCGGCGGTGAAGAAGGTGGCAACACGATCTACATTCCGACCGGCGAAAAACTGGCGATCTACGACGCGGCGATGAAGTATCAGGCTTCGGGAACGCCGCTGGTGGTGGTTGCCGGACAGGAATACGGCACCGGCTCTAGCCGTGACTGGGCGGCCAAAGGCACCAATCTGCTGGGGGTCAAAGCGGTGATCGCGGAAAGCTTCGAGCGAATTCACCGTTCCAATCTGGTGGGCATGGGCGTGTTGCCGCTGCAGTTCAAGCTTGATCAGAACCGCAAGAGCCTCAATCTCACCGGCAAGGAAACCTTTGAAATCCAGGGTCTGACCGGCGTCGAGCTGACACCGCGGATGAATCTGCCGCTGCTGATCACCCGTGAGGACGGGCGCCAGGAGAAGATCGAGGTGTTGTGCCGGATCGATACGTTGAATGAGGTGGAGTACTTCAAGTCGGGCGGGATCCTGCATTACGTCCTGCGCCAATTGATCGCCTCGTAACGCACAAACCAAAGTAGGAG